>CAMZLQ010000203.1 GCA_947311585.1 uncultured Alcanivoracaceae bacterium | reverse complement strand
GAAAAATAATTCCTAGGCAAAACCACATCCGCATCGGTTGAAAATATCCATGGAAATTCAACTAATCCTTGAGCATATAAGGACAAAGCACAATCTGCCCCGATTTTTCTCGCCAAGCCCACGCCTTTTTTTGGGTTGATTTGCAATCCATCAGAATTTCTGTCCACCAATAAAACATCCTGCAACTCATTGTATTTTAACAATTTAATATTATTACTGATGCAAACTTGAGACAAACAATTCTCGTGCAAATAATCGATTAATAATTGATTTTCTTGTTGCCAGTCATCCTGACCAATAGGTGAGTTTACCACCAGAATAATTAAACAGTTGTCTTTTATTGACTTAAAAACAGAGTCAAGGAAATTGTATTTTTCGCGACAAAGGGGAATAACAACAACGTAATCGTATGGATTGCTAAAGTGCTGAAGTTGTTGAGACTCAACCTCAGCATAGGTGCTAAGGTATTGCTGTAAAGCCTTACTTTTCAATCATTCCCACTCAATAGTCGCAGGTGGCTTAGATGAGATGTCATAAACCACACGAGAAACTTTATCTATCTCATTGATAATGCGCGTAGAAACATGTTCTAAAAATTCATAGGGTAAATGTGCCCATCTGGCAGTCATGAAATCAATTGTTTCAACAGCTCGCAAAGCAATCACGTATTGGTAACGCCTAGCATCACCCACCACACCAACGGATTTTACGGGTAAAAATACGGCAAAAGCTTGGGATGTTTTATCGTACAAATCCCATTTGACTAATTCTGTGATAAAAATATGATCCGCTTTGGCCAAAATTTGTGCATACTTTTGTTTCACTTCACCCAAAATCCTTACACCTAAACCAGGTCCAGGAAAAGGATGACGATAAACCATGGCTTTGGGCAAACCTAATGCTACGCCCATTTTGCGTACTTCATCTTTAAACAAATCACGCAATGGTTCGAGTAATTTTAAGTTCATATCCGCAGGTAAACCACCCACATTGTGGTGTGATTTAATCACATGCGATTTGCCTGTTTTTGAAGCGGCTGATTCAATGACATCGGGATATATTGTGCCTTGAGCTAGCCATTTTACATTGTCTAATTTACGCGCTTCTTCTTCAAAGATTTTGATAAACAAGCCGCCAATGATTTTACGTTTTTTCTCAGGGTCACTCTCGCCTTTAAGCGCATCGTAATACATTTGTTGTGCATTAACACGAATGACATTAATATCCATATCATCAGCCATGGTTTGCATGACTTGATCGCCCTCTTTATAGCGTAATAAACCCGTATCCACGAACACACAGACCAAGTTATCACCAATCGCCTGATGCAATAAAGCTGCCACAACTGACGAATCCACCCCACCTGACAATCCCAATAACACCTTGTCATTGCCTGCTTGGTTTTTGATGCTTTTTATATGCGTTTGGATAATATTATCGGTTTTCCATAGTTTTTCGCAAGCACAAATACCAAACAAAAAGCGTTCAAAAATCTTCCGCCCTTGAGTCGTGTGCTCCACTTCTGCATGAAATTGTAAACCATAGATTTGAGCATCACCGTTTTCAAATGAAGTGATAGGAGCGGTTGCAGTTTTTGAAGTGGCAACAAATCCTTGTGGCATCACATCCACCTTATCGCCATGACTCATCCATACATCTAAAAAACCCTGTTCTTTATCAAACAAACCCTGCAATAATCCCGATTTATTTGTCAATTCAACCTGTGCATAGCCAAACTCTTTTTCATCACTAGGAACGACTGAACCACCAAAATGGTGAGCAATCGCCTGCATTCCATAACAAATACCAAGAACTGGAATTTTTAAATCAAAAATTCTCCCATCCAACTGCGGACCATCATCCAAATGCACCGATTCAGGGCCACCCGATAAGACAATGCCCTTTGGATTAAATTCTTTAATCAACGCAAAATCCACATCCCAAGGCCAAACCTCACAGTAAACCCCCAACTCACGCACACGCCGTGCAATTAATTGGGTAAATTGCGACCCAAAGTCTAAGATTAATATTTTATTGTTTTTTATGTTCATTTATTCTCTCACAGAGGCTCAGAGCGTTATATTTATTTATCGTAGGTTGCTGTTGAGCTTGCGAAACCCAACAATTTATAAATTACATATAGCCAATGTTGGGTTTCGCAAGCTCAACACCAACCTACATTATTAGTTTCTTTTTATTCAATGCCGTAAGGTGGGTTTTTCCACCAATTTTTATACTATCTACTTAACAAAACCTCTTAAACATTACTGGTGAGCAAGCCCAACTTACTATCATATTTAGCTATAGGGTAGGATTGCCCACCAATATTAATTTTTATACCATTTTCTTTCAGATTCTGAAATATCTTTAATATTCCATTGTAGTTTTTCGCAAATTAAATCAATTTTAGCATCACCTTCTAACACTCTTATGAACCATAATTTACTGTTCAATGCTTCATGAAATTCAAAATCAATATATTTTAACAAATCATCTCGATTATATTGTTTTATATGAGTAGCAAATACAGCATACAAAGGCAAATCATCAGATTCCTTTTCAAGTGAGTATTTAACTACTTTGGTACAATTTAATATTAATTTTTTACTATACCCAACAACATAAAATATTAGCTCAATAGTTTCTTGCTTATCTTTAGTATAAATATTAATATCTAAATCGGCATTATCTAACCAATTTTCACAATAGTATTTTAAATCATACATTTATATACTTTCATTCAGTACTATATTTAAGTCCTAGTCCTATAATTCGGTGCTTCTTTGGTTATATTAACATCATGCACATGGCTTTCGGACATGCCTGCATTGGTTATTTTTACCATTTCGGGTTTTGTTTTCATATCGGTTATTGTGCCACAACCGACATAGCCCATTGAGGCTTTTAGGCCGCCCATGAGTTGGTGGACGACGGGTGATAATGCACCTTTAAAAGCGACTCGGCCTTCTATGCCTTCGGGGACGAGTTTTTCATTGTCGGTAACATCGTCTTGGAAGTAACGGTCTTTTGAGCCTAAATCCATTGCGCCAAGTGAACCCATTCCTCGGTAGGATTTATAGGTTCGACCTTGGTATAGTTCCACTTCGCCTGGTGCTTCTTCAGTGCCTGCAAATAATCCACCTGCCATAATAACACTGGCTCCAGCAGCGATAGCTTTTGCCACATCCCCTGAATAACGAATGCCTCCATCAGCGATTAAGGGAATGTTTTTGCCTTTTAAGGCTTTGGCAACATTATCAATGGCTGTAATTTGTGGAACGCCGACGCCTGCGACTATTCGGGTTGTACAGATTGACCCAGGACCAACCCCAACTTTTACACAATCGGCTCCTGCTTCAACTAAGGCTAATGCCGCTGCGCCTGTGGTGATATTACCTGCGATTATTTGCACGTCTTTAAAATTTTGTCTGACCCATTTAACTCTATCTAGTACACCTTGTGAATGTCCGTGCGCGGTATCAACCACCAACACATCAACGCCAGCTGCGACTAAAGCAGCACATCGCTCTTGCGTATCGCCCCCTGCTCCAACAGCTGCGGCGACAATCAATTGTTCTTGTGCATCTTTTACGGCATTAGGGAATTCTTTAGACTTTTGCATGTCTTTAACGGTAATTAGCCCTTTGAGTTCAAAACTATCATTGACCACTAACACTTTTTCAATGCGGTGCGTGTGTAATAATTGTTTAACAATTTCTGTTTCAGCTCCTTCTTTAACAGTCACTAAGTCTTCTTTGCGCGTCATAATATTGTAAACAGGATCCGTTAACACACGCTCAAATCGCATATCACGACTGGTGACAATACCAACCAGTCCTGAATCATCCACTACAGGAACGCCAGAGATGTGATTTTTACGTGTGATTTCAAGCACTTGAGCAATGCTGGTATCAGGTGTGACGGTTATTGGGTCTTTTATCACGCCTGCTTCGTGTTTTTTTACTTTTGCCACTTCAGCGGCTTGTTGCTCGATTCTTAGGTTCTTATGAATCACTCCGATTCCACCCAATTGTGCCATCGCAATAGCGAGGCGAGCTTCGGTTACGGTATCCATAGCTGCAGAAATCAAAGGAATATTTAGTTTGATTTTTTGTGTTAATTGAGTCGACAAATCGACATCTTTAGGTAAAATGTTTGAATAAGCAGGAACCAGCAAAACATCATCGAAAGTAAGGGCGTCAGAGATTATACGCATGATTTTTCTCCGAAAAAAGGGTTGAATTTAAAAAATTCGCCGCATTCTAACATAACAAAACAAAGATATTTAAATTGATGCACACAAATAACGGAAAAACACCTGAAAATGCCATAAAACCAAGCCAATTGAATCGTTTGGCAAAAAGCAGTTTAGAAAACAGCATTGGCAGTGTGTGGATTACTGGTGAAGTCACCAACGCCAGCGCTAACCAAAATTTACACATCTACTTTGCTTTAAAAGATGCAAGTGCCGCGGTTAATTGTGCTTTTTTTAAGAATGCTAATTTTTCCAATATCCGCGTCAAAAATGGCGACAATGTGTTGGTTTATGGTCAAGTATCCTTATTTGAAAAGACAGGTAACTACCAGATTATAGTTAAACGTATTGAGAAATCAGGTGTAGGCGATCGAGCCAAAGCCTTTGGAGAACTCAAAGTACAACTTGAAGCTATGGGTTATTTTAGCCAAGAGAAAAAAAAACCAATACCTAAAATCATAAACTCGCTCGCTATTGTCACCTCTCAAACATCGGCCGCTATTACGGATGTGCTAAATGTAATTAAACGCCGCAACCCTTTATTAGATGTCTCCATTTATCACGCTAGCGTCCAAGGTGATAATGCTGTAGAAGAGATAATCGATGCCCTACTCACTGCCGATATTAACAATCACGACGTGATTTTACTGACTCGTGGTGGGGGTTCAATTGATGATTTATGGACTTTTAATGATGTCTCTATAGCCCAGACTTTATTTAACCTAGAAACACCTTGTGTTTCTGCCATCGGGCATGAAAGAGATAGTGCAATTACCGACTTAGTTGCCGATAGTTTTGCCATTACCCCAACAGCCGCAGCTGAAATGTTAACACCAGACATTAACAACCTAAAAATTAAGCTCAATCATAATTTACAAACCCTACAACAGCTAATTATTGCAACAATAAACAATAAATCACAACAAATAGACAATTCTTTTCATCAATTAGAAAAATCCCACCCACAAACAAAAATACAATTAGAAAAACAAAAGCTTAAAAGCACCAGTGAAAAACTTCAACAATTAATCACTCAATCTATTCAAACTAAATCCAGTCAACTCAGCCTTGCTAACAATTTTTTAAAACATTATGATTTCAATCTCAAGGAGCAAAAATCTAAACTTGATTATTTAAAATACAACTTAACCCAATCCATTGAACACTCATTAGTTTATAAAAAAAACCAATTGCATAACCTTATACTAACACTAAATACATTAAGTCCTTTATCAACATTATCAAGAGGTTATAGCATTACTTTAAAGTCAAGTGACAATACAATAATAACAGATAAATCTCAAATAAAAATTAATGATATAATCACAACAAGACTCAAAAATGGAACAATTCGCTCCAAAGTTATCTCATAGCTATAGTGTTTTAATTTATTCCTCACCAATATACTCCAATACAATAAATAGCGGACTTTAATAAAAAGCGGTGACAGAAGTTTACAAAAATTTAATGTTCCTTATGCTATATTATCCAAAACACTTCAGGAAACACTTATGCGCAATTTTATTATTTTCGTTTTCTTTTCAATCTCAACTCAGGCAGCCATCATTACCAATGGCGATGATTGGTCACTTCCTGCTTGGGTCACACCAACTTCAAATTATGTTTATTTTAATGAGTTTTCTAGTCCTGCATTTCACATAAACAACCACGTCATTGATGTTACCTGGCGGCAAATAAACCCTGCTCAAGGCGTTTATTCCCAAATCAATACCGATACATGGACTGAAGTGGCAGCTGGTGGCGAGACATTTAATTTTGACAGTTTTGCTAACCAACGCAATGAAGCTGGACATTATTGGTTACGCATTTGGCTATCGGGTGAACAGTGGGCGCCGGCTTGGGTTTTGACTGATTGCAATATTCCTGCTAGTCAACGCTGGCTTGATCATTCTCAGCAAGATAGGCATATTCCCTTGTGGAATACCTGCGTATGGAATCATGCTAAAACAATGTACCAACATATTTTTCAATCTTGGGGTGTAAAAGATGATCCAAAATTTGAATTTGCTTATGTTCCTGGCGGTTTTTTCTATGGAGAATTTGATTTTGATGTGATGTGGCAAGCTTTTCAAGATGGTTCGGTTACGGCGACACAATTGCTAACATGGCTAGCTGATATTCGCACATCCTTAACAACGATATTGGGTGACAAGCACGGTAAACTGATGTACACAGGACAAGATTATCCGTTTGATTTTCAAAACACGTCAGCAGGGGCGTTTGAGTTGCATGCAAAGCAGGCAGTCGATGCTGGTATGGGTGTGCGAAATGGAATTTCAGAATTATTTAATTTTCACCTTAATGAAACCCCGGCTTACGGTTCACATATTCAAGCTGATGGGCACGTTACCATTGATGAGAATTACATTGTACACAGTCAAAATCACGTCATTGGCAATGAAAACGAGTGTTATAACGCCTGTGGCTTTACAACAACTGATCCTTACTATGCTGTGGTTATGTCAAACCTCAAAGCCTTGCAGTTACGTAGCACTCACCTATTGGTTGAAACCGTTGAGAGTTACATGACACCTTATGCAACTCATTGGAATTGGGTCGAACACGAATTAGGTAAAAAGGTTAATAATGCCCCTGATGCTTGGGTCTTTTTGCGTGAATACGAGGACAGATTTTTTATTGATAACACGCCAACAAATGATATTAACTGGACAGGAAAACCGTGGCTGCATAACTTCGAAAGGTGGTTAGTGCAAAAAGATGTTGCACCAAATGGCATGAGTCAACGAGGCAGCGATGTTCGAACCAATGTGCTTAACCCAGATAATGGCACCAGTTATGAAGGGCGAAAAACCGATAGAGTTAACAATCAAGATTACTTATATTTTTATGTTCAAGATGAGTTTGCCAATGGCACAAGTCCAAATACGCAACTAAAAGTCACTTTTGTCGATACAGCAAACACCCAATGGCAATTGCAATACCAAAATTCAGCAGGATCGCTGGTTACCGAAGCAGTAACCAACACAAGCACCAACACCACAAAAACTGCAACATTCGACTTAGTGGATGCCAATTTCAACAATGGCATGACAGCCAATGCAGATTTTCGAATTTATAATGGTGGCTCACAAGACATTGAAGTGCGGTTTGTGCGACTAATACGACTAACCCAACCGCTACTTGATACAATCTTCAGCAATGGTTTTGAGTAGCTTTAACCCACGTACAACTTTATGGTAGGTGGGATTTATTCCATTCCAAGTCTAGTTTAAAGCACCTTTGTAATAATCACGTTTTATCGGAGACTTTTTTAGCCACATAATAGACACAACGTAATAACATAGATTTAAATTCAAAGAAAACTAAGCTGATTATTTTTAGCTTTTGTTATTTATATTCAATAATTTTAAATTTTTCTTCACTGCTTGCGCTCGCCACAAAAAGAATACTGATGGCACAACCAATAAGGTTAAGATAACCGCTGTGACCATGCCACCAACCATAGGGGCAGCAATTCGGCTCATGACCTCTGAACCTGTGCCTGTTCCGTATAAAATCGGCAATAGACCAACGATAATGGCGGCAGCTGTCATCATTACTGGGCGTACCCGCATACCAGCACCTTGGGTGACTGCGTGACGGAGATCATCTAATTTGATGGTTTTATTTTTGAAATCTTTTTGCATTTTTTGGTAGGCTTGATTGAGGTAAACCAGCATAATCACGCCAATTTCTACTGCCACACCAGCAAGAGCAATAAAACCAACACCTACAGCGACTGAGAAGTTATAACCTTGAATATACATCAACCAAATACCTCCAACCATTGCCAAAGGAAGCGTTCCCATAATGATAGCTACTTCAATGATATTACGGAAATTCATAAATAATAAAATTACAATAATAGCGAGAGTCAAAGGCACAACATAGCTCAATTTCTCTTTGGCACGTTGCATGTATTCGTATTGACCTGACCAAGTAATCGAATAACCAGCAGGTAATTTCAGTTGCTCTTGAACGATTTTTTGTGCATCCACCACATACGTACCGACATCCACACCATCAATATCAATAAATGACCAACCGTTTAGGCGGGCATTTTCAGATTTTATGCCTGGTGGTCCATCTTCAACAAAGATATTGGCGACATCGCCCAGTGATATGGTTTGCCCCATGTTGTTAACTATGGGTAATCGGGCTAATGTTTCTGGTGAATTGCGGTAATCTTGTGGATAACGGACATTAACGGGATAACGCTCCAAACCCTCGACCGTTTGCGTGACGTTCATGCCACCAATGGCTGATGCTACCACTTGTTGAATATCGGCAATACTCATGCCATAACGTGCGGCTTTTTCACGTTGAATATCAACTTTAATATAGCGACCACCTGCGACACGTTCGGAATAAACCGAAGCGGTTCCTGGCACATCTTTAAGGATTTCCTCCAGTCTTTTACCAATTTTTTCGATTTCAATGAGTTCAGGGCCAGCAATTTTTATCCCAACTGGGGTTTTGATGCCTGTGGCTAACATATCAATGCGGGTTTTAATTGGTTCGACCCATGCGTTGGTAACACCTGGAAGTTTAACCAAACCATCGAGTTCTTTTTTCAAATCCTCTTTGGTCAAGCCTGCTCGCCATTCACTTTTTGGTTTGAGCTGTATAAAGGTTTCAATCATGGTCAATGGTGCGGGATCGGTGGCTGTTTCTGCCCGTCCGACTTTACCAAATACGGTGATGACTTCTGGAACTGATTTAATTAATTTATCGGTTTGTTGCAACAACTCGCGGGCTTTACCAATAGAAATACCTGGATAAGTGGTCGGCATGTACATTAAATCGCCTTCATCCAATGGAGGAATAAATTCACCACCGATTTTATTAACAGGATACATACCCACAATTAACACCAATAATGTGGCTAAAAGTGTGGTTTTTGGAAAACGCAACACAGTTTTTAAAACCGGCAGATAAATAGCGATTAAAAAGCGATTAATTGGGTTTTTGTGTTCCGGTAAAACTTTGCCACGAATAAAATAACCCATAAGTACAGGCACTAAGGTAATGGCTAAAAAAGCTGATGCTGCCATGGCATAAGTTTTGGTAAATGCTAGCGGTGCAAACATTCGTCCTTCTTGAGCTTCGAGGGTGAAAACGGGGATAAAACTGACGGTAATAATCAACAAACTAAAAAATAAAGCAGGGCCCACTTCGGCAGCAGAATCTGCCACAATTTTCCAGCGATTTTCTTTGGTAATCGGGGTTGCCTCCATGTGTTTGTGCATGTTTTCAATCAGCACAATCGCCCCATCAATCATCGCACCAATGGCTATAGCAATACCTCCCAATGACATAATATTGGCATTTAAACCTTGAAAATACATAATCATAAAAGCGGTTAAAATACCAACAGGCAAACTGAATATTGCCACCAATGAGGAACGTATATGGAATAAAAAGACCATACAAACTAAAGCCACTACGCCAAATTCTTCTAGCAATTTAATCCAAAGATTATTGACCGCTTTTTCGATTAAACCACTACGGTCATAAACAGTAACCACTTCTACGCCTTCAGGCAGACCTTTTTTGAGTTGTTCGAGTTTTTCTTTGACACCATCAATGACTTTTTGGGCGTTTTCACCAAAACGCATAACGATAATACCGCCAACTGTCTCACCTTCGCCATTGAGTTCGGCAATGCCGCGACGCATTTGCGGACCCGTGCCAATATCGGCGACATCTTTGAGTAACAATGGCACACCATTGACATTTGTACCAAGGGGAATATTGCCTATATCGGTGGTGTTTTTGAGATAACCTGTGGTACGCACCATGTATTCAGCTTCTGCCAATTCTATCACCGATGCACCAATTTCTTGGTTGCCTTTTTTGATTGCCATACCAATATGGGACAAAGGAATATTGTAGGCACGTAATTTTTCAGGATCAACTTGCACTTGGTATTGCTTAACCATACCACCAACAGCAGTTACCTCGGAAACACCAGGAACAGTTTGCAGTTCATACTTCAAAAACCAGTCTTGTAAACTGCGTAATTGCGACAGGTCGTTTTTGCCTGTTTTATCAATCAATGAATAAATATAAACCCAACCCACACCTGTGGCATCAGGCCCTAATTGCGGTCTGGCAGCAGCTGGCAAAGTCGGAGCCACTTGGGAAAGATACTCTAAAACACGCGAACGTGCCCAGTACAGGTAGGTTTTTTCGTCGAAAATTACATAAACGTAAGAATCACCAAAAAACGAATAACCACGAACGGTGACTGCACCAGGTACCGATAACATGGCTGTGGTCATTGGGTAGGTGACTTGATCTTGCACCACTTGCGGGGCTTGTCCAGGATAAGATGTCTTAATAATAACTTGCACATCGGATAAATCTGGAATGGCGTCAACGGGTGTATTTTTTAAGGCAAACAAACCCACACCAACCAACATAAAAGTCCCAAGCAGAACGAAAAATCTGTTGCCTACAGACCAACGGATAATATTGGCAATCATTATTTTTCTCCCATATCCATGATACTAGTTATCACAAACCCTTGTTCACGTATTTCAAAAGTAAACATAACCTTCATACTTTCTTTTAAATCATACATGCCAACGGTATCATCAACTAAAAAATCCAAAGTAGCCGCATCCCTGCCCCATTTTTCAATCGCTTCACGGCTGATGTTGACCATTCTCATGTCTTGCATGATGGAATTTATAGTGCCATTGACCGTAGCCGTTGGGACTTGTTGTTCACCTTGGTGATTCATGCGTTTAAAGTCAGAAGTTTTAGAAGATTCGGAATCCAGCAAGAACTGTGCAGAGGTAACGACTTCTTCCCCTGCATCAAGTCCTGATAAAATTTCGATGTAATCATCACTTTTTCTACCTGTTTTGACTTCAATGGACTTGAATTGCCCTTCACCCAGAGCCAAAACCACACGACTGGCTTTACCCGAACGAATCACTGCTTCACTTGGGACTAACAATAAGGGTTGTTGTTCGTTATGGTGGATTTGAATCGTGGCAAACATATTAGGTTTGAGTCTATGGTCTTTGTTGGCGAATTTAATCCGAATTTTAAGGGTGCGTTTTTTTGCATCTAAAGTTGGGTAAATATAATCAACTTTGCCATTAAATGATTGGGTCGGTATCGCATCAACTTGCATACTCACGGGCAAATTAGGATAAATATGCGAAATCTGCGATTCAATAACCTCGGCTTCGACCCAAACACTATCAATATCTCCAATTGACAATAAAGTCATGGCAGGTTTAACAAAAAATCCTTGACGGATATTCAATTTGTCCACAAAACCACCTTGTGGGGCAAAAAAGGTAATATTTTGTTGCACTTTACGGGTTTTAATCAGTTTGTTTATGGCGGATTGCGGCAATTGCAAAGACTTGAGTCGGTCTTTGGCAGCGTTAATTAGCACTTTATTGTTGCGTTTTAATGCCAGTAATAATTCTTCTTGGGCATTGACCAATGACGGTGAATATATTGAATAAAGGGCTTGACCTTTTTCGACCTTATCACCTACCGCTTTAACAAACAATTGTTCAATCCAACCTTCAATACGTGAATGCACATGCACCAGCTTGTCCTCATCATAAGCCACGTAACCGACAGTATTGATTTCAAAATGCAAAGGTTTTTTCATCGCTTTTGTGGTTCTCACACCCAGATTATTAACCACATCAGGGTTTATACGAATTGTGCCAGGCCCTGCATCATTGCCACCACCTTCATCACCGTAATAAGGAATCAAGTCCATGCCCATCGGTGATTTACCTGGTTTATCACGACGATAATTGGCATCCATTGGGGCGACCCAGTACAAGGGTTTCTTTTCTTTAGGTGAATCACTGCTAGAGTTTGATGACATTGAATCACTGTTTGGTGATTTACCCAGATTGATCATTAGCATTAAAGCGATGCCAAAAGCAAAGCCTAAGATGAGGGTTGTTATTGGTTTTTTCATTGTTTGTTCTCCGTTTTCTCAATTGTCATCCTCGCGAACGCGGGGATCCAGTACCTTGTTTTAAACTGGATTCCCATTTTCATGGGAATGACAAGAAGGAAGTTCGTATTCATAATTATACTTGTTTAAAGAAGTAGTTAATTTGGGCGATAATTTTTTGTCTATCAACATCTATGCTTAATGCATCTATTTGTGCGTTTAATTCTGCAATTCGAGACCGAACGACTTCTGCAAAATCACCTGTATCATTAGTGTAAGCGGAAAGTGAAGCCACGGCTTGTTCGTTCATTTGCGGCAATAAGGTTTTTTGGTAAAGTTTTTGCCTTTCATCCAAGCGTTTTAATTGACTGACAAGTGACTTGTACGATGCCAGCATTTGCCGCAACAGCAATAACTCTTCAGTTTGCACGGCATCACTTTGAGCAACTGCAGCTTGGAGCTTTTTGTCTTGGCGATTTTTGGTAAATAGTGGCACATCGAAAGTGATACCAAGTGTGAGAAAGTCAGCTCGATTGATGCCGCTTGGTGATTCACCTCGATAACCATAACTGGCATTGACACCCCAGCCTGGTTTGTAATTTTGTTTGGCTAAATCAATACCTTTGTCGCTGACGGCTAATTTTTGTTGCAATGCCACAACCGCAGGGTGGTTTTTAAATAATTGCAAAATTTTGTTATCATCCAATGCCGAGGTTAAGCGTTTGTTTATTAATTTAATATCAGGCAATTGGCTGTTCAATTTAATGTTGTGACTGTTATTGATGCCTTTGGTGACTTGCTGGTTTTGGTAATTTTCAAGATAATAATCATTTATCCAGCCCGATAGGTTTTGAATAGCCCCATCGTATTTCTGGTGCAGCATGGTTAATCGGTCTTCTAAGCGTGTCAATTCAAGTTGTGCTCGGATGATATCTTGTTGTGATGTTCGACCTAAAGCAGAAGAGTAAGAAGATTCTGCAACCTCAGATAATTGTTCAAAAAGTGCACGATTTTTTTCAATCAAGGCAATGCTTTCTTGGGCTTTATAAGCATCCAACCATAACTTTGAGACAATCACTTTGACTTTTTCGCTGCGATTGAGTCGTTGAAAAGGAAATATATCGCTTTTAAGTTCTAACTGTTCACGTTTTAACGCTAAGGTTTTGCCTCGTGGAAACATTTGTGAAACACCGACTTTTAATTGCGTCATGGGTTCTTGCCCAAAATTAAACGTGTCGGTTGGGAAATTTAAAAAAGCCAAAGAGACCTTAGGATCAGGCAATTGCCCAGATGCTACGCTTAAACTTTGGGTTGCCTTTTGTTGGTAACGATTGTTTATCAGCCACAAATCATTATGTTGTGCGATGGCTATGGTTTTTTCTAAGCTCAATGCATTTTGAGCTTGTGCTTTATCAATGAGAGTTATTGACAATATCGTCAATAACAGAATTTTTTTGAGTGACATTTCTGCCTCCGATTATTTTAAGTAACAAATTAGTTTCGCCTTATTTCAGACGTAGGTATATTGTGTTAACTTAAAATTGGAGGGTGAAAAATAGCACTAATGAAGTGCTTTTGAATTAAGATAGACTGAGTAACTATTAGGTGTGCTTTCGGCGTATTGTAACTTGAAGTGGCATCGATAGAGCTGATGAAAACATGGCTAAAACACATCGCATCTGGACAATCACACTGATTACCACAACAATCCATACTCATGGAATCCATTTCTGAAGAATCCATGCTGTCCATATGCATGTCCATCATTACAGATGATTGAGCTTCCTGATGTTGAGAACACGAAAAAATTGGCGCAGAAAACACTTGGCCAACAAATATCAGCAGCATTAAAGCGATTAATTTTTTGTGATTTTGTGTTTTCATTAGTGCTATGATAACATTTAAAACATTTAGTTCAACTTTATTGGCACGATTTTATTTGTTGTGCGTATTTTTTAGATTGTGCATCTACTTTTTTTGCTACTAAGAGCAACCATTTCTTTTTGTTGTAACTCTTTTTTAAATAACCTGCCTGCCCTTCATGATATGCCAAGTATTGATTTCGTGTATCCCATTTTGATATTTTTGCTTTTTTATAGCTTTGATTAGTGTACCATCCGACAAAATCTATGGCATCCTTAAAACTATCCCTATCTGCCCCTTTGTTTCCAGTTGCTTTAATGTATTCTTTCCATGTAGCATTTAAGACTTGAGCATAGCCATAAGCAGATGATTTGCGTTTCCATGGAATAAGGCCCAGTAGTTTTCTTCTTCCAGGTTTTGCATCGTATTGAAAGCCTGATTCCTGTTTGAGTATTGCCATTTGGACGTGAATAGGTGTACCCCATTTTTTTTGTGACCTCTTAGCGTGTTTATGCCATCGCCATTTATCATCAAATATCGTGCATATATTATCAGGATTTGAAGGCACTTTATGTGCACAAGATGAAATAGAAATCCATGTATAAAGAAGTAGAAAAAACAACACGATAGAAACAAAAAATTTAAGCTTACTTTTTTGTAATCTATATCGAATCATCAAGTTAGTCTTCTTCAAGTAAATTAACAATACTCATTAACGCAGGATATTCTCCAAATTTATCAATTGCTTTTTTTGACTCTTCTTTAACACGTTTTTTGTCATTTGCCATCCATAAAGTCTGCACCCATTCAAACCACATGAGTTCATTATTGTATTTTTCCTTTAATTTATAAGAAAAATCCACTGCTTTTGCAAAATCATTTTTTGCTCGATAGCAAATTAATTCACCAACTAAAAACTCCACATCATTAAAGCGCGTATAATATTTTTTATACAGTTCTAAGGCACTATCGTATTCATGATTATACAAATAAGCACGTGCCAAACTTAAATAAGGCCCTTTATCGTCTTTATCTAAATTAATAGCATTTTTATACGCAGCTATGGCTTCATCCCATTGTTTTAAGTCCATGTGAATATTGGCACGATTCACCCAAGCATCCAAATAATCGGGTTTGAATTTAAGTGCAGATTTTGCATTTAACAAAGCTTCATTGAACAAACCAAGGGCTCGATTAGCTGTGGATAAATTATTAAGGACTTGAGGCTTCTCAATATTTTTATTTAATGCTCTTGTTAAATATTTTTTAGCTTCTTTGTTTTGTCCAAGAGACAAAAGTGTTGAGCCATAATATTCACATAAAGTTGAATGCATCGGTTCTTTTTTCAAGGCTTTTTGATATATTTTTAATGCTTCTGTATAGAAGCCGTTCATTTGCAGACCTAATGCTTTGGTGATAACTTTATTCATTCTATTGGCCCATAATAAATACAGCCAGAATTACAAGTCTCACAAACCTCTACTTTAGAAAGAGTTGGCATTAATGGTTGTAATTTACGCCAAATCCAAATACACAAGTTTTCACTCGTGGGGTTTTCCAAACCCTCTATATGATTGAGGCAATTATGGTCAAGTTCATCATATATGGGTTTAAAAACCGATTTAATATCTGCAAAATCAGCGACCCAACCTGTTTTCTCACCAACATTATCTGCTAAAGAAATAATAATTTTAATTGAATGGCCGTGTAGACGACCACATTTATGTCCATCAGGAACATTGGGCAGCCAATGCGCGGACTCTACTGTGAATACTTTATAAATTTCCATTATTTAATTTTCTTAACGTATAAGACCATATTATGATCGATTAATTCGTAACCATAGGACTGAACCAATTTAACTTGCAATTCTTCAAGTTCTTGATTAAAAAACTCTTTAACTTCACCAGAATCTACATCTACCATGTGATCATGATGCTCACCAGTATCTAGCTCGTAGATTGCTAGAGCATTATCAAATTGATGCTTTACTAACAAACCCGCCGATTCAAACTGATTTAAAACCCGATATATTGTTGCGAGCCCTATCTCATTATTTGATTTTCTAATCTGAGTAAACAAATCATCAGCTGAAAAATGTTTTCCTGGGTTTTTTTCAAAAAATTCCAATATTTGTAAACGGGGCAAAGTAACCTTTAAACCAGCATCCTTAATGTCTTGACCTTTCATTTTTTTCTCATTTAAATTATTTGACTGAAATTAACAGCTATTTAACGCGCATTATTGT
>CAMZLQ010000202.1 GCA_947311585.1 uncultured Alcanivoracaceae bacterium | reverse complement strand
TATGCAAAAAGGTTGGCATTGGTTGATGCCAATGATATTGCTAATAATTTAAAGTTGGATATGCTTGCATCGGCTTTTGTCGTTGATGCCGCTGTTACAGATAGTTATTTGGATAACAATACCACTTACCAACAATTTGGCAGCTCGTTGGTTACAGCCACTCAGTTGGTCATGACAGGGCAACCAAACAGCACAGTGACATCTGGTAGCACTCTTGGCTCAATTATTGTCGAATTTCAAGATGCTGGTGGGCTTATTGATGCCAATAACAACAATGCAGTAACCATTGCTATTCAAAATAATCCATCCTCTGGTAGTTTGTCTGGAACAATAACCAAGGCAGCGATTAATGGGATAGCAACTTTTTCTGATTTAAGCATTGATTTAGTCGGTACAGGTTATACTTTAGTCGCAACTGGTGGTGGTTTTACAACTCCCGACTCTAATGGCATTAATGTAACAGCTGCAGCTGCATCACAATTAGCAATAATTACGCAACCAGCAGATACAGTAGCAGGAGGAACGATAAATCCAGTTACGGTAGAATTACAAGATTTAAATGGCAACTTAGTCAACTCAAATACAGGAGGAGTGCATGTCAGTATTGTTCCTTTTTCTGGTGCATCGGGTGCGATATTGTCTGGTTCCAATGATATTGTAATGACTAACGGTTTAGTCACATTTAATGATTTAAGTATTGACTTGGTTAATCAACTGAATGATAAATACCGGCTCCGATTCAATTACCAATTTTTTGGCAGTAATTTTGACTCAAATGAATTTGATATAACGGCTGTGCCAGTAGCGGCTAATTCTACGTTTGGCGTCAGTGTTAGCTCTGAAACAGCAGGAACAGATGTCACTTACAGCGCTGTGATTAACGATGCCACAGGCGCGCCTGTTGGTTCAGGAATATTGGTCTCTTTTGCCATGACCAACACAGGCAATGCCAATACTCCAGATGTTAATTGTATAACTGATAATACGGGTACTTGCAGTGTTGTTGCAACCAGTGCGTTGGTCGGCACAACAAATGTAGCTGCCAGTATAAATGGAAACAATATTCCTAGCGTAACAGTAGGATTAAGTTCGTCAACGACTTGGAATCCAGGTGTTGCCGATATTGCTAATTCAACATTTGGTGTCAATACAAATAGTGCAGTAGTTGGAAACAATGTCACTTATAGTGCTGTGTTAAAAGATGCTAATGGTAATTTCGTTCAAGATGGTTCAGTGGTCTTTTTTGAATTAACAGATTCAAATGGAGCGGCAACAAATGCCGTTGGTTTTGTTTCTTGTGCCACCTCAGGAGGTGTAGGTGCTTGTTCTGTCTCTGATACAAGTCTTACAACTGGGGATACATCAGTCCGAGGAGCTACGGGCTTTCCTGTCAATGCATCAAATGAGATAACCACTATAACGGCTGGCTTGTTTAACACAACAAATTGGCACAATTAAGATTGTTTTGATAATTATAGCCATAAAAAAAGCCTTTGAAAGTTCAAAGGCTTTTTTTTATGACGTGCTTATTTGGGTTAGAGTTTAAATCTCTGCATTGTGAAAAACATTTTGAACGTCTTCTAAATCTTCTAACATCTCGTTAAACTTTTCAAAGTTTGCCAAATCCTCCTCATCGGTAATTTTAACCGTACTTTGAGGGATAAACTGAATTTCATCCACTTCAAATTTAATCTCGCCTAAAGCTTCTGTTAAAGCATTTTTGGTTTTAAAGTACTCTGTGTTGGGAGCAAATACTGAAATCTTACCATCTTCGCATTCAACATCAGAAACATCGACATCGGCATCCATCAAAATTTCTAAGATATCTTCATCGTCTTTGCCATCGGCATCAAAGACAAAAATAGCATCGTGATCAAACATGTGAGAAACACAACCTTGTGTGCCAATTGTGCAATGTGTTTTAGTAAAAGCCAAACGCACATCACCAAAAGTGCGATTTGGATTGTCGGTTAAGCAATCAACGATAACCATGCATTTTCCTGGACCATAGCCTTCATATCGCGCCACAGCAAAATCTTCACCTGCTCCTCCTTTAGCTTTATCAATGGCTTTGGCAATAACATGAGCTGGGACTTGATCTCGTTTGGCACGCTCGATTAAGCTTCTTAGAGCCACATTTCCTTCAGGATCAGTACCGCCTGATTTAGCACACACATAAATTCCACGTGAATGTTTCGAATAAATTCGTGCATTCATGTCAGAGGTTTTTGCCATGGATTCTTTTCTGTTTTGGTAGGCTCTTCCCATAATGTCTTTCTCAAATCTGTAAAAACAGTAATTTTACTCATAACTTGTCATGCTGTGAACTAAAAGAAAGCCAAAATGACTTACAATAGTGTTTTTTTCTTAGTTTTGATATGAATCACATCTTAAGTGTTGCGCCAATGCTTGATTGGACTGATAAACATTGCCGCTATTTGCACCGTTTAATTTCGGAAGATGCGGTTTTGTATTCTGAAATGGTAACCACGCCAGCTATTTTGCAAGGCGATACGCAAAAGTACATTGGATATAATCAACAAGAGCACCCTGTGGTTTTGCAACTGGGTGGATCTGATGCAACAGATTTGGCAAAAAGTTGTGTTATTGCGCAACAATACGGTTACGATGAGGTCAATCTTAATGTGGGTTGTCCCAGTGATCGGGTGCAAAAGGGGAGATTTGGCGCGTGTTTAATGAACGAGCCTAGCTTGGTTGTTGAATGCCTAAAGTCCATGCAACAAGCCGTGGATATTGCTATTACAGTCAAATGCCGAATCGGTGTGGATAACAACGATAGCTTTGATAATTTACAAAGTTTTGTTGGAAAAATTGCACACTCAGGGGTGAAAACAATCATCATACATGCCCGTAAAGCCTTATTAAAAGGTCTAAGCCCAAAACAAAACCGCAGCATTCCTCCGCTCAATTATGATTATGTTTATAAAATAAAAGCCTTATTTCCAGAACTCACGATAGTCATTAATGGCGGAGTTAATACAATTACAGAAGCACAACAGCATTTAAAACAAGTTGATGGAGTGATGTTGGGTCGAGCTATTTGGAATAATCCGTGGTTATTGCATGATTTGCAAAGCAGCTTAATTGCTGCATCAAATCAATCTCGTGATAAGGTTTTACAAGGTTACATGAAATATTGTCAAAATCAAATACAAAAAGGTGTTAAACTGCATTGGTTGTTGCCTCCAGTGTTGAATTTATACCATGGCATTGCAGGCAATAAAAAGTGGAAATCTTATCTCGTTACCCAAGCCCCTAAACGAGTTGATGATATAAGTTTGTTTGAAGAAGCAAGAGAGTTTATAGAGTTATGAGTGATTTTAAAATAATAAAATGCAAAAAG
This sequence comes from uncultured Alcanivoracaceae bacterium, assembly GCA_947311585.1. Taxonomy (GTDB): domain Bacteria; phylum Pseudomonadota; class Gammaproteobacteria; order Xanthomonadales; family Marinicellaceae; genus NORP309. The sequence goes on along the minus strand of CAMZLQ010000202.1, from coordinate 2,597 downwards.
TGCGATGCAGCTTTAGTTGAGATGTCTGGTCAAAAACTAACGCGTTGTGTTCAATGCGGTTATGAATTTTCCGAGAGCCGAGGGAAAACCTCAAAAAGAGCCAAGCGAAAATTGCAAAACATCCAACCACACATGAGTGCCCGACCTGCGGCAACACAAAAAACCATTAATATAACAGAAGGCACAACAGATATTCGAGACATCATTGGAAAATTAAAGAATTTAAAAAACACAGTCGCAACAACGCCAACAACGCCAAAATCAGAAACCAAAAAGCCAAAAGTCTTACCCGAGAAAAAGAAAGGTTTTCCGATTGGAACGATAATCTTTTGGATTATACTGTTTAATGTATTACGAAATATTTTCAGGATATAACTATGGCTGAAATTAATTTTAGTAAATGCCCAAGCTGCGGTGCTGCCAATATGGAAGAATTTGGTGAAAATCGCTTAAACTGCATTCAATGTGGTGCAAATCTGTCGTTAGTTGTAAAAAAAGGCAGTGGGTTAAAACAAACACTAATTTCAGTATTGTTTGTGGTTTTACTTGCAAGTGGAGCATTCTATTACGTATCTAATAAAACCCAGGAAGTGCTTCAAGAAATAACAAAACCAGCAGAAGCTCCTGTGGCGCCAAATATAGCCATTAAAAAATCACTCGATGCCGTGCCGAAACTTAAAAAAAATGCAATGACCATTAGCAGTGAACAGTTTAAACAGGCACAAGACAGACAAGCTATAGCAAGGCTTCAAGTCGTTAATTCTGTTAATAGAAAAAATAAAAACGGTGGTCAATTTTGGATTGTAAGCATAGAAAATCAAACCAATAAGAGTATCGCAAGACCGCGTGTGGTGTTGAAGCTTCTCAATAACAAAAATGAACAAATAGAAAGCTATACGGCTTGGTCAAAACTCGAAACTTTGCCTGCAGGAGAATCCACCTCAGTGCTAATTGACATACCCAAAGTTCCTAAAGAAGAATTTCACAGTGAAATGAGTGCACAATCAAGCCCAGCAAGTTTATACGATAAAGCACAGCAGATTTTAGATATTCAAGATTTCAATGTTTCTATTTTAGATGAAACCAAAATGCAATTTGAATTAACAGGCACGGTTACTAATCCCTTTGATTATCAAGTGAACTTTGTCGAAATAATCGCTTTAGCAAAAGATAAACAAGGAAAAACAGTAGGTTATGCAAAAGCCTATGCATCAACAACTAATCTAAAGCCAAAACAAACCTCGCCATTTACCGTAAAGGCGGAGAAATACGTAACACAAACCCCATACTCATGGACATTAAGTGCGATGGCGAGGAAGCATTAGATATAAATAATATCTAATTAAATGGAAACTACCATAAATTAAACAAAAAATAACAATGATATATGAGATTAATTCACAGAAATTTAAATGATGAAGAAAAATGGGTAAGTGAATACGAGTCGTTGGTAAAATATATTTCTGAAGGATATGAAGAAATCATTTATGAATATACAAATGATTTATCGTGTCGTTTATTTATTCAAAGAGCGATAGAAAATGGTAATAGTGAGGTATTAGTTATGTCTAAAAGAGTTAAAAGAGCTGATATAAAATTAAAACAATTATTGCAAAAAACAAAACAATGCATTCATGGGGATTACCCTAAAAGTTATTTTTGGTTTTGGGGTGTCCCTAAATATTCCGAGGAACTAATGAATGAAGCAAAACTCAATAATTGGGTGTAGTTCAAACATATCTCAATATTGTCTTTCAACAACTTTTCTATATGTGTTTCAAGTCCTTCGTAGTTAAACTATTTTTTGATTTTATCAGTATTTGTAGTATGAATTACAAGATAATTGTTTGGTGGAACTAAGCCCATAGCAAAAAAAACTCGTCATTGCGAGGAGGAACGACGTGGCAATCTGCTGGATTTATCGTAATATCAAAAAGATTGCCGCGTCGCGGAGCTCCTCGTAATGGCTTACTTCTTTGTGTTGCCAAAACTAAAAAGATAGCTCTTCTAGGTTCTTATACTGCTCCAATGCTTCAGGGTTGGCGAGAGCATCAGTGTTGGTCACGGGTCTTCCATGCACGATATTTTTAACCGCTAGTTCGACAATTTTACCACTTAAAGTCTTTGGAATAGAGCTGACTTGAATGACTTTGGCAGGCACATGCCGTGGTGTTGTGTTTGCACGAATAGTGGATTTTATTTTCTTGATTAAATCATCATCCAGTTTTAAACCATCTTGCAAAATAACAAATAAAACTACGCGCACATCATTATCCCAATCTTGTCCGATGGCAATAGACTCAATCACTTCATCCATATTATCGACTTGGCGGTAGATTTCAGCTGTTCCAATTCGAACACCACCTGGGTTTAAAGTGGCATCACTGCGTCCGTAAATGGTTAAACCGCCATGCTCCGTTATTTTGGCTAAATCGCCATGGCACCAAATATTGTCAAATTTTTCAAAATAGGCTGCTTTGTATTTTTTATTGCCTTTATCATTCCAAAACTTAACAGGCATGGCAGGAAAGGCATTCATGCACGAGAGTTCGCCTGTTTCATTAAATAAACGTTTGCCATAATCATCCAAAACTGCC
>CAMZLQ010000201.1 GCA_947311585.1 uncultured Alcanivoracaceae bacterium | reverse complement strand
GAAAAATTCAATACACGGTTGATAGGCAACTATAGGGTTCAGATACTTGCTTTGGATCCACAAATACTTCGGGGTTTGGGGCAGAGCCCCAAGGGATGATAAAAAAATGAATTAATTTAAAATATTAGTAGATTTTTAAGACAGTATCTGACCCCTATAGTTGCCTATCAACCGTGTATTGAATTTTTCCACAATGGCAAGAGCCTGATAATCGTCTGATATGAGGTTTCATAACTTTTCTCCATTGACCTGTGACCAATGATAGGGTTGCAGTTCTCTTATTGATTTGAATATAAGTTTGTTCTCTGGGTTTGAAATAGCAACGCGCACTTTTCCACCCCAATGCACTAAGTGTTCTTGGCAAATACCACAAGGCGTTAAGACAATGAAGTCTGACATTTCATCCTGTCGATAGAGGCATAAACTATGAGTGACTTTTTCGTCTCGTTTATGCGCTTCGAGTAATGCCCCAACCTCCATACACAAAGAAAGAGCATCATTTTTTACCTCAGGGGCAATACTGGTGAGTATTTTTCCTGATTCTGTGGCAATAGCTGCGGCACCTCCGGAACCAGTTGGGTAACGTTGCCGCACTAAGTTAACTGCGTGATTGTACAGTTTGTTCTCAATTTCCATCATTCTTTTATCCATATCATGGATGCCATTCGCCCTGTTTCTCCATCGCGACGATAGGAAAAGAATAAGTTTTTGTTGTCATAAGTGCAGTAAGGGGACTGGGTTATTTGCGTAATGCCAAGTGATTTGAGTTGGGTAACGGCAATTTTTTTTAAATCCGCGTGCCATTTTTTCTTTTTGTCCAAATAAAAGCAATGGGCAAGGTCTTTATCTTTAGCAACAAATTTTTGTCTAAACTCGGCATTGACTTGGTAGGGTTTATAGGAAATACAGGGCCCAAGCCAGCATTGCAATTCACTATTTTCGCAATTTAATTGCGCTATTGTTTGTTTGAGAATGTTTGCAAACAAGCCTCTCCATCCACAATGAACTGCAGCAACAACACTGGCTTGTTTATCTGCTATTAGCACGGGAAGACAATCCGCTGTTAATACGCAGCACACAATATTTTTTTTGCGTGTAAAGCATGCATCAGCAGTAATTTGTCCATGCGCTTCTGGAACGTGAACGTATTCGACAACCTTATTGGAGTGGACTTGTTGCATAAAAACAGGAGCATGTGGCAAACCTGTAAATAATTTAGTGTTTTCATTGGCTTGTTTGTCATTGCCAAAAATACCCAAATTCATGGAATCATAAGGTTTTTCACTCACCCCACCTAGGCGAGTGGATTGTTGCGAACCAATAGATTTATTGGTAAAAATGTCAGGTTTAATTATCATAAATTTAATTATAGTGCTTTTTTGCAAATTATAACTACCTATTTATCACTAGTTTTACTATAATTGATGTAATTGTAACTTTAATGTTTGGGTAGAGACTTGTCTTTTAAGCTTTTGAAAACGAAGAAACTAATACTTTCAGCACTTATATTTAGTGCGGTTGGGTCAGTTTGTGCGCAAAAACAAAGTTTAGGACCAGTAGAATTTATCTCATCAACCAACATAAGTCAGACAACAAGTATTGTAGATCACCCTTCCAATTCTTTTGTAGAATTGGATTTTTCTTTAACACAAGGTGAGTCTTGGGATTCAAAAGATCAAGCAAACAACATGGTTTTAAACTGCATTAATGGCTCGTTTATTACTGGGTTTGAAATGTCAAATATCGTAATTGAAACAGTCGGTAGAAGTTATTTCTCAGAAGCCACTATCTATTTCAGTGATTCTGCACAGGGCAGTAATGGAATAGAGTTTGCCGTTGGAGCAGGCAATAATAATTCAGGCACGTATTCTTTTAGTACAAACAGTTTGTTGGATATTTCTGACACGGGCAATCCTGATGTAGAATCTTTAGGCGACAATAAGTTCTTTTTGCAGTTTTACGAAGTGACTGACGATATACCGAATGGAATTGATGCGCGTTTTACTGGAGGTAAGCTTAAAGTTTGGGGAGTTGACTTAGAAACAACGCCTAATTGCCCATTTGTTACGGCAGTTGCTGAGGCTGATATTTCCGTTGAATATAATTCAGATAAAAACAACGCTGTTTTTGTTGGAGATCATTTGGCTTTCGAAATGACAGGAACCAATAATAGCACCAATACAGCAATTAATGTTTTGGTTGAAAACTCTCTTTCTGAGAGTTTACAGTTTATCGAGGTAAGTTGCGATAATGGCTTTTCAACAACAGATGCAACTGCAGCACAGTCGATTGCCATTGGTGATGTTGCTGCCAACTCTAGCTTTATTTGCACCACGACAGCTGAAGTGTTGGATTTGAATGACATTAACGCCAGTGTAAATATTACGTCTGATAATGACAGTGATTTGAGCAATAATTCGATGACTTTGGTTATCATGGCGGCGGCGCAAGCAGTACCAGTCAGTAATTGGTTTATGCTTAGTGTTCTGTTTTTATTGCTTATTGCCTCTGGTTTATACGTTAGAAAATCAAGTTAGTTTTCTGGGTAATAAACATCCCAATCTCCATCATCATCTCCACCAAGTCCATCAAAGTTGTTCAGCTCTTCTAGTAGATCAAGAATATCTGGTGATAATTTACTTTTAAAAGTGACTAGTTTATTTGTTCGAGGGTGTATAAAAGCCAAGACTTTAGCGTGTAAAGCTTGCCGAGGAAATTCTCTTATGACGTCTTTTAGTCCAGCCTCTAAGCTGGGCTCAACGCGTAAAGGATTACCATATACTGGATCTCCCAAAAGTTGGTAGCCGACATAATGCATGTGAACGCGTATTTGATGAGTTCTCCCTGTTTCTAAGTTTACTTTGATTGTGGTGTAGTGTTTAAAGTTTTCGATGACTTCAAAATTGGTAACAGCTCTCTTGCCATTAACGGAAACAGCCATTTTAGTGCGGTTAGATTTATGCCTTCCAATGGGCATGTCTATGCGATTATTCTTTGTTAGGACTCCTTTAACAATGGCAAAATATTGTCGCGTAACAGTGTGTTTTTTTAGCTGATCAACTAATGAATTGTAGGCATTGCTGGTTTTTGCAACAACCATTAAACCACTAGTCATCTTATCTAATCGATGGACAATACCTGCTCTAGGCAGAAGCTTTTGGGTTTCATTATGCGCTAACAATCCATTGAGAATTGTGCCATCTGGATTACCTGCGCCAGGATGTACCAGCATTCCTGGACGTTTGTTAATGACAATAATATCTTCATCTTCAAAGTGAATATTTAAATCAATTTTTTGCGGTTTATCTTCAATAGTGGCTTGAATTGTGACATTTATGTCAATGGATTCATACCCTTTAAGTTTCTGTTTAGGTTTACAGGCGCTCGAATTAATTAACACCTCACCTTTTGAAATCCATTTCTGAATAGCTCCTCTTGAGTATTCAGGGAACTTTTTAGTTAAATACTGGTCAATTCTTAATCCTGCATCTTCAGGATTGGCGCGGGTGTTTTGTGCAATAATTTGGTTGTTTTGTTGGTTCATCGCTGTATTTTACAGTATTATGTCGATTATATTGAATGTGGATAAAATTAAATGAGAAAAATAGTTACTTTATTTATTGTTTTGGCTTTAATCTTTAGTATTACAGCATGTAAGAAGAATAAAAAGAAATCGTCGGTAGAAGTGACGCGATTTAGTGCCGAAACCCTATATAATAAATCTAAAAAGTACATGGAACTCGGTATTTGGGATACCGCCATTTTAAATTATAAAAATTTAAGAAATCAATACCCTTTTGGTCGTTATGCAGAACAAGGTTCTATTGAGCTGGCTTATTGCTATTATAGAAATTATGAAACCGAATTAGCCTTGTCAACCCTTGAGCGTTTCATTAAAAATTATCCTGCTCACGAACATTTGGATTATGCTTACTACTTAAAAGGTTTAATCTATTTTGAAAGTGAAAGAGGTTTAATGCAACGCGTTAACCCCGATCCTTCAATAGATCGAAATCAAGAAAACGCGAAGCAGGCCTTTGTTTCTTTTAAAACATTTGTTGAAAAGTTTCCAAACAGTGAATATTCGGCTGATGCAGAAAAAAGGATGGTGTATTTACGCAATCAGTTGGCTGCATTTGAGGTTCAAGTTGCAAAATACTATCTTCGTCGCAAAGCTTATGTAGCTGCGGTAAATCGCAGTAAATATGTGGTGGAGTCTTTTCAGAAAACAAGCTATGTTGCCGATGCCTTAGCGGTAATGGCAACTGCCTATAAAGAACTTGGTCAAAATGAATTGGCACAATCAACCAAGTTGGTATTGCAACAAAACTACCCTAATCACAGTTTTTTGCAAGGAGAAAAGCTGGATTTAGATACTAATTTATTTTCTTTTAAAGATTTGTGGATTTTTGGAAAGAAAGTGAATTAATAGATGGATATAATATCTGCAACAATTTTGTTATTTTTAATATTGGATCCTTTAGGAAATATTCCAATATTTTTAAGTTATCTTGAGAAAAGCCAAAAAAGATACAGAATTCTTGCTCGAGAACTAATCCTCGCATTGGGTATTTTGTATCTGTTTTTGTACTTTGGCAAAGAATTTTTAGATGCCTTACATTTAAGACAAGAGGCGGTTGCTATATCTGGAGCGATAATACTCTTTATTATTGCGTTAAGAATGATCTTTCCGTCAAGTAAACAATACGGTGATGAGGAAATAGAAGGAGATCCTTTATTGGTTCCTTTGGCAATTCCGTTGGTAGCAGGGCCATCCATAATGGCGACTCTGATTATGTTGGTTAGTCAGCACCCTGAAAAAAAGACTGAGTTAGCTATCGCTTTATTTATTGCTTGGCTTGCCTCTGCAGTAATTTTATTTTCAGCAACAGCAATGCAAAGTTATTTGGGCAAGAGAGGCATGATAGCGATTGAACGTTTAATGGGAATGGTGCTAATTGCTATTGCAGTACAGATGTTGTTGGATGGGTTGAAATCATTTCTTACTCAATAGAGGTATATGCATATACCTCAATAAAAATTTAAATTTTTGAGTTTATGCCATGTTAATTTTTTTAACTCATTATTTTTTAACATTTCATTCAATCTGGCTAAATGGATAATCCTATCGGTATCTTTTTGGGTTACATCATCAAAAACAAGTTGATGCGTTTGAGTAGTTACCCTAACAACGTTACCTTTCTCTACGATTATCATGCCATCAGTTAATTTTATTGCTTTTGCTTGCATTATTTTGCGTAACAATTCTTTTTCGTCATGGTTGAGCTGGTAAACGGTGGTTGTGTTGCTTTCAGGAATCTGCCAATAGGTTAGTCCGAGTTCATGGGCAAATTGAGAAGTTACTGTAATCATTTTAGATCTTCTGCCAAGGTTGCAATAATTATTTCCAGAGATTTCGATACACTTTTAACGAAAGCAGTCATTGTGTTTTCAGATAGTTCTTGCTGTTGGGTATAAGTTTTTTGAAAAAGTGTGTTGTAGTTTTTGTCAACAAGTGTAAATACAATTGATACGATTGAGGTGGTTCCCTTTTTTTCAAAGTTTAATAGGGTTGATTTTAATTGATTATCATGGGCTCCCGGTGAGACATTAAATGACTTAATTAAGTAATTTTGCAGCAATATTTTTGGTGAATCTATCCAAAAATTATGATTGAGTTGCAGTAATGCCCCATCAGCTTTTTGAGCAACCATGGGTCGATTTCCCAAAATACCCATCGCTGCAGGTCTTTGAACCCCAAAGTCAATATTTGTTGTAATTACAAGAGGCTCTCCAAAACGATAATATAATTTATCCGCCACTTTTTTTGAATTTGAGGAGCACGAGGCAAGAATTAAGAATAAAAATAGGAGCAGGAATATTTTCATTGGTCTTCATCCGTTATTTTAGATTTTTTTGTGAAAATCAAATTGGAAGGGTTTTTCCTAATAATTTCCGTAGCTTCATTAATATTCATGCTGGCACTTTCAATTTCATTGCCAATGGTGTCAGCCTTAAGTGAAAACATATTCATCATTTTAATAGTAATATCCAATAATTCTGACACTTTAAGGTCGCTGTTATTAATCATTTTATCCCCTGATGAAATAAGTTGGTTGACATGGTTAATACTCGTTTCTAGCCAGCCCCCCGTTGCAGAGAGTTGTGAGGTGACATTTTCTAGGTTTGAAATAATTTTATTAATGTCCTCAATATTTTCTTGTGCCAAAAGTTTATCAGCAGATATTACTAGCTTGTTGATGTTTTTCACAAGCGAGTCAATTGAGGTTAATATTTCTGGTATTTGGGTGTCTAAGGTTTTGGTTAAATTATCGGTTCTTTCATAAACTAAATCAAATAAAGGAATTATTTTGTCTTGGTTTAAGGACTCAAACTCTGAGGCAAGATTTGAAATACTTGCCATGATGTCGTCACCTATTCTGCTTTTGATTTCACTATTCGGTTTCAAATAATGGGTGCTTTTTCCTGCAGAGATATTAAGCGACATATCGGACAATAAACCAGTTGATGTAATTTTTGTAATGCTGTCATCAGGAACTTTCCATCCTTCAATTAAAGAGTATTCTGTCTTAAATCGTAATTTTCCGGTAACTGTGTCGGGTGTAATGGATTCAATTTGCCCAACACGATACCCTTCATAATAAACAGGGTTTCCATAACCTAAACCTGTTACGTTATCAAAGTAACTGTAATAAACTTCGGCATCGTTGTTTTTGCCACTCATCTTAAGTAATAAGAAGATGCTAAGTCCTCCTATAATTAGGGTGAATAAACCCACTAAAAAATAATTGTTATAAACTCTTTTCATGAGATTGTATAATTTTCCTGTGTTAGTCTTTTGAGGTATTCCTCTGGGTCAACTGTATCATTTCGTGCGCGTCTTTCTAAGAGGTCTTGGACGCGTTGGATATTAGAATTTTTAACTTCTTCAACAGTTCCTGTTAATAATATTTTGCCTTGGTCCAAAACGGTAATTTTATCTGCAATTTTAAAGGCAGAGTCTAATTCGTGTGTTACCACAACCATTGTCATGCCCATGGCGTCACGAAGTTTTAAAATTAAGTCATCAATTTCAGATGCGACAACTGGATCAAGTCCCGCAGATGGCTCATCAAAAAACAGTAGCTTTGGATCCATAACGATGGCACGTGCCAAAGCCGCTCTTTTAATCATGCCACCAGAGAGTTGCGAGGGCATGAGTTTTTGAAAGCCGCCAAGATTAACCACCTCTAATTTCATACGGCTAATGATGCGGATTGTGTTTTCATCTAAATTCGTAAATTCAGTTAAGGGGAAGGCAACATTCTCTCCAATTGTCATGGATGAAAAAAGAGCACCGTTCTGAAAAGAGACTCCTATTTTTCGTAATAATTCGTGTTTTTCATGAAATTTTAATTTATCCATGTCGTGCCCTAATATAGATATAGAACCTGAAGTGGCTTGATACAGACCCATGATATGCCAAAGTAAAGTACTCTTGCCTGAGCCAGAGCCACCCATAATGACACGAATCTCACCCTCTTTGACATTTAGGTCAACACCATCAAGGATTTTACGCTCGCCGTAATGGGTTACTAGCTTTTTAATTGTTATTAAGTTATCTCTCATAATGCCTGTGTTAAAAAGTAACTAAATATCATATCAGCCACAACAATGGTAGCAATAGAAGCAACCACCGCTGTCGTTGTCGCTTTACCCACGCCTTCGGCACCACCAGTTACATTAAAGCCAGTAGTTGCTCCAACCAGAGCAATAATAATACCAAAAACAATGCTTTTAACCAAACCTTGGGTAATATCATTTATAGCAAGCACATCAAAAGATTCATTCATGTATGCCATTAAAGACATGTCTAATGTATCAACACTAAAAAAAGCGCCACCAAGAATTGCCATAAAATCGGCAATTAAAATCAAAAGAGGCATAGAAATAATCAAGCCCAACAAAGGCGGCAATACTAAATACCTAACAGGCACAACGCCCATGACTCTAAGTGCATCAATTTCCTGTGAAACAACTTGCGAACCAATCTTGGCTGCCAGTGCAGCACCTGAGCGTCCAGCGATAATAATGCCAATGATAAGTGGTGAAAATTCTCTGGTAACAGATTTGGCAATGGCAAGTAAGACTTGTGATTCAGCACCAAAATCTGCGAAGGCATATAACAACTGGATAGATAACATGACACCAACAACAAAAGCCAATGCCATAACAATGGGCAAGGCATCAAAACCAATAACACGAACTTGTTCAGCAACTTGAGCTAAGCGGAGCTTTTGTTTATATTTTCGCCCAAAAAATAACCAGTAAAAACTATCAAAAAACAAACGAACAGCAAAGCCTAATCGTTCAATAACTAAAACGATTGATGAACCAATTTTTTCGATAACAGATTTCATGAATTAGATGATGGTAAAGACTTGATCTAAGCGAGCTAACTCCATAATGGCGGTCACTTGTGCACTAGGCTTGCTTAAAATGAATTTCTTTGAATTGGATTTAGAAAATTGCAAACCTTCAACCAATGAAGCAATGCCAGAAGAATCAATATAATTAACACCAGATAAATCAACCAAGACGGTATCATTGGATTTTAGGGCGGCTAAGATTGTTTTTCTTAATTCATGTGAGTTGGATAAGTCAATGTCACCTGCTGCAAAGATAGTACAGCCTTCGGTGGTGTTTTTAAAACTAATATTTTCCATGATTAAACAACAGTTAAGAATATCTTTTTATTTTATCATGAATTGATTACCTAATTCTATTTCTTCCTGAATTTTTAGCGTTGTACATGGCTTTATCGGCTTCTGTAAAAAGCGACTTAAAGTCTTGTTGGTTGCATTTGTACTCACTAACACCGAAACTGGCGGTTAAATGTATGGTTTGATTTTCAATAATAAAAGGATGTTGTTCAATCTTCTTTCTTAGTTCTTCAAGCTCAATAAGGGCTGTTTTTTTGACTGTATTTTTTTTGATTAACACAAACTCCTCGCCTCCCCATCGTCCCATTATTTCATTTTCTTTTAGAGAAGAGTTAATTAAATGTGCAAACTCACCAAGAACTTTATCACCTAAATAATGACCGTGAATATCGTTAATTTTCTTAAAAAAATCTATATCTATAATAACCAAAGAAAAAACAGTGGATTTATCCTTGCAGGATTGGATTAAATCATTCATTATTTGTCGTATTAGTTTTCTATTGGGTAATTGTGTCAAATCATCAGTTAGAGCCATTTTTTGGTAGTTAAGCATCCATTCTTTAGTACCAAAATATATAAATACAAATGAAGCAATAAGGGTAATTTTCTCCATAACGACCGTATAACCAATACTGTGAATAAAGATTTGATCTATAGAGTCAACAAAATAAGATACAAATAACAAGTAATAACCGAGTGCTAAAGGTTCATAAAAAGTCATTTTTTTGAACGGTTGTATAGAATACAGCAGATATAAAGCAACACAAGAAATTATAAACTCAAGTATGAGGTTGTAGTAATTAATGTCCTCAAACTGAGGAAAAAAATAATAACTTATCCCTATTAATGTGAACCAAGTATATGTTGTTATTAAGACAATGTTTCTTTTGTGATTAACAGCCTTTGCCATTAGAATTATCCTTTAATCCATTTGTAAGTATTTGAATACTGGTTTATGTGAGTGGTGGCATTATAACAGGGTGAATTATTTAAATAGGCATGTTGACAATTGTTTACATTAAATTTAAAATTACTTTTTTAGGCAGGAATGTGATAACACTCCTGCCTTTATGATATTTAGGTATTAAGTAAATCCATTATGTAATTAACAATACCATCTTGTTTAATGCGGATGTTTTTCATTTCTTTGCGTGATTTATATTCCACCTCGCCGTCATCTAATGCTCGATCACCAATGGTAATTTGATGCGGCGTTCCAATCAGTTCAGCATCCGCAAACATAACCCCTGGGCGAATTTTTCTGTCATCAATAATGACGGCAACTCCCGCTTGTTTTAGT
>CAMZLQ010000200.1 GCA_947311585.1 uncultured Alcanivoracaceae bacterium | reverse complement strand
GTTTTTTCACGCAAGCCGCGAAGCGGTAAGTATCAGGACGATACGCATAAAAATGAGGATAAAATTTGCGTGTGAGGCGAAAAATGCCGTGACTAGCTGGCTAATTCCAAGTTTTTCAACGAAAAGTAGCGAAATTTAGACCATTTTTACTCGTCATCAGAATACTTTCATGGTCTGTTTAATCAATTGAAGGATCCTGGGTAATGTCACAAAATAACAATCTATTTAAAGAAATACTTATAAGAAAAATACCCCAAATTATAGGTATGTATATCGCATCTGTTTGGCTTGCTGTAGAAATAACTGATTGGATGAGTTTTCGTTTTGATTTACCAACGTTGTTTTCATCCTATGTGTTTGTTGGAATGATTTCATTACTGCCTGCGGTTATTGTTATTACTTGGGGGCATGGAAGAAAGGGAAAAGATGAGTGGAGTGCATTTGAAAAAGTAATAATTCCAACCAATTTAATTGCCGCTGTTTTCGCAGTTATCTACTTTGTCAAACCCATTGAAGCACCAGTTGCTACCGCTAAATTGAGCTCTGATAATTTACCTAAACAGATGGAAGTGCGCTCAATTATAGATGCACAAACGGGATCAAAGGTCATGTTTGAAGTGCCTAAGACTTCTTACCATCAAAAAGTCATTTCATACTTTTGGAAAAATAAAACAGAAGATGACACCCTTGCGTGGTTGAGCTACGGAGCTAGCTGGCTGGTATCACAAGATTTAAAACGCACGCCCTTTATATCCGTAGTAACGCCTTATGATTCGAGAAGTTTATTCAACCAATTAGTTGATAAAGGTTTTAACAAGGCTTTGAATATACCGTTGTCATTAGCACTGAAAATAGCTAGAAACCGTTCAGTAAAGTGGGTGGTACAGGGGGCGTATTCGAAAAAGGGCAGTCAAATTGAGTTTACTGCACAACTTTTTGATGTAGAAACAGGCAAAGAAGTTAAAAAAATCTCTGTTGAAAATTCTAACCCATTAACTTCATTAGATGTCATTTCTGATGAAATTAGTGCGATGATTTTATCTTCAGCAAAAGTAGCGAAAAACATCATTCCACAATTAGCTGTTTCGGAACACACTTCTCAATCATTGGCAGCGATAGAATACCTAGTAGCGGCATTAAATCAAGTGACATTTAATAATAATTATATTGAAAGTAATTTATTGTTAGATAAAGCACTTGCAACAGACAAAACTTTTGCCTCTGCTCATTTACTCGCTATGAATAATTATCGAGCATTAGGTGATATTCCAAAAACAATCAGTCATGCCAAAAGTGCCTTAGACCTTGACTATAAACTTTATCAAGAATCGGTTTTTCAGGTTAAATCTAATTTGTTTGCTTTTCAAGGTAAGCCAGATAAGGCTTTAAAGGTTTTAGAAAACTGGGTAAAAATTTACCCAAATAGTATTGATGCCTTAAGAACCTTAGGGTTGGTGTATTTTCAAAAAGGCCATTATCAAGATAAAGCCAAAGAAGTTTTTCAAAAATTACATGAGCTTGAGGGAGATAAAAGCGATGCTTTAATTAAATTGGCTAAGATATATCGTTTGCAAGATAATAAAGAAAAGGCAGTTGATGCCTTGAATAAATACATTGATGCCAATCCTGATAAGTCCATTGCCTACTTTGAACTGGCTGATGCCTACATGCAATTCGGGCAATTTGATAAGGCTAAAGAAATGTATGACGAAGCCAGTCTTTACGATAATAAAAACTTTAGAGCAGAACTTGGCAATGCAAAAATTACCGCGGCAAAAGGAGACTACCAAAGCTCAATTACTCAGTTGATGGATTTATTGACTCAAAGTAAGACTGATACGCAAAAGATAGCTATTTTATCCCAAATGAGTGAATTGTATTTATTAACGGGTCAGATACGAAAGTCTTTTGAGACAGTTGAACTAATGTCACAACACGGTAAAGGTGTTTTTCCTCCTTTAGCAAAAATATTTCAAATAGATGGAGCGAAGGTTTATCTTAACTCAAAATTAGGGTTGTATGATAAAGCTCACGAGCAAATTAAAGACTTATCAAAAGAAATAAAACCTCCCTATGATTTACTGTTATCAAGTTTGTCAAAGCAACTTTATGAGGCTCAAGAAAATATTGAGTTGTTTAAGGAAGCGTTAAGTCAAGTTGAAATATTCGAACAAAAGTTTAATGTGTCCGTATTAAAACCAGATATATTGAGATCCAAAGGTGTTATTAAATATTGGCAAAAAGATTACCCCAAAGCCCTTGATTTCTATAATCAAGCTATAGAGGAGTCTAAGCAATCTTTTATAATTTTAGTGACAACCAATGAAATTGATTTAATTCTAAACAAAAAAGCAGAAACGCTTATTGCAATGAAAAAATACAAAGATGCCGTTAAAGTATTGGATGCTATTTTAATGCGAACTCCAATGCAAGCAACTTCTCACTTCCTTAAAGCTAAAGCCTATGTCGCAATGAAAGAACTTGAAAAAGCCCAAGAAGAAACTATTGCCACAGAAAAAATTTGGAAACATGCGGATAAAGATTTTATTGATTACCAGCAGTTTTTAGTGTTTAAACAGGAGTATTTTTAAGAATTAAGTATTATTCCATAAATGGCTTCATCAAACCACTTGCCACCCAGTTTACTGTATTCTCGCAATGTCGCTTCGTGTTGCATACCGAGTTTTGTCATGATGTTTGATGAAGCTGTGTTTTCAGCGACACAATAAGCCACTACTTTGTGGGGTTTTATTTCTTGCTTAATAAAGTTAAGTAGTGCATGAGCTGCTTCAGTTGCATAACCTTTTCCGTGATATTCCAAGCCCAACCGCCAACCTATTTCTACCGTATCATTTTCAATGGATTCATAACAAAAGCATACCATGCCAATGTATTGTCCTGTTTCTTTAATTGTAATGGCAAATAAAACCCAATCACCTTGTATACCTTTCCACTTTTGTGCGATTTTGATGGTTTTTCTGCGTGTTTCTTCAAGGCTTTGCGGGTCTTTAATGTAGTGCATAATTTCTGGATTCATTTCGTGTGCTACATTAAATTCAACATCTTTTTTAATAAATTTTTTAAGTGTGAGTCGTTGAGTTTCTAACGCTAAATGGTTTATTAAATCTATAACTTGTTTTTCTGCTTTTGCTGTTTTATTGTTAGGCATAGAAATATCGGACATAAAAAAAGAGCTAATATTTTAGCTCTCTTTTTATGTACTTGTGAAGTTTTATTTATCTTCTTGGCGGTCTTCCGGCTTGTTTTCTCAAGCTTTCAGTTAATATTTTCTTACGAACTCGGATAGACTCAGGTGTTACTTCAACCAATTCGTCATCCTCAATAAATTCCATTGCTTGTTCAAGAGATAGTTTAATTGGAGGAGAAATGATTAAAGCTTCATCTTTACCCGCAGCACGTATATTGTTTAACTGCTTACCTTTGGTTGGGTTAACGGTTAAATCATTGCTGCGTGAATTTAAACCCACTAATTGTCCTTCGTAGACAGGAGCGTTGACTTCAACCAATAAACGACCACTTTTTTGTAAATTAAACAAAGCAAAAGCTAGGGCTTTACCTTTAGAGTTGGAAACCAATACGCCATTTTGACGGCCAGAGACTATATTGTCATACTTAGGTGCATAATGATCAAATACATGAGTCATGATACCTGAACCTGAAGTTAAGGTTTTAAATTCTGATTGGAAGCCAATCAATCCACGCGCTGGGGCATGAAAATGCATGCGTACGCGACCGGTATTATCTGGTTCCATGTCTTTCATAACAGCCTTGCGCTCGAGCAATTTTTCCATCACTGCACCTTGGTGTTGTGTTTCGACATCAACCATTAAATCTTCAATTGGTTCAGAGATTTTTCCATCAATCTCTCTGAAAATAACCTCAGGGCGAGATATTGCAAGCTCATAACCCTCACGTCGCATAGTCTCAATCAATACAGAAAGATGTAACTCACCACGACCAGAAACTTTATATTTATCTGCATCATCGGTTGCTTCTACTCTCAATGCCACGTTATAGGTTGCTTCTAACTCTAAACGGTCTTTAATCTGACGAGAGGTTAAATATTTTCCGTCTTGCCCTGCAAAAGGCGAGTTATTAACACAAAACAACATAGAAATTGTTGGTCTATCTACCGATAAAGCAGGGATGGATTCTGCATTGTCACGGTCACAAATGGTATCTGAAATACTGATTTTATCCACACCAGAGATTGCCACAATATCACCAGCAGAGGCAGTGTCTACTTCAACACGCTCTAAACCTTTAAATCCAAATATTTTAAGGACGCGTCCGTTTCTCACTTTACCATTAGCATCAATAACCGTTACAGGTGTATTTGATTTAATCGAACCACGTTTGATGCGACCAATACCAATCAAGCCTAAAAAACTATTGTAGTTTAAAGTGGTGATTTGCATTTGGAAAGGTTTTTCCACTTCAACATCTGGAGCATTCACCTTATCGATGATGGTTTCAAATAAAGCCGTCATATCGCCATCACGAACATCTTCATTGAGTCCTGCGTAACCATTTATTGCGGAGGCATAAACAATAGGGAAGTCTAATTGATCATCACTTGCACCCAATGAATCAAACAAATCAAAAGTTTGTTCCATGACCCAATCAAGTCTGGCACCATCACGATCGACTTTATTGATAACAACAATCGGTTTAAAACCCATTTCAAAAGCCTTAGATGTTACAAATCGCGTTTGAGGCATTGGACCATCCACAGCATCCACCAGTAACAAAACAGAATCGACCATACTTAATACACGCTCAACTTCACCACCAAAGTCAGCATGACCTGGGGTGTCAACGATATTGATTTTGTATTCTTTGCCATCGCGTTTATCGGTATATTGAATTGAAGTAGTTTTTGAAAGAATCGTGATGCCACGTTCTTTTTCCAATTCGTTAGAATCCATCATGCGGTTGGGATCATCGGCTCTTTCGCCAAGTGTTCCAGATTGTTTGATGAGTTCATCAACGAGGGTTGTTTTTCCATGATCAACGTGTGCGATGATGGCAATGTTTCTGATATGTGTAGTCACAGTGTTTCCTTAAGCTTAAAATTTCAAGGGCGCGATTATACTCGATTTAGTTTCAAACATTGTATATAATCAGAAAATAGCAGTGAAATGCGGTATATTTGCTCACATTATGGCATTATCACGTCATATTTTCATTTTATATTATTAGGAATCGTTATGATTAGATTTTTTTCACCCTTTTTATTAATACTGGTTTCATTAGCTTTGCAGGCAAATCAAACGCAAGATATTGTTGCTGTTGAGTCGAAAGTCATTAACTGGCGTAGGGATTTACATGCCCATCCAGAACTTTCAAATCGAGAGTTTAGAACCAGTAAAATTATTGCTCAACACCTTAAATCTTTAGGTATGGAAGTTAAGACAGGTGTTGCACATACTGGGGTTGTTGGTTTTTTAAAAGGGGATTTGCCCGGTCCTACCATTGCTTTGCGTGCGGATATGGATGCATTGCCAGTTACGGAACAAGTAGACTTGGAATTTGCATCAAAAGAACAAGCTCAATACAGAGGCGAAACAGTCGGCGTCATGCATGCTTGTGGTCACGATACCCATGTGGCGATGTTGATGGGAGCAGCCGAAGTTTTTGCAAAAAATAAAGACACATTGAAAGGCTCAATTCTGTTTTTATTTCAACCAGCTGAAGAGGGTGCTCCAGAAGGTGAACAAGGCGGAGCTGAAATGATGCTCTCCGAAGGGGTATTTAAACAATACAAACCCGATGTGGCGTTTGGAATTCATGTGACATCAAGCATTCCAAGTGGAATATTGGGTTATCATGCAGGCCCTGCTATGGCTGCTGTTGATACTTTTGATTTAACTGTTAATGGTAAGCAAACTCACGGCTCACGTCCTTGGGGTGGTGTTGATCCTATTGTTGCATCGGCTCAGATTATTAACGCTGTTCAAACCATTGTTTCTCGTAAGGTGGATGTTACAAAAGCAGCTGCTGTAGTGTCTTTTGGTGCAATCAAAGGTGGAATTCGCAGTAATATTATTCCTGACAAGGTAGAAATGGTGGGAACTATACGAAACTTTGATATGGGAATCCGTGATATTATCCATCAAAATTTACACCAAGTTGTCGAAAATACAGCCAAAGCATCGGGTGCAACAGCTGAATTAGTAATTCATTCGGGTTATCCTGTAACAGTCAATAATCCAGAATTAGTTGATCAAATGCTTCCAAGTTTAAGAAAAGTTTTTGGTGATAAAAAAGTCATTGATATGGGCATGATTACTGGAGCAGAAGATTTTTCCTATTTTGCTCAAGAGGTTCCTGGGTTTTTCTTTTTTATGGGAGTCACACCTCCAGAGATTAACGCCAAAACCGCACCAACCAATCATTCTCCATTATTTTATGTTGATGAATTGAATTTAATCAATGGCGTTAAGGCTTTTGTTCAATTGGTTAATGATTATAAAGTGCCTAAATAAAATAAAGTGTACAGTTTAAATTTTTTATGTGATAGGTTTCACAAAAAAAGTTTAATCGGATTAATTTGCTAGGTTAAAGGTTGAGGCTCATCTAAAATTAATAAATTATGATAAATTTTTTTACACAAACCCACATTGGTAAAAGGAAAATAAACGAGGACAGTTATCTGGTTGATAACCAACTCGGTCTTTATGTCGTGGCTGATGGTGTCGGTGGATTAGAAAAAGGAGAGGTTGCAAGCCAATTAGCATGCAAAACCATTCTTCGCGCCATTCAATCTGGAGCCTCTTTACAATCCGCTATTCATTTGGCGCATCAAGCGATTCTTGATGAAGTTAAAACTGATGACAAGAAAAAAGGCATGGCAACAACGGTTGCAGCTGTGTTATTTGAAGAAGAAAACTACGAAATTGCTTGGGTTGGAGATTCGCGAGTTTATTTGTGGGATGGAGATTTGTATTTGCTAACTAGAGATGATTCTTATGTCGAAATATTGTTAGACAGTGGTCATATCTCTGTAGAGGATTTGGATACACATCCCGATAGGAATGTTATATCCCAAGCATTAGGAATAATGCGAAAAGACATTAAAATTCACAGCAATAAAGGCACGATTCAAAAAGACCAGTTGTTAATGCTTGCTACGGATGGTTTATTTGGTGTTATTAAAGAAAAAGGACTCATTCAGGAGTTGCAAAGCCATCAAAGCCTAGAAGAAATGACCAACAATCTGGTTCAATTGGCTGTTGCTCAAGGAGGTTCTGATAATATTACCTTAATGACTCTGGCGGCAGTGACTGAGGAGATAACCTCAGAAGAAATTATACAACCTAAAATTTACCGAAGCTTTGATTCCCAAACAGGTGCAGTAGTTGGAGCATCGCCTACAAGCATAAATGCAATCTTGGCAGATTCACAAGAAACAGATACCGAATTAATCGATCAAACAACCTTTAAAGACATGAGTCAAGATGAACGAAATCTATTAGAAGTGGCAGCAACAAAAAGCATAAAAAAAACACCTCAAAAATCTGAAAAGATTCCGATTTTGTATTGGTTGATGTTTGCCCTTATTGTTTTTCTTGCTATTATTCTTGCTGCATTAAAATTGTAGAAGCTTTGTAAGCTTCGAGTGCTCCTAGCAACCCATTCAATTTAAGCTGTATCGTATCGGTATCATTTTCATGACGAGTATTGGAAAAATCATCTAATATTGCTTCGATTTGTTGTGCTCCACAAGCCCTGCAAGACCCTTTGATTTTATGCACTAAATCTCGACACTCTTGAATTTCATTATTGAATGAAAGCTCTTTTAATAATTGAACTTGTTCAGGAAGTTCTTTGATGAATAAATTGGCTAATGTTTTAACGATTTCTTTGTCATTGTAAGCAAATTTCAAGGCGTTTTCTTGATTGAAAACCACTGGAGTATTTTTGACATGCCTACTGATTGTGTCTTTAAGTTGTTTAGGACTAATGGGTTTCAATAAAAATCCAGTAAACAAATCCAAGTACTCTTTAACTAATTCTTCGGCAGAAGTTGCATAAATTGGTGTTGTATCTTGGAGTGAAATTGTGCGGATACATCGAGTACATTCGTAGCCATCCATCTCGGGCATGCGAATATCCATTAAAATAACATCAAATTTTGTAGCGACAACTTGTTCTATGGCTTGTTGACCGCTTTCAACGGCAATGACATCACAATTTGCTTTTTTCAAAGACATTGAAAAATATTGACGATTAATGATGTTGTCATCCACAACTAAAATGAGTGGTTTTTTAACTGTTTTACTGGTCATTTTGAGCCTCCTTGGCAATATTTAAACTATTAATTACATTATTTTAACGTGAATTGAGTTAAAATTCAAAAGATGCGTTTTAATTCAATCACTTTACTCGTAATTTTATCATTCTGTCCCTTCTCACTGCTTGCAGAAAGGTGGCAGGTTCAAGATTTGTCAATTGCACGAGAAAATGGAGTGTTACGTATTATGGTCGACACTCTGAAAATGCCATTTTTTGAAAGTTCTGTTAAAAATATCAATTACCGCTGTCAATCTTCAGTGAAGTTTTATCCTGTTCATCATTGTAAGAAAGGTGTTATAACGGCAACAGTCGATGGAAAAAATTATCATTATGGCATTTCTGGATGGGTGGATTTATCTCAACAGCATTGGAATTTAACATTAGTGAATGACCAAAAAAATATTTTCATTCATACAAATTCTGTACAAAAAGACACCATAGAAATTACTTTAAAGGATTTAAATTTCAAAGAATTATCAAAAACTTTGCCCATTAAGTTGGATTTAAATGGAGAACTATCGGCAATTATCAATGCTCAGATAACGCTCGACTTTAGTCAAGAACTTAAAGTTACAACAAATTATCAACTTTCATCAGTTAATTACGAAGGGAATGTTGGAGACTATGTTCTGGCTGAGGCAGAAATTGTAGGAACTCTTTTTGTTGTTCAAACAAATGAAGGGTTTAGTATTAATAATTCAAGCGCTTTTAACCAAGGAGAAGCTCTGTTGCAAGATGTTTACCTTTTGTTTGATGATTATCCAGTCGCTATTAAAAATCAATTTAACATTAACAATGAATTGAAAATCTTTGATATTAAAGTAAATATATCGTCAAAAGAGGAGGTATTTGTTGAATTTAAAAGTCCTGATGTTAATTTTAGCACTATCTATATTAACTTCTTGATTAAAGATGTTCAGACTTTATACCAAGGTTTTTTGTCTTCTTATTTTGAAATACTTGGCGTTGAAGGTTTGGAGGTAATAGGGCAGGCACAAGGGTCAATAACAATAGGTAAACAAGGCATTTCAGGGCTAAATTTGAATTTGACTGAATTATTTATGGCAATTGAGTCAAAAAAGATTAATGTTAATGATTTGAATGCGCAGATACAGTGGCAAAAAGACGGAGAAAAGCTTTTATCTAGTTTTCAATGGGATGAATTATTACTAGCAGGAATGCCAATCCAAAGCTCTAAGTTAAATTTATATACGCAAGGACAGCAATTATGGGTGGAAGAAAAGACCTCAATTCCACTATTTGATGGCAGCTTATTAATCAATAAATTGGTGTTAGATAAAATATTTGAAGCAGAGATTTCTATAGATTTCAGTGGAGAAGTTAAGCCTATCTCAATAGCCTTAATTACTGAAAAAATGGGATGGCCAAGTATGACTGGAAGCCTGTCTGGATTGATACCAGGAATGAAAAAAGTCGGTCACACTATCACCTTTGAAGGCGTGTTGGATATAGACGTTTTTGATGGGCAAATGCTGGTCGAAAACCTCTCGATAGAACGTTTATTCGGCATTGCGCCAGTTGTTGCAGGTGATATCATTTTTCACAACCTTAACCTGCAACAAATAACAAGCACCTATGATTTTGGTGAAATTACAGGACTTATCAAGGGTTACGTGAAAGGTTTGCGTATTACCAATTGGAAGGCAGATAGGTTAAATGCTCATATTGAATCAGTTAAAACAAAAGGAGTTAAACAAACCATTTCACAACGGGCCATTGATAACATTTCATCCATTGGCGGCATACAAGGGGCTTTATCACGCAGTTTTTTGCGATTTTTTGATTATTTTAGGTATAAAAAAATAGGCATTGGTTGCAAATTGCGCAATTCAATTTGTCACATGAGTGGCATCAATGACAAAAATGAAACTTACACATTAGTGCAAGGAAGCGGAATTCCAAGCATCAACATCATTGGAATTAGGCAGTTTATCGATTGGGAAGTCTTTATAGATAGATTGCTAAATGCAGGTTATTAAAAAACTGTAATATAATGTTTTAAAATATGTTCTAATAAAGAGTCAGCAAAGGGGAGAATGATGAAAAAAAAGTACAGTTTTAAAGGGCATAAAAATAATTTGTCAGGGGTTTTGGCATTACCTAAAGATAAGCCTAAAGCTTATGTCTTGTTTGCCCATTGTTTTACTTGTGGTAAAAATTTCACAGCATCATCTCGTATATCACGAGAAATGGTCAAACTAGGCTACGCCGTTTTTCGCTTTGATTACACAGGCTTAGGGGAAAGTGAAGGTGATTTTGCAGATACAAATTTTACTACCAACGTAGCTGACTTGATTGCAGCTGCTGGATTTATGCGTGATTATTTTCAAGCACCACAGTTACTTATAGGGCATTCCTTAGGTGGAACCGCCATTTTAAAAGCGGCATCAGCCATAGCAGAATCAAAGGCTGTTGTGTGTTTGTCATCACCGGCTCATACTGAGCATATCACTCACTTGTTTACATCTTCAATTGATGAAATCCAGTCCAAAGGTCAAGCAAAAATTCAATTAGCTGGTCGTGATTTTATTATAAAAAAACAATTTATTGAAGACTTGAACAATCAAAATACAGTGCATATTCGTAAGCTAAATAAAGCATTACTGGTCATGCATTCACCTAAAGATGGTGTGGTTGATATAGAAGAAGCCGAAAAAATATACACCAAAGCCCAACACCCTAAAAGTTTTGTTAGTCTTGATGATGCGGATCATTTGTTATCAAGAAATTCTGACATTCAATACTTGACTAAAATAATTGATGCATGGGTGTTGAAGTTTTTATAAAATATTTTCACTATCGAAATAGGTAACAATTTCAAATGCACCTATCAATAGTTAATGGTCTAATGTAAAATAAAGAAATAAACAAGTCAAAGGAGAAGTCATGATTGACCCAAATAATCCAATAAAACTACCCATCATAGCCACTTTTATGCAAGTCCTGATAGTGATGAAAGAGCGGTACATATATTTTATAAAGTTTTCAATTCCAATATTTGTATTTATTGGCTCAGCCTATATTTTTCAATCATCATTAATACCTTCGAGCATTCCTGATTCTCCAGAACCTTCAAAATTATTGTTTTTTATTTTTTGGCTTTTGGGTCTTTTTACTATTACTATGGTTATAGTTGCGTATCATCGAACATTTATAATGAATATCGAAGATGTTGAGAAAACAGGTGTATTTCGATTAGGTTCAAGAGAATGGCGTTTTATTGGCTGGTATTTTGCTATGTCATTTTTTATTGGAATTATCGTAGCAGCTGTTATGTTTGTTTTTATAGGATTTATTGAAGAAGCTAATATTCAAACAGCTAGAATAATCACTTTTGCTATAATGATTCCAATATTTTACTTAAGTGCGCGTTGGCTTCTGGTTTTACCAGCTTCATCAGTTGATGATAGCGAAGCAAGTTTGTCTTATGCTTGGGATATATCACAAGGAAATGGTTGGAGAATTGCAGTTTTGGTTTTTGTAATTCCATCTGCTATAAATATTTTAAACCTCTATGTGTTTTCTTATAATTACATGATATTGACAATATTTGAAATGATTATTTCTTTGTTTACGATGGTGCTAGGTATTGGCGTCATTTCACTCAGTTACTCTTACTTAAAACTGAACAGCAAACAAACGCCAACCATAGAAGCCTAAAATGACACAAATCAAAACACATTACCGTGCCTGCAACGTTTGCGAAGCCACCTGCGGCCTTGAAATCAAATACCAAGGCAACAAAATACTCTCAATAAAAGGCGATAAAAAAGACCCCTTAAGCAAAGGGCATATTTGCCCAAAAGGTGTGGCACTGCAAGATGTTTATTACGATAAAGAACGCCTAAAGCAACCCCAGAAAAAGACCAAAGAGGGTTGGAAAACCATCTCATGGAAGCAAGCTTTTGATGAAGTGACAGACAACATAAAGCGTATCCAAAAACAACACGGCAAAGATGTGGTTGCGACCTATTCGGGCAATCCAGGTGTACACAATATGGGTGCGATGCTATTTATGCCGTTGTTTTCACGCACTCTAAAGAGCAAAAACCGTTACAGTGCGACATCTGTTGACCAGCTTGCAGATCAATTAGCGGCACAATTACTGTATGGGCATCAATTATTAGTGCCAGTACCCGATTTGGATAGAACCGATTGCGTGTTAATCATTGGTGCTAATCCTGTGGTTTCTAATGGTTCGATGATGACCGCACCAAAAGTAGCACAACGACTCAAAGACATACAAAAAAGAGGAGGGCAGGTCATTAATGTTGACCCTCGATTTACTGAAACCTCCAAACTTGCCGACCAACACATCTACATCAATCCAGCAGCCGATGTGTATTTACTTATGGCAATGTTAAATGAAGTGTTTAGAACGAAACAAGAAACACTCGGACATGTTAAAGACTTTACCCATGGATTAGTCGACATAAAAGAGTTAGTAAAAGACTACACACCACAATCGGTAGCAAAAATAACAGGCATCAAAGCGGAAGTTATTCAACAACTGGCAGAAGATTTTTGCAGGGCCAAAACCGCCTGTTGTTATACCCGTTTTGGTGCATCAACACAAAAATTTGGCACGTTTAGCCAATGGCTCGGTAATATCCTCAATATGGTAACAGGCAACTTTGATAAAGCAGGCGGAGTGATGTTCAGCACACCAGCTTTTGATATTATCGAACCCGCACGCCAACAGAAAAATCGCAAAACCTTTGGCAAATACCATTCTCGTCTCAAAGGCTTGCCCAGTTTTGCAGGAGAGTTGCCTGTAAGTATTTTAGCCGATGAAATAATGACTGAAGGTAAAGGGCAGATAAAAATGCTCATCATAAACTCAGGTAATCCCGTAATCAGCACACCTAATGGCAACAAAATGGATGAAGCTTTAGCCAGTCTTGATTACATGGTTTCCATCGACTTTTATATTAATGAATCCTCACGTCATGCCAATATAATTTTACCACCAACCCACAGCCTTGAACGTGACCATTACAACATGGCATTTCACACTTTGGCAGTACAAAACACGGTTAAATACAGTGAAACTTTATTTAAACCCAGCAAAGAACAACGCAGCGATAGAGAAATATTTGTCGAATTATGGGTGCGTATGCAACCCAAAGGCATCAAAAGCCAAGTTAAAACATGGTTAACCAAGCGCCATATCAACAAAAAAGGTGAAAAAGGCATAATTGATGATGAACTTAAAAAAGGACCTTATCACGATTTAACGCTCGAAAAAGTCATCCAATCCAAACACGGTATTGATTTAGGCGCATTGCAACCTTGTATGCCACAGCGGTTATTCACCAAAGATAAGCAAATTCATTTGTTGCCAGAAGAAATTAAAGCAGACATCTCACGGGTTAAATCAGTATTTGAACAAAGCCACAAAACTACAGAATTTCCCATGCAACTAATCGGCAGGCGTGATCCACGCACCAACAACTCATGGATGCACAACTCTTATCGGCTCATCAAAGGCAAAGCTCGCTGTCTTGCTCTTATCAACACAAAAGACGCCGAATTTCACAAGCTCCAAGATGGAAATGAAATAATCGTCACATCCCCAACGGCACATATTACTATTGCAGTCAAGATAACCGACGACATCAAACAAGGCATCATCAGCATTCCTCACGGTTGGGGACACATCTTCACCGATATGAAAATCAGCACCGCCCAAGCCAACGCAGGTGTCAACATCAATATTCTTATGGATGAAAATCAAATCGATGAAGTATCAGGCAATGCGGTATTGTCAGGAGTGCCGATAAAAATTAAAAAGCAAGAAACTCCTAGCCCGAATGTTTTATAGAAAAGCAGAATTTTTAATTATAGAAGGGTACCCATTTTAATGTTTAAATTGTTCTATGCTACAATAGCTATTTTGACAGGTATAAACGTGACAAGAAAAAGCATTAAGGGTACTGACTCCTTTAACTCGGTATAAACGTGACAAGAAAAAACATTAAGGGTACTGACCCCTTTAGCTCTAAGGAGGGGTGATGTTCAAAGCAAATCAAGAAAGTGATATTGTTAATTATCTCACTGCTGGTGCTAAGGATGGTAGAGATGTTGTAATTTATGGATATAGTAGAGGTGGTAATGCTGCAATAAATGTTGCTAATAAATTAG
>CAMZLQ010000199.1 GCA_947311585.1 uncultured Alcanivoracaceae bacterium | reverse complement strand
CCTTTGTGAATTTTGTTCCAGGTTTTACCTGCATCAATGGATTTATACAAAGCACTGTTTTCACCCCCTGAATTAAAGGACCAAGCGGTGCGGCGAAATTCCCACATGGAGGCATAAAGGATGTCAGGATTGTTTGGATCCATTATCAAATCAGAACAGCCTACCCCTGCATTAACGTACAGTATTTTTTCCCAAGTTAAACCATTGTCTGTTGTTTTATAAACGCCACGTTCTTCGTTATCTCCCCATAAAGCACCTAAAACGCCAACATAAACTTCTTTGGGATTGTTGGGGTTGATTTCTATGCTGCTAATGCGTTCAGAATTATCAAAACCAACGATTTTCCAGTTGATTCCGCCATCATCAGAACGAAATAAACCATCACCAGTAGAAACGGAATTTCGAGTCCATGTTTCACCTGTTCCCACCCAAATGGTTCTATCGGGTTGCACAGGATCTACAGCGATGACACCAATGGATTGCACTTGGTCATCAAAAATAGGTTCAAAAGTTGCCCCACCGTTTTGTGAACGCCAGACACCGCCACCAGCTGCACCAACATAAATAATACGTGGATTTGTTGGGTGGGCTTCGATATCATTGATGCGACCGCTCATTAGTGCTGGACCAATTTGTCTGGCTTTCATGTCACCAAAGAGCGCCTTGCCTTTTAAGGTTAAATCAGCTGCATGACTTGAAAAGGATATCGCTGCTACTAAAGCAAACGAGGTTAGTTTTTTTGTTAATTTTGTTGTTTTCATAATCCCCTCAAATGTGATTAATTTGCTTTTGATGTGGCAGATTTCTTGTCTGTTTCTTTAATTTCTTGAATCTCTTTAATCTCTTTTTTCTCTGCAACAGGAAAGTCGAACTCTGAGGCTTGAACTACTGGATTGAGTTCAATTTTTTTAATCACCATTGATACACTTGGACCGTCTTTCATGCCCTGAGTCATGGAGAAGGGGAAATATAAGCCGTCTACTTCTTGGTAGTCACTTAATTTGGATTCTCCCATTTTACCTTTCATGGGGCCTTCTTTGATTTCTGATTCGGTTGAAATTGGCACGAGTGCATCGACATCGAAGTAATAATAACTAATGTCATCAACTTTTTTGCCGTCAATGGTTTTTTGTTCTCGAGTGAGTTTGAGTTTATAAGTTTCTGTGCCTTCTTTTTCTTCAGTGCCTAGCAATTCCAACTGATAGCCTTTTTCTTTGTAGTTAAACAGCGGGAAAGGAAAGTCATTCATTTCGAGTTTCTGGTTCTGGGTGCTTTCTGCATCGGCTTTTTCTGCTTGCATGGTTAAAAAATTGGTATTCCACAAGGTTTCCCCATCAAAAACTCCTTGTTTTAGGTCTTTGCCTTGAAAACTGAATTGCATGTACTGACGTCCGTCACTTAAACTGACAACTTGAATAGGAAATTTCATTCCTCCTTGATTCATTTCTCCCAACATTTTTAAGCCAGTTAATTTGCTGATGGCTTCTTTGCCACCGATGTTTTCGAGGTAACCATCAATAATTTCATCTACCGTGATGGCTTGAGCTGATGAAAAAAGAATGAGGAAAAATAGGAGTGTGCTTAGGGTTTTGTTTTTCATGGTTTTGTACTCATTGGTTATTAATCAGCCCACATCATACAAATTTATTGTTTAATTCACCATATGCCGATGGTCATAAAATGCATTGCTGAAAAATATTCATTTTTCACCTTGTTCATTTAATATTAGTTAGAATTTGCCGTATAATGTCGGCATGATAACAACAAAAGCTGCCGTTAATCCGGTGAAAAGTAATTTAAAAACAGGACTGGCTCTTGCAGGTGGTGGACCTCTTGGTGGGTTTTATGAATTAGGGGCATTGTGTGCTTTAAAAGACTGTATATCGACTTTAAATCTAAATAATTTGGATGTTTATGTTGGTGTTTCTTCGGGTTCGTTTCTCGTTTCTGCATTAGCAAATGGCATAAGTACCGAAGAAATTGCAGATATTTTTGCTTTCAATAAAAAAACCGAGACACCTTTTAATCCAGATAATTTCTTACGCCCTGCTTACAAGCTTTTTTTGAAAAAGGCAACAGATGTGCCATTTGTGGCATTTGATGCATTAATTTCATGGATGAAAAAACCATTGCATACCAGTATTGTTGATATATTGGAGAAATTTGGCAGTGTTTTACCCAATGGGGCATTTAATAACTCAGCTTTGGAAAAATTCATTCGCAGCGTGTTAAATGCAAAGCATTCCAGTAATGATTTTCGAAAGTTAAAACATAAACTCTACATAGTCGCTTGCGAAATTGATACAGGTAAGATAGCAACATTTAGCACGGATGAAAACTCCGATGTACCCATATCAAAAGCGGTGCAAGCTTCATCTGCATTGCCCGGTCTTTATGCGCCAGTAAATATCAAAGGTAAGTTTTATGTGGACGGGGCTTTGCGTCGGACCATGAATGCATCGGCTGCTTTGGACCAAGGGGTTCAGCTGTTATTTGCAGTCAATCCTATTGTGCCATTTGAAAGTGAGCAGGTGCATGATGAAAAGTCAAAACTATTAAAAGCGGGCTTGCCCATGATTTTATCGCAAACCTTCCGTTCTATTGTGCAATCGCGGCTAAAATCTGGTTTAGACAAATACACAATGCATTACCCTAAGGCTGATATTATATTAGTGGAGCCCAATAATGATGATGAGATGTTATTTAATACCAATCTTTTTAGTTATTCAAGACGCGATGAATTGTGTGAATACGCCTATCAACAGACCAGAAAACAGATTCAAGAAAAAATG
>CAMZLQ010000198.1 GCA_947311585.1 uncultured Alcanivoracaceae bacterium | reverse complement strand
GGTTGCGGAATGTCACCAAAACGGCGTTTATAGTCTTGCTCGTATTCGCTGTAATTGCCTTCAAAAAATTCCACATGAGACTCGTCTTCAAAAGCCAAAATGTGTGTGGCAATTCTATCCAAAAACCACCTATCATGTGAGATGACCATAACAGAACCTGCAAAATTGAGTACCGCTTCTTCTAAGGCGCGTAAAGTTTCAACATCTAAATCATTGGTTGGTTCATCAAGTAATAACACATTGCCACCTGATTTTAACACTTTGGCCAGTTGCAAACGGTTGCGTTCACCACCGGATAAATTCTTTACAAGTTTTTGTTGGTCGGCACCTTTGAAATTAAAGCGGGATAACCACGCACGTGCTGGCACGGTATAATTGCCTATTTTTAATACTTCCTGACCATCGCCAATGTCTTCAAATAAGGGTTTGTCATTGTTGAGGTCTTCACGAGATTGTTTGACATAAGCCAGTTCAACGGTTTCACCGATTTCAACAGTACCGTTGTCGGGTTCTTCATTGCCATCAATCATGTTAAATAGAGTTGATTTACCTGCTCCGTTAGGACCTATGATGCCAACGATAGCTCCTTGTGGCACTTTAAAACTTAAATCATCAATTAAGTATTTATCGCCAAAGGCTTTGGAGACATTTTTAAATTCAATAACTTTTTCGCCCAAACGAGGACCTTGAGGTATAAAAATTTGGTTAGTTTCATTGCGTGATTGAAACTCTTTGGATTGCAGTTCTTCAAAACGTTTGAGGCGAGCTTTAGATTTGGTGCGTTTGCCTTTTGCATTGGAGCGAACCCACTCCAATTCGCTTTGTATGACTTTCATGTGCGATGCCTCAGAGCGTTTTTCTTGAATCAAACGGGCTTCTTTTTGTTCCAACCACGAAGAATAATTGCCTTCATAAGGAATGCCGTGACCTCTATCTAATTCCAAAATCCATTCGGCGACATTATCAAGGAAGTATCTATCATGCGTAACTGCCACAATGGTGCCTGTAAAGTCTGCCAAATATCGCTCAAGCCATGCAACGGTTTCGGCATCCAAGTGATTGGTTGGCTCATCAAGCAACAACATATCAGGAGCAGAAAGCAATAGCTTACACAAAGCCACACGCCTTTTTTCTCCACCTGATAATACCTTTACAGGCTTATCCCACTCAGGTAGACGTAAAGCATCGGCAGCACGTTCTAGTGTTCTATCCAATTCCCAACCATTTGCCGCTTCGATTTTATCTTGCAATTCGGCTTGTTTTGCTAGTAAGTCCGTCATTTCATCATCGGACATTTCTTCGCCAAATTTTTCAGAAATAGCATCAAATTCATCCAGCATGCCTTTAACTTCACTCATACCAAGTTCGACATTTTCACGCACTGTTTTTTCTTCATCTAACTCGGGCTCTTGGGATAAATAACCAATTTTAATGCCAGGTTGTGGGCGAGATTCTCCGTTAAACTCTTTGTCAATGCCTGCCATAATGCGAAGAACGGTGGACTTTCCTGAACCATTCAAACCCAAAACACCAATTTTGGCACCTGGGAAAAAACTAATAGAAATGTCTTTGATGATTTCTTTATTTGGAGGAACCGTCTTACTCACACGGTTCATGGTGTAAATGTATTGTGCCATTTTATTTTGTTAAATTTTTAATTGAAGCTATCTTACAATAGTTGCCTGTTTTTTTACATCTTTTCAGGTTAGTTACGTCATGGGATACTGAGTTATTTACCAGTTTAACTCTTTGCAGTAAAGTGAGCTTGCTTGCCATCATCGATAAACAAACAGTATTAAATAGGGGTCAAGCACTTCTTATGGTAGATTCTTCGATATTCATGGAATGAAATTGAGGAAGTGGCAGTAGAAACCTGCCACTTATTGGTGTTATTGCTTAATAAGGTTTTTCCTCTCCGCTGTAGTTGATAATATCTGCATTTTCTATGTCATCATCTATCTCAACACTGTCATGAACGTAGAGTTTAACTTCGCGTTCAAATTCTAAATCCCCTTTGATTTCGCTATTCTTACCAAGAACAATTTTGGGCGTTTTGGTTTTTGAACTGCTAAACCAACCCTTATTGGGTTTATGTACGATGATATCATCAACAGTGGAGCTTTGTAATAAATAGATGTTTCCATTTACCGTTTCAATGTCGCCTTTTATCTCGGAATGATAAACTTTAATACTGCCATTAACGGTTTCCACATTTTCATGGATGATACAACCTGAATTAGTTGTGATTGAGCCGTTTACGGTTTCGACATTCTCTTCAATGTCGCAGTTGTCGCCCAATTTAATTGAACCATTAACCGTTTCTGCGGATTCGGCTTTGACATTTTCTGCAAAGGTTACACTGCCATTGACGGTGCTTGCATCCCCTACTTGGCTATCGGATGAAACTCGTACTGAACCATTGACAGTGGATAAGTCGCCAACATTTGCATTGTGCCCAACCTTGATGCTGCCATTGACGGTGTCGTAATCTTTGTTGGGCGCGTTTGTTCCATCTTCAACAGACTTGCTGCCAAGAAATCCCGCACAAGCAGTTAATGAAAATAATGAGCCTATAATGATGAGTTTGTATTTATTCATGGTTGTGACCTTTTGTTGTGTTTATTACTTAAACGCCTGCAATATAAAAATGTTACAAAAAAAATGGCAACTTATTTAAGTTGCCATTTATTGTATCTATTTTGATAAAAATTAAGCTTGCATTTGAGTTTTAAGTTTTTTCAAAGCAACGGCTTCGAGTTGCCTAACGCGTTCAGCAGAGATGCCATATTTGTCAGCCAGTTGATGCAATGTGGCTTTTTTATCTTGTAACCAACGGCTTTCGATAATGTCTAAACTGCGTTCATCGAGTTTGTCTAAGCCTTTAAACAATAAGTTGTGGTTTTTATCATCACGTGTTTCTTTTTCAAGGATGTCTTCAGGTGATGGAGAAGAATTGGTTAACCACGCTTGTGGTGAAAATGTATTGTCTTCGTCATTTTCATCCATTGGCATATCAAAACAGACATCTTGTCCATGTAAACGCGATTCCATTTCGACAACCACTTCAGGTTTAACATCTAAATCTTTAGCAATTTTTGCAATTTCTGGTCCACGCAACCAACCCAAGCGTTTTTTGTTTTTACGTAAGTTAAAAAACAATTTTCGGTGTGCTTTAGTTGTAGCAACTTTAAGTATGCGCCAGTTCTTCAAGATGTACTCGTGTATTTCGGCACGAATCCAATGCACAGCAAAAGACACTAAGCGAACTTTGTGTGATGGATCAAAGCGTTTAACGGCTTTCATTAAACCAATGTTGCCTTCTTGAATGAGGTCGCCAACTGGTAAGCCATAACCTGCATAAGAGCGAGCCACATAGACCACAAAGCGCAAATGCGATGTGACTAAACGGTGAGCCGCTTCTAAATCGTTGTTTTCAAAGACTTTAAGACCAAGCTCGATTTCTTCTTCTCGTGATAAGATGGCAATCTGATTGACTGCACTGATGTAGCTTTCTAAAGATCCAGAAAGAGTTGGAATTTTAGCTATGCCTTTTGTATTTGAATTTGAATTGATTTCTTTTAAATCTTTTTTCATTTTATTACTCCTAGTTATTCCCGATAATCGGCAAATAATTGTGTTAGATAAAAATCTGTCCTTCCTATGAAGCAACAGAGATTCGAATTATATACTAGGACAAGTATTTAACGCAATAGTTCAAAAGTCATGATCTCTTTTTTATTGATTAATATCACACAAACAGTGTGCGTATTGAGTTAATTCGCCAGGTTTGGCATGCGTTACCAGTTCTAAGGACTTTTCTATTGGAGACAATATCTTTTCAATCAACTTATTTTGTTTTGGTAGAATATCAATATCAAAATTATGGCTAACTTGAGCGAGTGTTGACATAAAAAACTGTTGGGTGGCAGTGAGTTCAGGTTCAATCCAAACCAAGTCAAAATTATTATCAATACTGGCTTTGTTTGCGGCATCAGCAATCGCATCGGATAAGGTGCCAATTTCATCAATAAGACCAAATTCTTTGGCTTGTTTGGCGGTCCACACACGTCCACGTGCTATGCTATCAACCAGTTCAATGTCCATGTTTCGTGCCATCGCTACCGATGAAATAAATTGTTGGTAACCGTGGTCAATATTGGATTGTATCAGTGCGGCTAAGTTTTCGTTTAGTTCTCTGTCCGCTCGAAAAGCTCCCGCCCAATGAGAGGTGCCAACGCCATCGGTGTGTACACCAATTTTGGCTAGAGTTTTTGGGTAAGTCATAAACATGCCAAAAATGCCTATTGAGCCAGTAATAGTGGCATCGGAGGCATAAATTTTGTCAGCTGTCATGGAAATCCAATAACCACCTGAGGCGGCAACATTGCCCATAGAAACCACTACTGGTTTACCTGCAATTTTTATGGCATCGACTTCTCGTCTGATTTGTTCGGAGGCAAAAACCGCGCCACCGCCAGAATTGACCCTTAGCACTACGGCTTTAACGGATTTATCCAAACGGGCTTGACGAAGGAGGTTGCTAGTCGAAACACCGCCAATACTGCCTGCATCTTGTTCACCATTCAAAATAGTGCCTTCGGCTACAATGATGGCAATTTTATTGGGTTT
>CAMZLQ010000197.1 GCA_947311585.1 uncultured Alcanivoracaceae bacterium | reverse complement strand
TAATTGGCATGGCGTAGGATATAATGGTTAAAACAACCATGACATAGGCTCCGTAAAATGCCATGTGACCATGGGCGGCAGTAATTTGAGAGCCATGCGTGTAATAGTTGACAGGAGCTAATGTGTGTAAGAAACCCCAAACACCAGCCCCTAAAAAGGACATCACAGCTGTACCAAGTGCCCATAAAGTAGCGGCTTTGTTTGGATGCTCTCGGCGACGTTTATTGACCACATTAAAGGCAAACAAGGTCAACATAAAGAATGGAATAGGCTCTAAAGCGGAGAATATTGAACCCAACCACAACCAATACCCCGGAGTACCAATGTAGAAAAAGTGATGGCCTGTTCCGATAAGTCCCGAAATCAGTGCCATAGCCACGATAATATACAACCATTTCTCAATCAGTTCTCTATCCACACCTGTAACCTTGATAAGTACAAAGGCTAGCAATGATGCAAGGATTAATTCCCACACACCTTCTACCCATAAATGCACAACAAACCACCAAAAGTATTTATCTAAGACTAAGTTATCAGGAACATAAAATGCAAATAAGAAGAATATGGCAAGACCTGCAAGACCTGTTAATAAAATCATATTAATAACTGTTTTGCGGCCAGAAAGTATGGTCATGCCAATATTAAACAAGAAACCCAAGGCGACAACAACAATACCGACTTTGCCGATAGTGGGTTGTTCTAAAAATTCACGTCCCATGGTGGGAAAATATTCATTACCCGTCAATTCGGCTAAACGCGCATAAGGAATAAGTAAGTAACTGGCAACAATTGCAGCACCAGCTATTAAAAATATCCAAAACAGTATTTTGGCAAGTTTGGCAGAATACAACTCACGTTGTGATTCTTCTGGCACTAAGTAATAAGCAGCACCCATAAAGCCAAATAACAGCCAAACAATTAATAAATTGGTATGCACCATTCTGGCTACATTAAAAGGAATAGCTGGGAATAAAAAGTCTCCCCAAACGTATTGCAATCCTAAGATAACACCAAACAAGATTTGTCCAACGAACAAACCAATAGCCGCCATAAAATAGAGTTTGGCAACAGATTGTGATTCATATTTTAATTTCATATCGATTACCCCTGAATATTTGGTGGCCAATTGTGGGTATCAATCCCACTGGCGTATTTAAGAAATTGAGCAAGACCTTCTAACTCTTCTTCGGTTAGATTAAATTGTGGCATGCTGCGACGTCCTGGTATCCCATTAACTGGACGGGATTTAATAAAGGCTTTTATCGCTTCAGTGCTTTTGCCAAAACGCAAATAGACATTGCCTAGCTCTGGTGCAAAATATGCGCCTTCACCCAATAAAGTATGACAGCCTACGCAATCATTTTTTTCCCAAACCGACTTGCCAAAAGCCACCACTTCTGTGATTTCTCCGCGATTATCAGTCTTGGGTAATTTGTTAACGGTATCCACGGAAAGACCAATAAACGCGAGGAAGAAAAACAAAGATCCCCCGTAATATATGTTCCTTGCCATGCCCTTGGTAAATGTTTCTTTCATGATAAACCTCGTTGCAGTTATTATTTTTAGTCGAGTTGCATGTTAATTTTATGTTAAATTATTCTCATTGATGTAAGTCAAGTGGTAGGGCAAGCGAGTAATCCACTCTTTTAAATCACAGCACTGTAATTATTACTTCTACAAATTAACAGAGACAAAGACTGTAAAAAGACAATAATTTATCAACATTTTGGTATTTTCTTCAATTTACCGCTTCTCTTGGCTTGTTTTTCATTAAATTTAATTTTTCATTTGCTGAAATTTTGGTTTATTGCTTAATCCATGTCAGAATAATAAAGCTCCTGTACAGTTTTGTACAGCTGGCGTATTTAATTATTACACACGAGGAAAATCATGAAAACATTAATCACAATCGCACTGTTAACCACCAGTCTCTTTACGGCAAACGCACAAGGTTTCGGTAACCAACAAAAATTAAGTTGTATAACTATTTCCAATGGGAGTGACCTTGACAGCATAGGTTCGGAGGGTTCAGGAGTGAGCAGCATAGGTTCAGAAGGTTCTGGAGTAAACAGCATAGGTTCAGAAGGTTCTGGAGTTCAAACAATTTGCCAAATTAATACAATCTAACTTAATTTATCTAAGAATGATTGCAAAATGGATTAAAAAGCGTTAATTTATAGCTATATTCTCGCTTTTTACTCCAACTGACCGCGTGTGGGCAATTTGGACATTGATAAATGACACAAGGTGACTGATGCACTCATTAAATAGCCAACAACAAACAAAACCTAAAATAGCTTTAAAGCAGGCTATCGTGCAAAAACTGGCACAAATGGCAGCAAAAATATCACTCCGATACAACCTCAACCTCAACGCTTTTATTGAGTATTACAAAAGCTATTTGGTCAAGCAAGCAAAAAAAAACAATCCCGACTATTCGCTTGTTGAACTGTCTTGTCGCACGGGCATTGACAGACGTTACCTCAACCATTACCTCAACTTACAACAGACTTCAATCAAGCATCCGAAATCTGTTGTAAGTTGAGGTAATGGTTGAGGTAAAGTCTGTCAATGCCCGTGCGACAAGACAGTTCAACAAGAGAATAGTCGGGATTGTTTTTT
>CAMZLQ010000196.1 GCA_947311585.1 uncultured Alcanivoracaceae bacterium | reverse complement strand
TTTATTCCTTCTAGACACTCTATATAGAGCCTAACTTGAACACTTCAAGTCACTTTAAAAAGTTGCCTTTCTCAAGCGAGATGCGCATTATAGACACGCTACTTTCAATGTAAAGAACTTTGTTGGTTTATTTTGAGTTTTTAACAACTATCTTGAACACTCTATTCAAAAAACGCATAAAAGCTAGTGCTTAAGGTCTTTTTTGGCTTTTCGTTTTTTAAATTAGTCTTTGGCTTTATATACTTAAAAGAAAAAACCGGTAGCGCCAATAGCGATACCGGTTCAATGCACAACCGTGGAATTGTGCAATCCCACTAAAATAGCTACAATCGAGGCTTTGAGAAAGCCTGCTGTCGTAGCATTTTCCCACGTACTTTTATTATAATACAATTTATCTAGTGTGCAACTTTTGAAAGTCCTAGACCTGTATTTAAAATGTCAACAAGTGTTAAGCACTCCTATGCCTTAACCACAAACCTTAACTCAGCAGTGTCTCCATAATCATTAATCAATATAACATGATAATTTCCCTCATTTAAATTTTCCATTGTTAAATGACTTGTACTCTCTAATTGAAGATAGCCATTAACAAACCAATAATAAATTTTTGAGCTCCCACCTTTCACTCTCAACCTTATTGAGGGCAGCTTATGTTTTTGTACTTCAGGGTATAACACCGCATTGTTATGAACTCCAATAATACTAATTTTTGAGTCGCTTGTATGTATTTTGCATTGTTTACTATAGGCTGGAAGCAAGAATGATCTTCTATAAATTTTAGGTAGCCAAGGCTCTAACACTATAGGCCATAAAGCAATTTTCTTAATTATTATTTGTTTAGGATAACAAGAAGGCAAAACACGGTCTTGGGTTTGACTATCCAATGCCACCTCAACTAACTCAGATGCAAATCCGCGCTTCATCTCATCTACCAAGGTCGGTGGAGCAACATCATCCATTAAATAGGCTAAGCGTTGTTTATGGCAATATTCCTTTTTCTGCAATGAGAGCTTCTTCCCCAATGGCCAACAGATTTTTGCTAAACTTACATTAAATGGTTTTTGTGGTAGCTCTAATATTTCTTCTGGCATCATGGCGAGAACTTTTTTTAATAATGGCACTGCCGATGCTCTGCCACTGTTTTTTTCAATAAAGGCACCGTCTGGTCTACCAACCCAAATCCCTATGGTTATTTTATTATTGCTTGCCATTACCCAAGCATCGCGATTGCCGTAGCTTGTTCCTGTTTTATAAGCTATTTTTAAGTTATTTATGACTGTTTTTGAATGCAATGAGTTTAATGAAACTTGTGACAATATATTTTGAATAATCCAAGCACTGCCTTTTGTCAGAAAAGTAGTCTCTTTATATGGGTCAGATTGACTCAATCTGAGTGCAGTGGCTTTACCCTCATGACCTAGGCTTCCAAAAATTCCCACAAGTTCTTCAAGCTTGACTCCACCACCTCCTAGTGCGATAGATAAATTAGGTTTGGCATTAACAGGCAAATGCAAATTCAAACCCACATTTTTTAAACGCGCATAAAACAGTTCTGGCGACAACTCATTTAATACCTGAACAGCCGGCATATTCAATGATCTTCCTAAAGCTTGTGACACACTAACAGGACCATTAAATTTATTGGTGAAATTTTTGGGTCGATAACCTGCATAAGACTGCGGAACATCAAACAACAGCGACTCAGAATGTATCAAACCTTGATCAATAGCTAAACCATAAATAAATGGCTTTAGTGTAGAACCTGGTGAGCGAACCGCTTGCACCATATCCACGTGACCAACGCGTTCATTATCAAAAAAATCAGCACTGCCAACATAAGCTAAGGCACTGGCATTTTCATTATCCATAACAACTAGCGCAACCGAGCTTTTCTTTGGCATTGTTGCACTGTATTGTTTAACCAACAACTCCAAATCAGTTTGCAAAGCAATATCAATCGTAGATTTTATGAGCGATTGCTTTGGATAAGCCTTAATTAAGCGACGTGTCAGCAATGGCGCAATCATCGGATGCGTGTTGTATTGTGCCCAAATTTCTTCTTGCTTGGCCTCCTTAATAGTTTGTTTGTCCCAAACTTCAAACTCTGCCAAGCGATTGAGTAATTTATCGCGTGCTTTTTTTGCTCGCTGTGGGTATCTGTCAGGGCGAAATCGCGAAGGAGATTGTGGCATAACGGCCAATAAAGCGGCTTCTGATGCGGTCAATTCCAAAGAAGTTTTATCAAAATAAGCAAAACTAGCAGCCTCCACTCCTTGAATAGTTCCGCCAAAGGGAGCATAATTTATGTAATAAGTTAAAATTTCTTGTTTGCTGTAGTGCCATTCGAGTTGCAACGCCATAAACATTTGCACAAACTTGCCCGAAAACGATTTTTTATGCGGCTTTAAAATCCGCGCCACTTGCATAGTTAAAGTGGATGCACCTGATATAATTTTTCCATTTTTTATCCACTGCCCCAAAGCCCGAACCATTGCTAATGGATTAACACCAAAATGTTGGTAAAAATAACGGTCTTCGTAATTGATTAGTGCTTGCAAATACAAGGGAGAAACTTGATTCAGAGCAACTGGATAACGCCACACTCCTTGAGCATCAGGAAAAGCACGCAGTGGTTGCCCATTTTTATCCACCACCACTTGAGCAAAATGCCTGTGTTGAAAATCTTCCATAGGCAAAGGAATCAAGAAATCCAATGCAATAAAAAAACAAAACAACACAATGCAAGTCAGTGCAAAACGCTTAAACCATTTTTTTAATTTATTCATGGATATATTTGACACTTTGATTGTGTTCAAAAAATGGTGATTAAATTATACTTTAAGGAAATAAGCAAATTCGCTATTCTTTGTATAACTCAATGACTCGTATAAAGCTTGGGCACGGACATTATCGGCAGAAGTTTCCAATCCAATGCCCTTGGTGCGTGTTTGAATGGCGTATTCTTTGGCTTTATTTAACAACAGTGTACCGGTACCCGATGAACGCAAATTGGGCGAAACAAATAAATCATTCAAAATCCAACTGCGTTGAGCCGAGACAGAAGAAAAGCTAGGAAATAACTGAGTAAAGCCCACATAATCGCCCTTTTCATTGACGGCATAAAAAATAACACTTTCCTTATTTTCAAAACGCTTAGTAATAAACGCCAAAGCCAATTCATAATTACTGGTTTGCTTATAAAACACCCGATAAGCATCAAACAGAAAAGCAATTTGAGTTAAGTCTTGTTGTTGCGCTTTTTTGATTTTTATTTTAGCCATTATTTGCCCACTCTTCTTTTAAAATACCATTGTCGAATATAATTACACATTTCACAAATGAATCAACATGTGCATAAATCGCATCATTTCTTGAATAAAAACCTTCTGATTTATTATAAATACACGTTGCAGAACTTAACTTGTCAAGGTAATGATCTTTCCTCTCGCTAGGGGTGCTATTGAATGATTCAATATTCTCATTAAACCCCACCTGGAAAGCAGCACTCGGAACCATTAGCAAACCTTCCACCTGTTAATTCGGATATTGTACCAGCTACGATGGCATTTGCAATGACTCTGCCTGATGCTTTTGGTATGTTTTCAAGCCCAAGTTTGTCTGTAGCAGTTGAAACACCTCCTGTGACTGAAATAAAAGTGTGCCTATCCGATATATTTCATGATATATGCCAGATATATTTCATTAGACTTTACTGGTAAGTGGGATTTATCCCACTCAAAACTAAACTTAAACCTAAAAAGCGTCGGTTAAAATCGATAATCCAACAAAGTCAAATCCTTTGATTCCGTGAACTTCGTGGTGAATTAATCTTTTCTATTCTACCACCAAGGGCATTACAACGCACCGTCATTCCCGCGAAGGCGGAAATCTAGTTCTTTTACTTCGTTACCATCGATTACTTCTGAATTATTATTTCAAATCTAACGAAGCCAATCTGGTAAGTGGGATTTATCCCACT
This sequence comes from uncultured Alcanivoracaceae bacterium, assembly GCA_947311585.1. GTDB lineage: Bacteria > Pseudomonadota > Gammaproteobacteria > Xanthomonadales > Marinicellaceae > NORP309. The sequence goes on along the minus strand of CAMZLQ010000196.1, from coordinate 84 downwards.
CAAAACCAAACTTAAACCTAAAAAGCGTCGGTTAAAACCGACAATCCAACAAAATCAAATCCTTTGATCTTTTTGATTCATTCA
>CAMZLQ010000195.1 GCA_947311585.1 uncultured Alcanivoracaceae bacterium | reverse complement strand
CATGGCTTCAAAAGTTGAAGCACAAAAAGTCTCACCTTCGGCACCAGGGGAATACCGAGTCATTCGAAGAAACGGGACTATTACAGGCTTTGATGCTTCAAAAATTTCAGTGGCAATGACAAAGGCTTTTTTGGCTGTAGAGGGAGGCCAAGCGGCCGCTTCACGCCGCATTCGAGAAAAAGTTGAAAAACTCACGCAAGAGGTGGTTAACGGACTTTTTCGCCGCTTGGAAGATGGTGGCACCATACATATCGAAGACATTCAAGATTATGTTGAACTGGCATTAATGCGTTCAGGTGAACACAAAGTTGCACGAGATTATGTTTTGTACCGTGCCCAACAAGCCGAAAAAAGAGCGAAGGCTAAAGCGCGAAAAAAGAAAAAAGTAGTCGGTTCTGTTATCAATGTTATCGCAGCAGATGGAACACGTAAACAACTTGATGCCGAGCGTTTGGAAATTATTATCAGCGAGTCTGTTAAAGGTTTGTCAGGTGTTGATAAAGACTTGATTCTTAAACAGGCTTACCGAAATATTTTTGATGGGATTGCTGAAAAAGATTTAAGTTCGGCCATTGTCATGTGTGCACGTCAATACATTGAAAAAGACCCAAGTTATTCTAAAGTAGCCGCTCGTTTATTGTTGGACGGGTTAAGAACAGAAGTTTTGAGTTTTTTATACGGTGAAGATAAAACCGCAACACAAGCACAAATGGTTGAACTCTATCCGCAAGCATTTAAAAAATACATTCACACAGCCATTGACTTAGAGTTGTTAACTCCTGAGTTGGCAAGCTATGATTTGGATAAATTAGCAGCAGCCATTAAACCCGAGCGAGATTTGGATTTTACTTATCTTGGGTTTCAAACATTGTACGACAGGTATTTTATTCACAGTGGCGAATCAAAAATAGAATTACCACAAAACTTTTTTATGCGAGTTTCAATGGGACTTGCCATTAATGAAGTGGAACGTGAAGAAAAAACCATTGAATTTTATAATCTGTTGAGTTCATTTAATTTTATGAGTTCGACACCAACATTATTCAATTCAGGAACATTGCGACCTCAATTATCGAGCTGTTATTTAACCACTGTGCCTGATGATTTGGCTGGTATTTTTGACGCCATCAAGGACGATGCACTGTTATCAAAATACGCTGGTGGTTTGGGTAATGATTGGACGCGAGTCCGTGGTCTTGGTTCTCGAATTAAAGGAACCAATGGCGAATCACAAGGTGTTGTTCCCTTTTTAAAAGTGGCTAACGACACAGCTGTTGCCGTTAATCAAGGCGGAAAGCGTAAAGGTGCAATGTGTGCCTATCTGGAAACATGGCATGTGGATATTGAAGAGTTTTTAGACTTACGTAAAAACACAGGGGACGAACGCCGACGCACGCACGACATGAATACGGCAAACTGGATTCCTGATTTGTTTATGGAACGTGTTGCAGAAGAAAAGTCATGGACATTATTTTCACCAGAAGAAGTGCCAGAATTACATGACTTATATGGCAAAGCTTTCCGTGAAAAGTACGAATATTATGAAAAACTTGCAGCTGATGGTAAGATGATAAATACCAAAGAGGTGCAAGCCACAGATATTTGGCGCAAAATGTTGGGCATGTTGTTTGAAACAGGTCATCCGTGGATTACCTTCAAAGACCCTTGCAATATTCGTTCGCCACAACAACACATTGGTGTCGTGCACAGCTCAAATTTATGCACCGAAATAATGTTAAATACCAGTGATGAAGAAATTGCCGTTTGTAACCTTGGTTCTGTTAATTTACCACAGCACACAACCGCAGAGGGTCTGGATCATAAAAAGCTAGAAAAAACCATTACCACAGCCATGCGCATGTTGGATAATGTTATTGATTATAATTTTTACAGTGTACCGCAAGCCCGTCGCTCCAACCTTAAACATCGACCAGTTGGTATTGGGTTAATGGGTTTCCAAGATGCACTTTACAAGCAAAATTTAGCTTACACAACGGATCAAGCCATCCAGTTTGCCGATGAGTCTATGGAGGCGGTCTCTTATTATGCGATTCAAGCATCCAGTGACTTGGCAGCACTTCGTGGCAGTTACCCAAGTTATGAGGGTTCTTTGTGGTCGCGAGGCATTATGCCAATTGATTCAATTGAATTGTTGGAACAGGAACGTGGAAAATACATTCAACAAGATAAGTCTTTCACGATGGATTGGAAAAAATTGCGCAAGAAAGTTAAGTCTCAAGGAATGCGCAACTCAAATACCATGGCAATTGCTCCAACTGCTACGATTTCAAATATTTCGGGCGTTTCACAATCGATTGAACCTATTTATCAAAATTTATTTGTTAAATCCAACTTGTCTGGCGAATTCACTATCGTTAATAAATATTTAGTCGAAGATTTTAAGAAATTAGATATTTGGGATGATGTTATGATTAATGACCTGAAATATTTTGATGGCAGTGTGCAAAAAATTGACCGTGTACCCGATGATTTAAAAGCTAAATACGCCACCGCATTTGAAGTGGACGCAGGTTGGATGATTGAAGCAGCATCGCGCCGCCAAAAATGGATTGACCAAGGGCAATCACTCAATATTTACATGAAAGAGCCATCGGGTAAAAAATTAGATGCCATCTATAAATTGGCTTGGGTTCGTGGTTTAAAAACAACTTACTATTTACGTTCCTTAGGTGCAACACAAGCAGAAAAAGGCGTAGAAGAAAGTGGTTCGGGCGTAAAAAAATCCAGTTCAGAGGCGCCATTGGCGTGTTCTATACTTGATCCAGATTGCGAAGCTTGTCAATAAAAAATATTTTTGCGCTTCTTTTAATGAAGCGCAAAATTAAATCAAGTTAAACCTGTTAATTTTAGTTTTCACTTTACAGACTTATTTAGAGAAACAATCACAAATGCATGTGCCCAAGGCACAGGTAATAAAATAAAAATACACTACCGTTTTGAATCAAAAAATGGTAGGATTATCAGCGGACAAACCGCAGGAGAGATGAATGTATAATTGGGACGACCCATTAGGACTTGGCAAAAAAGAGGAAATCAAAGAAGCAACAATCGCTCAAGATGTTCAAAAAGACGTCAAGGCAGAGGACATTGTTGCACGAGCAGAAGTTAAAGAAAAAGCGGCTCCAGTGATTAACCATACCCCTGAAAATACTGAAAATAATGCCAGAGTAGCGGTAGAACCTGTTAAAGCAGATGACAAACGTGTCATCAATGGTCAAACAGACATTAACCAGTTAGCCCCTTTTAAATACCCGTGGGCTTGGAAATATTTCTTAAATGCCAACAAAAACCACTGGACACCATTGGATATAAATATGACCAGTGATGTGCATGATTTTCACCACAAATTAAACGATGATGAACGTCATGTTTACACCAATGTTTTATCCTATCTGACCACTTCTGATATTTTAGCTATGCGTAATATTGGCTTAGCTGTGATGGAAAAAATGAGTGCACCAGAGTTGCAAATTTACCAAGCACGTCAAGTTTACGAAGAAGCCTTGCATACTTGGACTTATCAACATTGCATCGAGACCATTGGTCTTGATCAAGGTGAAATTTACAACCGTTACCGCGTTGTACCAGAAATTAACCAAAAAATTCAAATAGCCAATCGCCGTTTAGATTCGGTTATGCGTTCGGATATGGATTTAGGCAATAAAGACGATTTGCACGAATTTGTTATGGCGTATATTTTCTTTGCAGCAATTTTTGAGGGCTGTTGGTTTTACAATGGTTTTTCCCCTATTTTCTCATTGCAAAGACGTGGCATGATGAAAGGCACGGCAGAACAATTGCAATACATTATGCGCGATGAAGTCATGCATGCCTCATTTGGGATACGTGTGGTTAAACAAATATTTGCAGAAAATGACATCAAACTTGATCCAAAAGCCATTCGTGATATGTGGGATGAAGCAGAAGCTGCGGAAAGTGCTTACGCTAAATACATCTTAAAAAGCCCAATTCTTGGCTACAACGCACAAGACCACAGTGAACAATTCAGATATATAGCCAACCGCAGAGCACGTTCGCTTGGTATGGAAGAACCCTTTCCAGGTGCGCAATGCTCATTGGGATGGTTGGATGAACAATCAAACCTACGCAAAGAGAAAAATTTCTTCGAAACACGCGTAACAGAATACCAAACTGGCGGTGCATTAAGTTGGGATTGATAGTCATAATTAACGCAAAAGAATTAAAAAGGCATTATTAACCCCGCGATATAATACCGTAATTCAGGACTACAAGAAATTCTCATATCAAAGAAAATTATTG
>CAMZLQ010000194.1 GCA_947311585.1 uncultured Alcanivoracaceae bacterium | reverse complement strand
TAACTTTACCTATTTTATCCTTTCGTCCTGCTCGCCCTGAGACTTGTATCATTAATTGTGACAGGTGTTCAGTGGCACGAAAATCCAGTGAAAAGAAACTATTATCGACATTAACAATTACTACCAATGTCAAATTGGGGAAATCATGCCCCTTGGATAGCATTTGTGTGCCTACCATAACACAGGGAATACCTGATTTAATTTCATCCACCGTGCGTTGCCATTGATTGGGTGTTTTAACTGTGTCTCTATCAACACGAATGACCTTGGTATCTTTTAAGCTGTTTTCAATTCCCACGTGAATTTTTTCTGTACCGACACCCATGGTTTCTACCTTTTGTGAGCCACATTCGGGGCAAAACTCAGGTATGCCATAGACACGTTCGCAATGATGGCAGCGTAAACGGTTTATGTGTTTGTGGTAGGTCACGTAAGTATCGCACTCGTCGCATTCTGCCACCCAGCCACAGTCATTACAGGTTAATTTGGGTGACCATCCACGACGATTAAGAAATACTAAGGCTTGATTGCCTTTCTGAATTTCTGCATCAATTTGTTGCAACACCACTCTGGATAAACCTTTTTGCATTTTGTGCGAACGCACATCCAGCACTTGAATGGATGGCAAATCTTGTTTGTTGGTGCGTTGCCGCAAGCGCAACCATTTGTATTTTCCTAGCTTGGCATTATTAAAGGTTTCCAGTGATGGTGTAGCAGAACCCAAAATAACAGGGACATTTTCCAACTTACCGCGCATAACGGCTAGGTCACGAGCGGAGTAACGGAAACCGTCTTGTTGCTTAAAACTTAAGTCATGTTCTTCATCGACTATAATCATGGCAAGATTATTAAACGGTGTAAAGATTCCTGAACGGGTGGCAACAATCACATCAATTTCACCCAATTTAGCCTTCTGCCACGCTCTGGCACGAGCGATTGCGGTCAGTCCCGAGTGAAAAACTGCCACACGCCCCTGTATGCGATGGGCAAATTCATGAAACAATTGCGGCGTGAGACCAATTTCAGGAACGAGCACCAGTGCTTGCTTGTCTTGATTAACCAGTTCTTTTACCAAACGAATATAAATTTCTGTCTTGCCCGAACCCGTTATGCCATCCAATAAAAAAGCCTCAAAACCATTAACGCGTGAAATCGCTTTGACTGCCACATCTTGGTCATCAGTTAAGGTGAAATCTGGATCTTTCGGTGGCTGTGCATCAACAAAACACAAGTCAGATTTGATTAATGCTTCTTTTTTCAGCAACGCATTGCAATGCGCCGACGCCCCCTTTTCAATGTGACTCATTTGTCTGCTTTGCAAGGGGCCATTTTCTTGCAGGTATTTAAAGATATTTTGTTGCTTTTCGCTCTTAAATCGAGTCTTTATTTCATCCTGAGTTAATCGTTGTTTAACTTGCCACCATATTTCCTTTGGCAAAGGCGGGTTCTCGGTATTTTTAAACCATTTTGGAACTCCAGTAAAAATCACTTCGCCCAATGGCATTAAGTAGTAACGATGCACCTGATGCATAAACTTTAGCACTTTAGGCGTCATAAAGCCCGAGGAATCCAAAACCTTAAGGATGGTTTTTAAGTTTTTAGTAAACTCGCCGCCATGAGTAGCAATCACAATCGCCACCATTTTTTTATTCCGAAATGGCACAACAACGCGTTTACCAATGCTAATTGAATCCATGGCTATTGCATCGGGCACAAGATAGCTTAATCCATCCGCAAAAGGAACTGGCAATGCAACTTGAATAGTATTTCGGTGAAGTGATGACATAAGGGTATGTTAATTTATTCGACCAATAAAACAAGCCTTATTTTTTTAAAATTGACAATCAAGACCTTAGCCCCATAAGTTAAAATAATTCTATATAAACACTTTAAGTCTATGTAAATTAAGTATATATGTACTTATCCACAGAAACTGTGGATAACTTTGTGGATAAGTTACAATTTTTGATGGCTAAATAAAGCTATAGTTAACCTCGCATCAATTTGGTTAAAAATTAACCAACAACATTATTAACTTATATTTCAACAACTTAAAAATGATTAATCAGCACTCCTAATGACAGCAAACATTTTAGGCTCCAAATAACTTAAGCTTATCTGTTTTGTGAATAAAGCTTGTAAAGACTCACATTCACGACATGGTATGATTACGACACAAACTAACCAAATTGCTAATAAATTAACGAAATACTATTTATCAGACAACAAGATATTAGAGACCTTTGCAAACTCGTGGAACACATTAAAAGTTGCACAAAATACCACTCAGGGTTAAAATCTGATGCTATAATCACTGTTTTGGATACACCAATGCTAACGATAAACCCAGCAATACTTCGCACTCCAGTGGCTGATAAGGGCATTTTATTGCTAGAACCTACAACTGGCAAATACTTTGAATTAAATGAAACATCGGCACTAATTTACCAACAATTAGAACAAGGCTCTGATATTCAATCCATTGTCAAAACACTGATTACTGCATTCGATATTGATACACAAACCGCATTAAGTGATATTAACGAAATAATTGTGCAGTTTATCCAAAACAATATTTGTGTTGAGGCATAAAAAAAACCAGCAATTTGCTGGTTTTTTTCTTTATTTTATAAAGCCCTAACTGCTTATTTTTTATCGTCTTTCACTTCAAGTAATTCAACTTCAAAAATAAGTGTGCTGTTTGGCCCAATAACAGAACCAGGACGAGCATCAGCACCATAAGCTAACTCAGGTGGAATAAAGAAGCGGTACTTAGACCCTGCATTCATTAATTGCAGGCCTTCGGTCCACCCTTTAATCACTTGATTTAAGGCAAATGTTGCGGGTTGACCACGCTTAACTGAACTATCAAATTCGGTGCCATCAATTAATGTTCCAACATAATGAACCACAACAGTTGCATTAGCAGAACCAGGTTTCGCGCCTTTTCCTTCTTTCATCACTTCGTAGAGAATACCAGAGTCGGTTTTTTTGATGCCTTTTTCTTTGGCTTTCTTGGCTAAAAACTTTTTACCTTCTTCTAAATTTTTAACTTTATCTTCTTCAAGCTTTGCCATCGCTTTTTTGCGCTCTTCTTCTTGCTTTGCACGCTGTTTAGCTTGTAAGTCTTGTCTGATTTTGCCAATCTGCTCTTGCGACAATTTTAAATCTTTGCCTGCGTAGGCATCGTTTATACCTGCCATAAAAGCATCATTATCAAAATCAATACCACTTTTCTTGATATAAGCACCGACATCAGCACCAATCATGTAGTTAGTTTTCGTTTTATCAGAATCTAAGTTGCCAGCAAACACTACAGATGTTGCTAACATAGTTCCAACCATTAAACCAGTTACAGTTTTTTTCATACACTATTTCTCCAAAGGAAATTCAAAATTAAATTTTTTTGTAAATATGGAGTATTTACCATATTTCAAGAGTTTCAATCACTATTATAACCATTTTATTTTTATAATCACAATTTGAAACCCTTTTTGTTTTTAAATGTCCAACTTTTCAACCTTGATTAATATTTACAGGTGTTGAACTCTTGTTTAATACAATGTATCATTAGTCAATTATTTTACTAAAAAGTTCATGAGTCCTATTTAATGAAAACATTTATACTAAAATCTCTTATTCTCAGCACACTCTTTTTGGGGTTTCAATTAAACGCACGTTCAATTCCAACCACATTGAAGCCAGAACCTTATCAAAAAGAAACCAGTCGCTGGCTAGTGCGCTTACTAGAACAATTGCACTATAAACCCATGAAGTTGAATGATGAATTCTCTAAAAAAATATTAGATAATTATATTGATATATTAGACCCAAACAAAGTCTACTTTTATGCTGATGACGTCAAAAATTTTCAACAACATCAATACGAACTTGATGATGCGATAAAATCAGGTAATGTCGAACTTGCCTTTCAAATTTTTAAACTTTACGTTCAAAGAATAAAAGAGCGCACCGACTATTCTCTTGCCTTACTTGATAAACCTTTTGATTTCACTAAAGATGAAGAGTACATATGGAATCGTGAAGATCAACCACGAGTTAATACAGAAAAAGAAATGAATAATCTCTGGAAAAAAAGAGTTAAAAATGATTATTTGAATTTAAAGCTCGCTTCTAAGGAAGAAAGTAAAATAAAGGAAATACTTTCCAAACGGTATAAGCGTATCTATAAACGAGTTAGTGAATCAAATAATGAGGATGTTTTTCAATATTTTATCAACTCCTATGTTAATTTGATTGAGCCTCATACTTCGTATTTAGCACCCAGAACATCTGAAAACTTTAAAATCAACATGAGCCTCTCGTTACAGGGAATTGGTGCTTTACTTGGTTTTGAAGATGACCACGTAACAATCAAAAAAATAATTAAAGGTGGCCCAGCAGAAAAACAAGGCGGACTTAAAAATGGCGATAAAATAGTCGCCGTTGGTCAAGGTGACTCGGGTACATTTGTTGATGTTGTGGGTTGGCGAACCGATGATGTGGTTGAAAAGATTCGAGGCAAAAAAGGCACAGTAGTCAGGTTATCTGTTATCAGTGATGATGATTTAATTGGTGCTAAGCCTCATACCATTACCATTACCAGAGACAAGGTTAAACTTGAAGAACAAGCCGCACAATACAAAATACTCAAAGTTCACTCAGGTGACAAACTGCATAAAATTGGGGTTATTAATCTCCCTGCATTTTATCTCGATTTTGAAGCTAAATCTCGGGGAGATGAAGATTACCGCAGTACGACCCGCGATGTAAGAAAGATTTTGCAAGAATTCAAATCGAAAAATGTTGAAGCTTTGGTCATGGATTTAAGAAATAACGGAGGCGGCTCTTTACTTGAGGCTCGTGATCTTACTGGTTTATTCATTGATAAAGGACCTGTGGTTCAGATTAAAAACTCAAGAGGGAACATTCAAGTTGACCGTGACACTGACAAATCAGTTGCCTGGGACAAACCAATGGTGGTTCTCGAAAATCGTTCTTCTGCTTCTGCCTCAGAAATTTTTGCGGCTGCTTTACAAGACTATGGTAGAGCTGTTATCGTTGGTGAACGCAGTTTCGGCAAAGGCACAGTTCAAAGCCTGATTCCATTAGACAACTACAGCAACAACAAAGAACACCCAATGGGTCAGTTAAAATTAACTTTATCTCAGTTTTTTAGAATTAACGGTGGCAGCACACAAAATCGTGGTGTTATTCCCGATATAAATTTTCCATCACACGCTGGAGCAGATAGTTACGGCGAAAGCGAATACGAAAATGCATTGCCATGGACAAGCATTAAACGCTCAAATTATACAATGCAAGGAAATTTAACCCAAGATATACCAGTTTTGCGGAAAAACTATAAGACCAGAGAAACGGTTAATCCTGAATTTGGTTTTATCGATGAAGACCGCAAGGAATATGACAAACTTAAAGAGGATATTACTGTCTCTCTTTCTGAAAAAGTAAGAAAGAAAGAAACTCAAGACCGAGAAAATAAGAAAATTGAACGCAAGAAGAAAAGAGAAGCCATTCTCAAAGGTGAACTTAATCCTTTAATTTCTGCTGTTGATGTCTTATTTGATTCAGAAGATGATAATGCCGAAATTGATAAAACTGATGATGAAGATGAGTTAACCAATACAGAGAATAATTCGGAACCTGCTGATGACTTTATTCTAATGGAAGCGGCACGAATTGTGACTGACTTGGTTGAACTTAAAAGTGAGAAATTATTGGCTCAAACAAATAAAACCAAACCAAAAACATGAAAACATTCATTCTTATAGTATTGGCATTTATTATATACAACCTTGGTTTAGCCATGTATTACATGATAAGAGACAAAGGACAAGGCAAAAATACGGTGCGATTCTTAACGGTTAGAATCGCAATCAGTTTTGCCTTATTTCTGTTAATTATTATTGCCTTAAAAATGGGTTGGTTACAAGCCCACTCTATTTTACCTAAAGGCTAGGAGCTTGTCCTAGGAATCAACTCATATTTTAAGGCAAATGTATACCTGGGTTTTGTACACACCTTGTGAGGAGCATTGCCTGCGTGTTTAATAGCACCATCAAATATGGCTAATCTTCCTGGTTTTGGCGTCACAACAACCTCGGCATCATCCTCTTTATTATAAAAGATTGTTTCACCACCCCATTCATAATTCCATTCATTTTGTATAAACCACAGTGCGGTCATTTCTTTTGCATTGGGCATACAGTCTGTATGAGGGTAGAGCATATCTCCATGCGAAGCAACATTACAATAACAACGGTATAATCTGTATTTATTATCAAATAATGAAGC
>CAMZLQ010000193.1 GCA_947311585.1 uncultured Alcanivoracaceae bacterium | reverse complement strand
GGAGTCCACAAGAGACTCCACTACGAGATTATGATTTGAAAGAATAATCATATGAGTTTATAATCAAACCGTGTTTGGATTTTATGTGGTAATTAACAATCCTCTTATCCACAGAAAACACAACAACAAAAATTGAGATAACAGCCGATGTCTAAAGTCACCCTAATAACACCGATTAATTCGACACTCGAATTACCACTTTATGAAACCAGTGTACCTGCTGGGTTTCCTTCTCCTGCGCAAGAATACTTGGGCGATACCATGGATTTGAACGCTTATTTAATCAAGAACCCAACGGCTTGTTTTTTTGCCCGAGTCGAGGGTGATTCGATGATTGATGCGGGTATCTTTGAGTCGGATTTGGTTGTGGTTGATCGTTCGATTACCGCTTGCGATGGCTGCATCGTCATTGCTGCGGTTGATAACGAGTTTACCATCAAACGCTTATCCACCAAAAATGGCATTAAACTCATGCCCGAAAACTTAGATTACCAACCCATTGTTATGTCAGGTGAGAATGAGTTAATCATTTGGGGCGTGGTCACTTCTTTGATTCGCAAGTTTTGAGAATGACTTTATTTATGATACCAAAATGATAGCTCTTTGTGATGTTAACAATTTTTATGTCAGTTGCGAGCGGGTTTTTAATCCGTCGTTGTGGCACCGCCCTGTCATTGTTTTGAGCAATAACGATGGTTGTGCGGTAGCGCGCTCTAATGAAGTTAAGGCTTTGGGGGTGAAAATGGGCGTGCCATTTTTTCAGATTAAGAACTTGGTTAAACAACACAATATTGCTGTCTTATCATCAAACTATGCACTTTATGGCGATATGTCGCAACGTGTGGATGATATTATTGCACTGTATTCTGACCAAGTGGAAAATTACAGCATTGATGAATGCTTTATCCGTTTTAATGGGCATGAACACGTGAACTTAGTTCAACACGCAGAGAAAATGCGCCAACAAATTTGGCAATGGTTGGGCTTGCCTGTCTGTGTCGGCATTGCGCCTTCCAAAACATTAGCAAAAGTTGCCAACCACTGCGCTAAGAAATTAGCCAATGTTCCTAGTGTTTTTAAACTCGATACCGAATCAAAAATACAAAAGGCTCTTAAAAATTTACCCGTAAAAGAGGTTTGGGGCATTGGACGCCAACTCAGCAAACAATTAAACGACATGGGAATTGCCACGGCTTTGCAATTACGCAATGCAGACTTAAAATCCATGCGTAAACGTTTTTCAGTGGTGATGGAACGAACCATTCTTGAGTTGCGTGGCATCGCTTGCATTGAATTTGATGCCGATCCTGAAAAGAAAAAACAAATCATTTGCACTCGCTCTTTTGGTGAAAAAATTACCCGATTAGAATTACTCAAAGAAGCACTTGCCTACCATGTCACCCGCGCTTGTGTCACCTTGCGTCAACAACAATCACAGGCGCAAAGCATCACTATTGGCATTCGCACCAATGCATTTAATGCCAATAGTAAACAGTATTCAAATTCAATCACGATTAAACTACCGCAAGCTTCCTGCCAAACCAACCTTTTCTTAAAAGCAGCCACTCAAGGCGTGGAGAAAATATTTCGATTGGGTTATGAATATAAAAAAGCAGGTATTGTGTTAAATGACATTAGCGATGCAGGCATGATTCAAGCCGATTTATTTATGCCACAAGCCGATGATAACAAGGCGTTAATGTCGGTATTGGATGATATAAACAACCGTTTTGGCAAAGGCACGCTACGCAGTGCTCAAGAAGGCTTTAATGAGGATTGGGTGATGAAATCAGAAATAAAATCTCCTGCTTACACCACTCGATTTAATGAAGTGATTAAAGTTATTTGAATTTAAAAAAAAGCCTGCAAAACTAAATTTGCAGGCTTTTTAATATCAAACTATTCTCTGTTATTCAAACACAGGCAATCCGCTTGGAACCGATGTTGGAACATCTGTTCTTAAATCAATGCTGGAGCGGTCGGTTACTGCATCCAGAAAATCCATCAATCGATCAATTTGAGTTTCGGTTAAATTCACGTTGCTAATATCAAGGTTTGACAATAAAGCATTGCGTGACAAAGTATCATTCATTACAGCAAAATCCAGCGCACTTAAGTCGCGTCGGTATGGCATAATGACTTGTGACTCATCGTAATTTGCAAGAGCCTGAGCCGGATTTAAGTGATGCTTAATTACTGTTCTTAAATCATTATACGCTCCTGCATGACCCCATGGTCCCGTTAATAGAGCATTTCTTAGTGAAGGGACTTTAAATTTGAAACGATCATCCGTATTTCCAGTGACTCTTTCTCTTCCAAAATCATCTAAGCCATCACGAAAACCTGGTAAGTTATCGCCTTTTCCTGGTCCAATTTGTGGCATACCAACAGATTTAAACTCATTTGATGTTAAAAACTTACCATTATGGCATTGAGCACATCCACCATCTCCATAAAAGACATTCATGCCTGCAATTTGATTAGCACTCATTGCTCCTGTGTCACCGCGCAAATATTTATCAAATGCAGAGTTATCTGCTCGCCAAACATCGCCCTCAAAAGCACCAATTGCATTGGCTATATGCACCATAGTTATATCACTGGCTGAATTAACATCAGGATAAACGTCTTTAAACATCTCAACGTATTCACTTATCTCCTGAATTCTGCTTGCTAGTTGTGCCCACACGCCGCCTTCACCTGCCAAATTACCTGCAATTGTTGCATCCGCTATTGAGTTTTCACCTGCTTGTCCTGCCATTTCTGTCTGGGAAGTGACTGGGAACATTGCTTGGGCCGCTAAAGCATTATCTAAACCTAAAGGCAAATCATTACCCGCTGGAGTAAAAAAACCACTGGGTTGAGTACTGTCTTCAACAACTCGCCCATCGTGAAACATAACATTAAAAACTTTTGCACCAAGATTAAATATTTGAGGTGCATTGCGTGGCACACGCTCATGAACGCCAGCCTCCATAAAACCCGTTGTTCTTGTCACACCAACTCCATCACCTCCTTCACCAATCGGTAATGAAAGACCATCGCCTGACCATGCAAAAGGGTGGTGGCAGGTTGCACAAGAGTCATTCTTGTTACCACTGAGTATTTTGTCAAAAAATAAAACTTTACCTAAAGCAACTTTATTGGCTGGTTGAATATCATAATCTTCATCTGTTACCGCATCAGGTAATTGATCTAAAGTGTTTTGACTAACTTGTACAGAAACATTTAATTGATTGGAAATATCCAAGACCGTTTCAAAATCAAAAAGTGGCTCCGCTTGGTTGGCTTGGGAGCGTTTAATTGTCTTGACTAAGGATTGTTTATAGACTTTATGCGCGCTTAAATCAACTACTTTTCTTTCAGCACTGACTGAAAAAGTCGCAGAAAAAGCAAACAGGGCTAATACTAGTTTTTGTTTCATAATTTTTCTCTCTATTTTAAAATAGAAAAGATAGTAGCATACGAAACTTTTAATAAAACAGCAAAACCTGCATCTAAATTACGGTTATCTTCTACTGTTCTGTTTCCATATCTCTATAGCGTTGACAAATTGAGCGTTCATCAGGGTTTTCTACCGCACTGGCAATATCGTGGACAAGTTGATTGAATTCATCAAAAGTAATAACAGATAAGATTTTGCCAAGTGTTTTTTGATCCGTTTCTGCCATAATCTTTGTGCCATCCTGCAGACTAATTTCAATACCTGCGGCATTGTAATCACAATCCTCTGCATTATTTCTTTCGTACATTTCTTGGTCATCGGCAAACAATTCGTCGTAATAATCATTGAGTTCCTCATCAATGGACTCATCAATATCCTCTGACACATGCACTTCCCAGGCAGGCTCTTCTTCAATCAAAGTAGCTGTAATCTGGTAACTCTCCACTTTCTTGATAAATTTTTCGGCTAATACCTTATGAAAAAATACAAACTCAAGCATTAAAATATCTCCCCAACCATGCAGCGCAGAGAACCACCTGCTTTTTCTAATTCACTGACCTGAACCGAATGCAGGGTAAATCCCCAAGATTCGAGTTTAGCTTTTTTCTCTTGAGCCAAAGTATCCAAAGCCGTTTGACTTAAAAACAAATCCGTTTCAGTTATGGTGATACCATTGCCTGCAAATGCCAGTTTTTCTTCATCGCTTAAAAAAATTGTTTTGCCTTGGTAAAAATCGGCAATTGCCTTTGGCACCTCTGGATTGGCAAAAGAATCGGCATGCAGAATACACGCCTTACCAGCCAAGCACGCTAAAATAACATTGGTGTGGTATTCGCCTTGCCTCAAATCAAACTGAAACATTAAGTCTAAGCCAAACATATTATGCATGGCTTGTGCTCCTGCATCATCAACCCGTTCAGTCATACCACAAAAAGCAATATTGCGCGCTCTATCCGGCACCAAAACACCGGTTAATTCAGCAACTGCTTCATCACGATTAATATGGTGTCGTTCATAACCAAGCATTTCATCAAAGAACATATTGATGTCTTTTCGCAGGGTTTCTTTTTGGCGGTTGGAATGCAACATCGCACCAACGATATACTTATTGCCATGAGCTGTGGCAAATGCATTGTTTGGGAAAACCGCATCGGGAGTTTCAGATGAACCAGGAAAAGTCATCACAGGAATACCACAGTCGGAAATTTTACGGGCTAAATTCATTTGCTGAACAATGGCTAAATCTGCATCGGTTTGTTGATCCATTTGCATGTAGAGATTATCGCTTGCTGTTTGTTCATCCAAGCTAAAACCAACAGGCGAAACCATAAAAGCCGCCTTCATCGCTCCTGCTTGCTTTATTGGGTAATCTTTTTGTTTAACCGCTTGGGTAAAATCTTGTGCTGTTTTAACAATCATGAGTTTTTTTATTCTAATTGACTAACGCCATTATGTGATAATTTACGGCTTAGATAAAGCAAGTTAAGTAAAACTTTTTAAAGTTATTCTAAAAAATCAGAAGGCTTTGCCCAACTCCACGTAGCAGATTGCACTTTATAGATTTCATCTTCTAACACAAAGTGAACATCAAACTTAATCATATCCGCTCGAATCGAAGTTAAAATACTGGCTGATTTGATTGGTTTACCAGCCATTGCTGCGGTTATTTGCACCTCTGCATTGTTATCATTAGTCCAGTTTATGGCATTAATTGTTGACAACACATGCAAGGTTTTATGACGCATTAACTGCAATTGTATTGCGCGTTTAATGTCTCTTAAACCTCTGCCGTGTTCATCACTATAGTTTTCACTCACGTACTCAATAATACGCCCAAGCTTGCGTTCTTCAAAGCGACTTTCGAGTTCTGCAATAGATTGCCTGAGTCTTTGTTCTTTTGTGAGTTGTGGTTCTTTTGTACAACTCATTACGTTTATAATCAGAGCCACAAACAAAGCTATAAAAATATATTGTTTCATAAGATATGACGATATTAATTGCTTGTATCTTACATCAATTGGAGTGAAAAAACCGTAAGGTGGGCTTGCCCACCAAATTTAATACTCATTTATTATCGAGGTTTCGAAAACACTATTGGTGGGCAAGCCCACCTTACAATTTTTTAAAACTTTCCGTGACATCAATCAATCTTACACATAAGGCTCACAGAAAAAAACTCTGTGAGCCTCTGTGATTTCTCTGTGCAACTCTGTGTTACTTAAAGCCAATTTCAGTCATCTATCAACGCATTAAACGT
>CAMZLQ010000192.1 GCA_947311585.1 uncultured Alcanivoracaceae bacterium | reverse complement strand
GTATCATCAATTAAGCCAAATAAATCGCTAGCATTTTTGGTGCCGCCGATGGTAAAAGGCAGTTCAACAGCAGGAATATCGGTGCGTTTATTCAGCCATTTAGCAGACTTTGGATTTTGATAAGCGGCATAGATAATCATATCGACTTGATTGTTTTTGGCAATCTTAATCAATTTAGATAAGTGGTCAGCGGTCGGTGGTACGCCTGGCTTGGGTTCTAAATAGGCAATAATATCCATATCCAACCAGTTACTTAAATAAATCCAACTTTTATGGTGGGCAATTATTTTGCGTCCTTTTAAAACTTTGGCTTGTTTTTGCCATTTCTTTATCGATTCATTCCACTGGCTTAAAAATTCTTTTGTGTTTTGTTTGTAAAATTCAGCATTATCGGCATCCAGTTGTTGCATACGTTCGGATAATTTTTTGGCAATTTCTGCCATTCTACGAGGATCACTTTGCACATGGGGATTACCGCTGGCATGAACATCGCCTTGCGAACGATCAATTCGTGTTGGTTTATCCAATAATTTGACAAACGAAGTGGCAATAAAATTGCCTGATTGACCTGACAAAATTTTCTTATTGGCAGACTTGCGTAATAACAAAGGCAACCAACCAATTTCCAACTCAGCACCCGTACAAACCAAAAGGTCGGCTTTGCGAATTTTAGCAATTAGTGACGGACGAGCTTGAATAAAATGTGGATCTTGTTTGCCATGAGTGGCGGAAAAAGCTTTAATTTTATCTTTGCCAATTTCCGTAGCTAGTGCTGCCCATTCAGGTTCGCAAGTGAAGATATTGAGTTTGGCAAAACTTATGCCAGTAAAGAGGGTTAATGTCATGAGTAGTATTTTTTTCATGTTATTCTCCTAAAATTGGTGTGCGCCATGGCTGCCCATGGAATAGGTGTATTGGAAAGTCCACTGTGCTGGATTGAGTCGGTCTATTTTATCGCTGTATTGAATGCGCCAACGGGTAAATTCACTGGGCAACCACTCCACCATCAGTGAGTTTTGGGTTTGGCTGCCATCGGCTAATAACCCCGCATCGACAAGGCGACTCAAATTAAGACTGTTATTATTTGCCGAAATATTATCGTGTCTAATACCTGCTCGCCAATTCGGTTTAAACAACCAAGCCACCTCGCCATACCAACCGTTTTGATTGCCATCATAATCAACCAAGTCTTCTCCTAAAGTACCATCTTCATTGCGCTCGAAGTATTCAAACTGAAATTTAACATTTTGTAGTTTATTGTTGCCATTGGGTGCCCATTTGTAAACAAAATCAAGGGCTTTAATGTCACTATCACCAGTAAAAGCATAATCAGGATTGCCATCCAAACCTTCGCGTTGCTTTACCGAAGCTCGCCAATAACTCAAACCCAATTGCCACGAACTGCTGTAACTAATATCACCACCAGTGGTCACAAATGCCGTTTGCGAACCAAAACCATTGTGTTCACCTGAGGCTGGAAAACCTAAAGCATTACCCAACTCTAAGCCTGCCTCTAAGTAAAAATCCGTGGGTAAAAGCATGGATAATTGCAAACCATCATTTTTCAATTGACTGCCAAATAGGGCTTGATAAACCAAAGGAGCTTGAGCAAAATCCCACGCATGCGCATGTTGTTCATTTAAGTAACCCAAAGCGGAAAAATAACGCCCACCTTTTAAGGTCATGCCATAGGGCAAGGATAAGGTTTGAAAAAACATTTCCTCAACTTCAACGGCAGTTTCACCCGCATCATTGGCAAAAGCAATGGTGGCTTGACCGTAAAATTTGTCATCAATATTGGCAGATAACGTCAGTTCCGACTCGCCAAGATTAAAGCCCTCAGGTTCAACACCTGCCTCAGGACCGATGACAAAACCTGGAAAGGTTAAACCATCCACTTTATGGGCATAATCCACGTATCGTCCATCAAAGATAAGACTCAATGCAGGATTAAAGGCATTGGCATTGCTTGTTTCGCTTGTCTCTGCGATGATTGTATCGGCTTGTGGAATTTCTTCAATCTGTTGCGATTGTTGATTAATTTTTTCTTCTGCTGCTTGCAAACGCGCTTCAAGTGCAGAAATTTTTGTTTCGTATTGTTGTTTCATTGCCATAATTTCAGCACGTATCGCTTGCAAATCATCGTTTGCAAAACCAACGGACGAAACCAACAACAACAAAACTGTTGTGTATTTGATTTTCATGTTTTTTCCTAAATTTGTTTAATTAATTGTTCAGTAAGTCAAAAGCTTACTGGAATATTGTTGACAAATTAGGCAATAGGTGGTGCGCGCGAAAAATAGTTGAGTTCAACAGCTAAATCGGTAACAAAAACTGTGATGGTTTCAGGTTGAATAAGATTAACAGTAACAACATTCAAAACAATGCTGTCAATGTCTATTGCCGTATCAACCGAATTGATGCATAACAAACAATTGTTATCTGCATTGAGATTGAGGTGTTCGGCTTTATGAGTGGTGTTGGCAACTTGAGCCAGTAGAAAAATAGCGACAAATAAATTGGGTAACAACCACGAACCTTTGGTTGCTTTTGTCCACTTCAATTTATTAAGGCGTTTCATGTTTCCTTTATAAACCCTAGGTTTCATGATGTCAAGTTTTTGTCTCTTTACTCTTCTTCATTGTTGAGATTTTGCGATAAAAAAATGGCAATCTTCTTCTTTACTTGGCGATGAAATAACAGGCGAAAATGGTTGGTTTTTTCGGTGGTGTGGTGGTCTATCCAATCGGCTTGAGTTTCATCAAGGGCTACGGTTCCATCATTAGGCTGGGGTAATTTCGTCACTAATCGTGCAATGCCAATGCTGTTGGAAATCCCTGCAATCATATAAGATTTTCGAAAGACTTGAGGATTAACGACACCATTGGTTAACGGTTCAGTGGCGTATTTGAGCATCCAAGCAGACCATTTTTTTTCGCTCATTGCTTTGGCTGCGCGAGAGCCATTGATGGGAGAACCCAACATGATTAACTTGCCTGTTTTGACAATGTTAGGAAGACTTCTCATGGATAAAATGCCACCCATAGAATGAACGACTAAATGTACGGTATCTTCTTTGCGTGAATTAACAAAAGCAGTTAGCTTTTGCATATTGAAGTCAAATGGTCGTTTGGTTGTCTTGTAGTCAAAACGGTAAACACGATATCCTTGGGCTTTGAGGTGCTGAGCAATAGAGGCAAAAGACCAGCGACTCATCCACAAGCCATGAACAAGCACAACAGCTTGTTCATTAATTGGTTCGTTAGTTGCTTGGTTGTTATTCATCTGCCTCAGAATCTTCTTCAACCTCAGGATAAATTGCCTGAACATGAACTTCCTCAAGCTGCTTGGCAGGAATTTCCGAAGGAGCAGAGGTCAAAGGACAACTTGCCGATGAAGTTTTAGGAAAGGCAATTACATCACGAATAGACTCAACACCACACATGAGGGCAGCCATTCTATCTAAGCCCAAAGCTATTCCTCCGTGTGGAGGGCAGCCGTATTGTAAGGCTTCGAGTAAAAAGCCAAATTTGGCTTGTGCTTCTTCTTTGCTAATACCTAATAATTCTAACACTGCTGATTGTACACCTTGGTCGTGAATACGAATTGAACCACCGCCTAATTCTACACCATTCATGACGATGTCATAGCCTTTAGAAATGGCTGTACCAGGATTGTCACGTAATTCTTGCTCAGTTCCTGTTGGGGCAGTAAATGGGTGATGAATCGCATCCCAGCGTTTTTCGTCTTCGTTCCAATCAAACATAGGGAAATCAACAACCCAAAGTGGTTGCCACCCTTCCTTAACCATGTCTAAGTCCTTGCCAACTTTTAAGCGCAACTCACCCATGTATTGAGTAACGGTGTTGTAATCACCTGCGCCAAAGAATAACAAGTCACCATTTTGCGCGGCTGTTTTATCTAAGATTGCCGTTAAGGAATCATCATCAAGGAATTTCACAATCGGGGATTGCAAACCTTCGCGTCCCGTTTCTTTGGCATTGACTTTTATCCATGCCAAACCACGGGCGCCAAATTTAGCCACAAACGGCGCATAATCATCAATTTGTTTACGCGACATGGAAGCACCGTTTGGAACTTTTAAAATTGTCACGCGACCCTTTGGATCGTTGGCAGGACCAGAAAAGACTTTAAATTCAACATTTTTAACAGCATCTGCCACATCAACAAGTTCTAAATCAATACGCATATCAGGTTTATCTGAGCCAAATCGTTGCATGGCTTCGGCATAGGTCATGCGTGGGAATGGATTGGGTAAATCCACATCCAAAACTTTTTTATAGGCATCACGTATCATTGGTTCTGCCATGTTCAAGATGTCTTCTTGGTCGACAAATGCCATCTCAATATCGAGTTGAGTAAATTCGAGCTGTCTATCGGCACGTAAATCTTCATCACGAAAACAACGCGCGACCTGATAGTATTTATCCATGCCCGACATCATCAATAATTGTTTAAATAACTGTGGGGATTGTGGTAGGGCAAAAAATTTGGCTTGTTGTGTGCGCGAAGGCACAAGAAAATCGCGTGCACCCTCTGGTGTTGCCTTGGTAAGAATCGGTGTTTCCATATCTAGGAAATCTTGATTATCTAAATGGTTTCGTAAAGTGCTGATAAGCTTACTGCGAAGACGCATGTTTTTTTGCATCGCTGGGCGACGTAAATCAAGGTAACGGTATTTTAAACGAACCGCTTCGGTGGCTTCTTCATCCATCATAAAAGGCAAAGGCTTTGATTTGTTTAACACTTCGTAGTTATCCACAACCACTTCAATTTTGCCTGACTTTAAATTTGGATTGGCTTGCCCTTCTGGGCGATTACGCACATGTCCTTTGACATGTAAACAATATTCATAACGCGCATCTTCAGCAATTTTGAATGCCTCGGCATTATCGGGTTCAACCACCACTTGTAAAATGCCTGAATGGTCACGTAAATCAATAAATATGACCCCACCATGGTCACGGCGTTTATCCACCCATCCACACACTTCAACTTGTTGGTCTAATTTTTGTTCTGTAACATTGCCACATAGGTCACTACGCATTGCTTTTTCCTGATTATTAAGTTTTTTAACGAACCGCTAATTTTACTGTATCTTGCCAGTATTTATAGTTTTTTAAAGAGAATCGGTCGAAAAATGCCGTATTGAATGGATTAATGATTTATAAATCGCGAATGACTCGAAATCCTATGTGCGAATAAGCACTCTCTGTGCTTAGTTTTTCTTCATGTATGGTCTGGTTGGATTGTTGACCATGATACCAAGAACTGCCCATTGCAATGGGAGTGTTGCAGTTGCCAGTAGAGCAAGAAATCCATTCGCTTACGTTTCCTTGAATATCATAGAGGCCATTTTGTTGTTTGGAAAAGGTGGCAACAGGAGCTGTGTGTTTGTAGTTGTCATTGCAGCTATAGTTGCTTTCTTTATTGCGAATTTTATCGCCTTCTTTTCCTGCAAGATTACCAGATTTGCATGACTTAAAGTTTTTATTGGCGTCTGCATAAATAAGTATCCATTCGTTTTTTGTGGGTAATCGATAGTTGTTTCCTGTTTCTTTTGATAACCATTTTGTGAAAGCATTAGCATCGGCTTGTGTAATGCAGACAACAGGGTGGTTGTCGTTTTGAGTAAAGAAATGTTTCTTCCATGTTTTTTTGCCAAAAAATGAACCGCCACCTCCTTTTTGTTTGCACTTGGCAGCAGTACGGTTGGTTGCATCACTAAACTCTTTATATTGCTCTCGGGTTATTTCTGTTGTTGAAACGGCTAAATCAGAGGTTATTAAGATGGTTTCAATATTTTTTTCATCTAATAGAACCTCGCCAATCTTTGGTTTTTGTTTTAGTTGTGCTTGCTTAGTGAGTTCGGCAAAAAGTGCATTATTAGGCTCTATTGTTTTAACAACTTTGGCTAGAGATTTTACTTTTTCAACGGAGAAACGATCAGAAGAAATATCCAGTTTTTTTATGGTAGCAATCAAGTCTGTGTTTTGAATCTTATGTTTACGGTTTGAAAATTTGGTTTTGGTATTGAACCTATTGAGTGAACGAGCGTGTTTCAAAGCGGTATTAAATTTATATTTCAGTAGGGCATTTTTTATCAGTTGATAGTATTTGCCTCCAATATTTTCAATGCCTTGCATGGCACGCTTATTTTCAGGATCGCTCTTGAGTATTTGCAACAATTGATCGGTTGCGTTGTTGTTTTTTGGGCGAGAGAGTTGGTATTTTTCAATATTTTGAAAAGCAACGGTTAATAAATTCTCATTACTTTCTGCTGTTGAGCTAAGCTCTGCAGCATCTGTTGTTAGTTGTTGTTGTGAAATCAAATCAGTCGGGGTGTTTTCTTCCGTTTTTACATCTGATTCTTCTTTTAATTCTGAGTTATTGGTGGGGAGTTCACTGTTATTCTCAGCAGTCAATGCAGGGAATTTTTCAGGGTTCTCTGCTGTAGCTCTATCTTTACGAACAACTTGTTGAATCGCAGGTTTTTGTTCAGGAGTCAGTGTTGCTTTGTTTGCTGTTTCGGTGTTGATTGTTTTTGAGTTTTGTGCAGGAGCTGCGACAAGCTCAGTGGTTGTTTTTGGTTCAACTGAAGTTTTGTTGAGTGAAAACACGCCAATTACTAACAATAAAAGAAAGATAGGTATAAACCATTTTAAGTGTTTTTTTGCATCACTGGTCAATACCTGTTGAATAGAGTCGTTGGTTCTTTGCAAAGCATTAGTGGGGATGCTATCAAGAGCAAGTTTTAACTCAGACATGGATTGATAGCGGTCTTCGGGCAGTTTGGCTAAACATTTATCAATAAGTTTTTGCCAGTGCCGCATTTTAGGAGGCAGTTGAGGCGGTGCGGTACTGACATGGTCCACTAAAATTGAGATACTTTCATCGCTATCAAAGGGCACTGTTCCGGTAAGTCTTTCATAAATGACAATGCCTAAACTATAAACGTCCGTTTGTGGACTAACCTTGAGTGAACGCGCTTGTTCGGGACTCATGTATTGTGCCGATCCAACAATTTGGTGTTCTTGCGTCATTCGCGTGCCATCTTTTGACACTGCGATACCAAAATCTGCAATTTGCACATTACCAAATTTATCGAATAATAAATTTTCAGGCTTGATGTCGCGGTGAATAACGCCGCGTTGGTGAGCAAAAGATAAACCATCGCACACAGACATAAGCAATTTAATGAATTCACTTTCATCTGCCAGAATATAATCGGAAAAATCACCGTGGTTCAGGTACGGCATGGTGAAAAATATTTCCCCTTTAGCCGTTTGTCCAATATTGTAAATATTGATAATGTTTGGGTGATCAAGCTGGGCTATTGTCTTAGCTTCGTGTTTAAAGCGTTGAACATCCAAGTCATTTTTAGCAATTTCAATGCGCATGACTTTAACAGCAATTTCTCTTTTCAAAGAAATCTGCTCTGCCAAATAAACCACAGACATGCCACCTTCACCAATTTCACTAATGATACGTAAGCCTGGAATCTTAAGGTCTATCTTGTTTAAGTTTTTAAGTCTTTTGGTATCCAATTCTAAATCCTATTCAAGTGCACATTTTATGCTAAATCATTTTTTATTCCAATAGTATTAAGCTTTATAGAGGGTCTTTACATTTAAAATTATTAAAACAGTGTAATAATAGCTGTGTTTTAGCCTGTCATGGTAAAATAGGGCGGTTTAAAGCATGGCTCTATTGTCGGATGGATATTACAAATTTTAGAAAAGACTACACAAAATTTGGATTAACGAGAAAGGATTTAAACAGTAATCCTTTTGAGCAATTCAATCAGTGGTTTGAACAAGCACAATCTGCTCAGGTAGAAGAGCCTAATGCAATGAGTATTGCGACAGTTAATAAAAATAGAGAGCCGTCTATTCGAACAGTTCTGCTTAAAATATTCGATGATAAAGGTTTTGTGTTTTTCACTAATTACAATTCAGCAAAAGCACAGGATATAGAGCAAAATAATTCTGTCGCATTATTATTTCCTTGGCTTGAATTAGAAAGGCAAGTGCGGATTTCAGGGAAAGTTGAAAAAATCAGTCAAGCAGAATCGTTTGCCTATTTTACTTCTCGCCCCAAAGGTTCGCAGTTAGGGGCGTGGATTTCTCCTCAATCAAAAATTATTGAATCTCGCGACTTTCTCAAGCAAAAATTAGCCGAAATGAAGTCAAAATTTTCCTCAGGTAAAATTCCTCTGCCAAGTGCGTGGGGTGGTTATCGGGTTGTTCCTGAAAAATTTGAATTTTGGCAGGGTCGTAGCAGTCGTTTACACGATAGGTTTGTTTACCAAAAAGAGGACGGAAAATGGACTATTCACCGACTAGCACCATGAAAAAACTTTACAACAGCCAAGCGATTAAACACATTGACCGTTGTGCAGCTGGTTATTTAAAAATCAGCAGTTTTGAGTTAATGCAACAAGCTGCCCAAGCTGTTTATAGCTATGTTCAACACGAAGCAAAAATCTTGATTGTGACCGGAGTAGGCAACAATGCGGGTGATGGATTTGTTATGGCAACATTGGCATTGGAAAATCAACAGCGCATTCAAGTGTGGAGTTTGGTCACTGTTGACAAGTTACCAGCCGATGCAAAAAAAGCAGCGCAGCTTTACAAAGCAAAAGGCGGTGAAATTATTTATGAAGCACCCATAGAGCCTTTTAATTGTGTTGTTGATGCTATTTTTGGCACAGGTTTGAATCGAAAAGTGGGTGGAAAATTTGCCTCTGCTATTGGCTGGATAAATCAACAAAGTTCTCCAGTTTTAGCCGTTGATATTCCCTCAGGATTGGATGCCAACACAGGTGTTATTCAAGGCTGTTGTGTTAAAGCTGATAAAACCATTACCCTTTTGAACCCTAAAATCGGTTTGTATACCAATTGGGGTAAAAACCAGTGTGGGCAAGTGTATCTTGAAGCATTAGCGGTTCCCGATGAAGTTTATGATGAAGTCAAAGCTTCTTGTTTTTTACTGGATAAGCGAGCCTTAAGCCATCGTGTTTTTATGAGAAATGAAAATTCTCATAAAGGAAGTTTTGGTGCGGTCGTTGTGGTTGGAGGGCATGATGCGATGTTCGGTGCTTTGGTGTTGTCTGGTCAATCAGTGTTAAGAAGCGGTGCTGGATTGGTTGAAGTGGTCAGTAATCATAAGCTGGCTTGTCTTATCTCAATAGCACAGCCTGATTTGATTGCAGCCATTGATTTGGCTTCTTCACGGTTGCTATCAAAAGCAGAAGTTTTAGCCATTGGTCCTGGTTTGGGATTGAATCAAGAATCTCGTGATGTATTGGATTATTGCCTTAGCCAAAAGAAGAGGATGGTTATAGATGCGGATGCGTTAACTTTGATTGCTCAACAGCATGAATTTAATGGGGATGTTGTTCTGACACCACACCCAAAAGAAGCGGCTAGTTTGCTGCAAGTTAGTATCGAAACAATTCAATCTAATCGGGTAAAATATGCGCTTGAAATCAGTAAAAAATATAACTCAATTGTCGCTTTAAAAGGTTCAGGGACGGTTATAGCTCAACCATGTGGAACAACTTATGTGTGTCCATTTGGGTATTCGGGTATGGCAACAGCTGGGATGGGCGATGTCTTGACAGGAATAATTGCAGGTTTGATGGCACAAGGGTTTTCCTCAATTGATGCTGCCAATACTGCTGTTGTATGGCATGCACTAGCGGCACAAGCCTGCAACAAAGGCACTGGTTTAATGGCATCGGATGTTATTGATAAGTTACCGGAGATAATCCAATGAAAGTCGATGTCAGTAGCCTCACACAATTAGAAAATTTCGCTCAACTATTTAGCCAAAACATTAAATCAGGAGATGTTGTTTTTTTGCAAGGAGATTTGGGTTCAGGCAAGACAACGTTTACTCAATTTTTACTCAAGCACTTGGGTTACCAAGGCCGAGTTAAAAGTCCAACCTATGCCATTTATGAGAGTTATAAACTCAGTCAATTTGAGTTGATTCATATGGATTTATACCGATTAAGTAGCCCAGAAGAACTTTATTACATGGCAATTGAGGAAATAATTGATAACCACAATGTGGTTATTATTGAATGGCCGCAGAAGGGAAAAGGGGTTTTGCCGCCACCAAGTCAAACGCTGACTTTCAAATTGCTTAATTCTACTTTAAGAGAGTTAAATCTAGATAATGCATGACATATATTCCCTATCTTGCTGTATTTTAACAATAAAAGTTGTTTTTTATAGGTGAAAACTCTAAAATTTAGTGATGAAACTGAAAATTGTAATTTTATTCTCATTGGCTTTTACCTTAAGTGCCTTAGCAACCACCTCCGTCAAGGGCTTGAGGGTGTGGACGAGTCCTGAAGACACTAAGGCGGTGATTGATTTGTCTGAACAAGTTGATTACAAATTGTTTCAATTGGAAAATCCGCCTCGTGTTGTGGTTGATATTGAAAACACCAAAATCACCAAAAAGTTTAATTTAAAGAACAATTCTGTAATAAGAAAAATCCGTCACGGAAAAAAAGGCAAGACAACTTTGCGCTTAGTTTTTGATTTAACAAGCCAGCAAAATGCTAAGAGTTTTTTACTTAAGCCTGCCAAACAATACGGACATCGGTTGGTTATTCAATTGAGTAAACCTAAAGCAAAAAAGAAGAGAGTCACTCAAAAACACAAAAACAAAGACCGAGACATCATTATAGCAATCGATGCTGGACACGGAGGTGAAGATCCAGGAGCCAGTGGCGCATCGGGCACGAAGGAGAAAACAATTACCCTGCAAATTGCAAAAAGGCTGGCGCAAGCAATTAATAAAGAAAAAGGCATGAAAGCGGTTCTTATCCGAGAGGGTGATTACTATGTTGCTTTACGTAAACGTTTTAAAAAAGCACGAGAAAAACGTGCGGACTTATTTGTCTCTATTCACGCGGATGCTTTTCGTGACCCCAAAGTGCATGGCATGAGTGTTTATATTCTGTCAAAAAAAGGAGCGACATCTGAAGCGGCAAAATGGCTAGCCCAATCTGAAAATAATTCGGACTTGGTGGGTGGAGTCGTGCTTGAAGATAAAGACAATGTGTTGGCAAAAGTCCTGTTGGACTTATCGCAAAATGCATCAATGGAAGCCAGTTATAAGGCTGCGAAAAAAGTGTTAACAGCTTTGAAATTGATTGAAAAACCTCATAAGAAAAATGTTGAACGTGCCAGCTTTGTGGTACTAAAGTCTCCTGATGTGCCTTCAATGCTGATTGAAACGGCTTATATCAGTAACCCCAAAGAAGAAAAAAGACTAAAGACCAAAAAATTTCAACAAAAGTTAGCCAGCTCAATCAAAGATGGGATTAAACAATATTTTTATAATTCCCCTCCCCCAAACACGTGGATAGCCAATCACATAAAGACAGCAAAACATACGGTTGCAAGTGGTGAAACATTGGGAGCTATTGCACAGTCTTATAAAGTTTCAATGAGTGAATTGAAGCGGCTCAATAACAAAGTATCAAACAATATTCGGGTTGGAGAGGTGTTAATTTTACCTAAAATCATACCCTAAAAGTCTCACTTGATAATGAGACGTGCTAAGTGGTTGTGCTATAATTGTGTTTTCACTATCGTGATTTGGGTATTATGAGTTCCAATACAAAGTTTCAAAAATTAATAGCCACAAAATATCAGGTTTACAATAGCTTGTTTCTAACCTTGCCATTTGAAGGTGTTGCCGATGTGGGAATGCTACTGCCATTATTGTCAAAATATTGTCTTGATGAATTTAATAACAATAAAACCCCCAAAGACATTATTGATGACTTTTTATTAACTTACACCAATATTAATAACGAAAAAGATAAAATATCCATTCTCTTTAAGTTCATGCAATACATTGAACGTCAGGTGGTTTTATTTGATGCGGTAGAAGATTCTGCCTACGAAAAAATCCACAACTTCAATGGCAATGGCACAATTCCATTTGTTTTTAATCGAGCCAAAAGTACCCAGCAGACGCAAGCACTTATTAAAAAGCTGCATAATTTTAAAGCTAAAATTGTATTAACCGCTCACCCCACACAATTTTATCAGGGGCGTGTTTTATCCATTGTTAGTGAATTAGAAGAAGCGATACGAAACAACAATTTAGATACAATTAATGAACTCTTACAACAGTTAGGGCAAACCGCATTTGTCAGTTCAGATGCGCCCTCACCCTTTGAAGAAGCAACGCGATTGATGTGGTATTTGGAAAATGTCTTTTATCATTCTATTGCTAAAGTGCACGGTCGTATAAGAAAAGAACTTTCAAAATTGGGTATTAGTGACTTCCGAAATGATATTATTAATGTGGGTTTTTGGCCTTGTGGAGACAGGGATGGCAACCCCTATGTTACCTCTCAAATAACGCATGAAACGGCAAAACAATTAAGGCATAAAATTTTTATATGTTATTTTAGGGATTCAAAAATCCTAAAAACCCGAATGACTTTCTCTGGTGTGGATCATTTGGCAGAGAACATTTACAACAAATTAGCAGAAACTATTTACAATTCTGGAGGAGAGACTTATCAAAATAAAACCCAATTATTGGATGACTTAAACGAAATTAAGCAAATAGTTAGGGATAAACACAACGGTTTGTTTATTGATGTTGTAGAAGATTTTATAGTTAAAGTGCATTTGTTTGGATTTTATTTTACAAGTCTGGATATTCGCCAAGATTCACGAATACATGCTGAAGTTTTGACTGATGTTTTTTCCGCCTTTCATCAAGGTAAATTGTCGGATTCTATTCAGGGTAATATACCTAAAGATTATTCGCAACTAGATGATAAAAGTAAGATTAATGTATTGCTCAATATTAAGGGAGAGGTCAATCCAGAAATATTTGAATCTACAATAACTAAAGAAACGCTTAAATCCTTTTATGTTATTAAAAAGATTCAACAAGAAAATGGGCAAGAAGCGTGTCGACGGTATATTATTTCAAATACCCAATCCACCAGAAATCTTATCGAAGTATACGCATTAGCACGCTTGTGTGGATGGACTAAGGATGATTTTTCCCTTGATATTGTGCCCTTACTGGAAACCATTGATGATTTGGATAATGGTAAGGAAATTTTGGGTTCTTTGTATTCCATACCTGCTTACCGTCAACATCTTGAGCAAAGAAACAACCGTCAGTACGTGATGCTTGGCTTTTCTGATGGAACCAAAGATGGGGGTTACCTTAAAGCCAATTGGGGAATTTTTAAGGCGAAGGAAAACTTAAGTCAAATCTCCATGAAAAACAACATAAATGTGGTGTTTTTTGATGGAAGAGGAGGGCCTCCTGCTCGTGGTGGTGGAAACACCAATAAATTTTATTCCTCATTAGGTGAAAATATTGCCAACCACGAAATTGAATTAACTGTCCAAGGACAAACGATTTCATCCAACTTTGGGACATTAAACTCGTCGCAATATAATTTAGAGCAATTGCTTTGTGCAGGACTAGAGAACACCGTTTTTAAAGGGGACATCGCCAGTCTTGATGACAAGCAGCATGAATTGATTGAGGATTTATCCGAATTAGGTTTTAAAGCTTATAAAGCATTCAAAAACGACCCCGTATTTATTGATTACCTTGAAGATGTCTCGGTGCTTAAATATTATGGCTTAACCAATGTTGGTTCTCGCCCTGTCAAGCGGCAGTCAAATAAAAAATTGAACCTCTCTGACTTACGAGCCATTCCTTTTGTTGGTGCTTGGACGCAAATGAAGCAAAACGTTCCTGGATTTTATGGTGTTGGGTATGCACTTAAACGATACGAAGAAGCAGGGCGATTACAAGAAGTCACTGAGCTCTATAGGCAGTCCTTGTTTTTTAGAACCTTAATCGATAACTCCATGCAAGCTCTGAGCAAAAGTTATTTTCCACTGACCTCTTATTTGCAAGAAGATGAAAAATTTGGCAAATTTTGGCAAGGTATTTACGCTGAATTTAAGCAAACTAAACGTTTATTATTGATAATATCAGGACAAAAAACATTGTTAGAGAAAGCTCCCTATACTAAAGCATCAATTGCCATGCGTGAAAAAATTATCCTGCCGCTAATTACCATTCAACAATACGCTTTAATGCGAGTCAAAGAAATCGAAAAAAATGGGGGAGATGAAAACCTCAAGTCAGTCTATGAAAAAATTATCATACGTGCCTTTTTTGGCAGCATTAATGCATCACGAAATGCAGCGTAAATGCAGTTTGTTAATGCTCCAAATGACGTAATTTTAGAGGGTTTGTTTGGATTGTCGGTTTTAACCGACGTTTTTTAGGTTTAGGTTAGCTTGAGTGGGATAAATCCCACTTACCGATGATTTTATAGAGAACAAAAAAACATATTTTTGTTGACAAAAACTCAATGGGGGGGCGGCATGTATTTTATAAATGATCAAGGAATTAAGTAAAAAAATATTAAAAATACAGCCATTTGTTTACAATAGTATTTTTATTACGAGAAAAGCCCATGAAAAAATACATCACTAACCCCTTTTATATTATAGCTTTCGTATTTGCTTGCAGTACTGGTCAATTATCAGCACAAACTTTTGAACCTCCTGTTATTGTCCATTTATCTAATCCTTACTCACTTATTATACTTGGAGGTGTAATTATGCTTTTTTCATTGGTGTTTATAAGAAAAAAATTAAATTTTAGTTTTTTTAGTGTGCATCAAAATTATTCAGAGGTGTCACAATGAAAACTTATTTATTAGTATTCTTGTTCATTTGTTTTGGTGTCTTTGCCCATCACTTTCCTACAACGCCACCTAATACTCCTGGGTTTCCTTTGTATCCAGTTACATCCATTAAAGCACACACCATATATGAGGGAGATGAGATTTTTATTGGTTATGCTCCGCTTCGCTTTCCTTGTTTAGGGGTTTCAATACCTAACATCTTTGGAGATACACAATTCATACAAATTGATGCAAACAACAATATTGAGATTACTGTTCCTGGTGGTGCTGGGTTTATATGTTTTG
>CAMZLQ010000191.1 GCA_947311585.1 uncultured Alcanivoracaceae bacterium | reverse complement strand
TTTAAAAGGGATTGTATTTTTGGATCACCTTTCGCCATTAAAACGAAAGATGGCAATAAAAAAATTAGAAAAAGAAGCAGAAAACAATGGTTGAACTCTAATACAGTAGACATGCCCTCCATTAATTAAACTTCAGATTTTAGTTGCTTATACCATCCCAAAATATAATCCCATGCTTGTTCGGCTGTTTCGACGATTTTAAACAAATCTAAGTCTTCAGGATTGATAACCCCTTCTTGGGCTAAAAACTCAAAATTTACTGCGTTTTCCCAATAATGTTTACCAACTAAAACAATAGGAATCGGTTTAATTGTTCTGGTTTGTATCACTGTTAGGGCTTCAAAAAGTTCATCAAAAGTACCAAAACCGCCAGGAAAAGCAACCAAAGCACGCGCTCGGTGCATAAAGTGTAGTTTTCTCAAAGCAAAATAACGAAAACTGAAACATAAATCAGGAGTGATATAGGGGTTTGGAAATTGTTCAAACGGCAAGTCAATATTAAGTCCAATACTGTCAGCCCCTTCATCAAAAGCACCCTTATTTGCGGCTTCCATGACGCCAGGCCCTCCTCCTGTCATCACATGCAAAGGTGGGTGGGAATTTTGTTTAGAATAACGAGCAACCATGGCAGCAAAGTCTCGAGCCTGTTGGTAATATTTCACTTTGGCAATAACACGCTGTGCAACCTTTACTTTGTATTGAAGTTTTTCATCATTGGGGTTATTGTCTAAGGCTTGTTTGGCTTTTTGCAAACGTAAATCTGCCCGCTGTTGCTGAATAACTCGGGTGCCTCCAAATACAACAATGGTTTTTTCTATCTTTTTTGCTTGCAACACACTCTGGACTTTAAGGTATTCCAGTTGCAAACGCATCGGTCTGGCAATATCAGAATCCATAAAGTCACTATCGACATCTGCTCGTTTATAACTTTGGGAATTTAAAATAGCAAGAATGCGCTTAACGTCATCTTCGCTGGCATCATAATAAGCTTTTATGGTAGTTGAAATATCTGAATTGTTATTCATAGTGTCTTTGTGACTTAAAAGACAGGGTATTTTAGAGCAATAGTGCCTTGAAAGTCAAAATTAGATTAACAACTCTAATAAAGAGAATTAAAATGCGCGCATAAACAAATCGTGAGAGCTATTATGAGCCTATCAGTCCAAGACGTTTTCAACCACTTGTGGAAGCAATACATTCAAATAAACGAACAAGCAGAAAAAATTCAATCCTTGCTGCAACAGCGAGGAGAAGACGTTATCAATGACCACATAGCACTGCGAACATTCAATACGCCTAAATTAGGTATGTTAAAACTTGCCAAAACCTTCCTAGATAAAGGTTATGAAGTTGCAGGAGAATACAATTTTGTTAAGAAAAAGCTTAATGCCATTCACCTACAGCACTGCACAGATGTTAATTTGCCAAAAGTGTTTATTTCAGAACTCAAGACAGAGTTGTTTTCTGATGAGCTTCAAGCAATTGTTTCAAAAATTGATGCTCAAATCACCAATCAAGAGGTAGCAAGTGAATTGTTTGTGGCATCTGGCAGAACATGGAACCTAACATTTGAAGAATACATTGAGTTGTTACGTGAGAGCGAATACGCAGCTTGGACAGCTGTATTTGGTTACCGAGCCAACCATTTTACAGTATCATTAAACCATTTAACCACTTTTTTTCATCTAGAAGACCTAAACGACTTTGTGCTTGCAAACGGATTCACACTAAATAAAGTCTCAGGCTTAATAAAAGGAACTCCAGAACAATACCTAGAACAATCCTCCACAATGGCATCCCCTGTAAGTGTAGAATTTGACAACTCTGTGCATGTGATACCTGGCTGTTTTTATGAATTTGCCAAGCGTTACCCATTGCCAGAATCAGGAAAGCTGTATCAAGGCTTTATCGCGGCATCGGCTGATAAAATATTTGAAAGCACCAATAATTAGAGGCTCTTAATTAACTTTTAAAGCACTAGGAAAAACGGCAGAGTCTTAATGCCTATACTTTCCTGAATTTGGCTGGTGTTGTTCCAACCAATTCCTTAAAAGCATTATAAAAATTAGATTGGGTTGAAAAGCCAACCTCTAAGCCAATAGACAAAACCGAAACTTTGGGTTGTAAGAGCAGCAATTCTTTGGCGGCATCAATGCGCAGTTTGCGTAAATATTGCGAAAATCCTAAGCCCAATTTGGTGTTTAAAAGTTCGGATAATTGGTGTGTGCTTAAATCTAACTCGCTTGCCAGTGTTTGCCTGTCTAGGTTGCTTTGTTGGTAGAGTTTGTCTTGCTTCATTAATTCCTCAAGCAGGGCAAGCTTAGCTTCGCAGTCAATAGCACTTAAGGTCGAGACAGCATAGGTTTGTTTGGCAACTTCTGAAACATTTTCAGAAAGTTTGGGTTGGTAACTAACCACCAATGCCACAATAAACAAGGCAATGCCGATGGCACTGGCATAGAATGAATAGAAAAGTTTTTGCGAAAACGGCATGGTTAATGCAATAATCGATACCGTTATGGCAATAATAAAAACCATGGTTAATAAAATCAGCTCGTTTTTAAACCCGCCTTTATGGGTGCGAAGGGCATAAATGGTTTTAAGTAACCACAACAAATACAGTGAGCCAATAATAAATGCCAGTGTAAATGTAAGTTGTGGTTTGAGAATAAAGACTAAAGCCAAGGGCACAAAATGCAACACATGAATGAGTTTAAAATCATCTTGAGCCTTTAAAACAGGTCGAGCATAAAAATAAAAACTGGGCGCAACCAGAATCAAAACACTTAAATACCAAGAAGAAAGTACACCGGCAGAATAACCGCTAAGGTAACTAAAATGCTGAAGTTGTAATGCGGCTAAACACAGCATCAAAACAATGCCAAAAACTCGGGCAACCTTTTGATTCACATAAAACTCATGAGTAAAATGCGTCAGTATAAAAACTAACGCATAAAAAACTGAAAAACCAGTTAATAAGATTCCAGGTAGCTGCATAAGTCTATTATGCAGCAATAAACTTTATTTTACAACACCACTAATGCGACAGGTTTGAAAAGCTGGATTGGTATCTAAAATGGTAAATTCACCCTGTCCCATATCGGCTTTTATTTGGCGTGTACCACTGTTCAAAAAATAAGTTATTTCCAGATTGCCTTTGGATTGTAAAAACGAATCCCAACGCGTACCTGGTTCGTGACAAACGATAGAACAACCCTCGTTTCCACAATGCACCACTTCTTTGTAAGTTTCTCGATTAGCTGCGGTTGCAAAAGACGATAAGGACAAGCCCGCAATAAATAATAACTGTTTCATAATATTCCCCTAATAATGTAAATAATAGATTCATTATAGGGAAGAGTGATGAATTGGCTGTTAATAAGCTTGGGAATTAAATGTGCGCTCTATCACGTTTTATTGACACTCTTTGTGTCGAAAACAGCTGACTACATGGTCATTAGTCATGCCTGCTGCCTGCATAAGGGCATAACAAATAGTTGAACCAATAAACTTAAAGCCTCTTTTTTTCAAGTCTTTACTCATGGCATCCGATATTTGCGTGGTAGCAGGAATGTTTTTTAGGCTGGTAAAGTTGTTTTGGATGGGCTTGTTATCGACAAACTGCCAAATGTATTTATCGAAACTGCCAAATTCTTGTTGAACCTTGAGTATTTGTTGAGCGTTGTTACGTGTTGAATAGACCTTTAAGCGATTGCGAATTATTTTAGGGTCTTTTAAAATATCATCCAATTCTGCATCGGACATTTTTGCCACTAAATTAATATCAAAGTTTTTAAAGGACTCTTGATAACCTTTGATTTTTTTAACAATTGTGCGCCAGCTCAAACCAGCCTGTGCGCCTTCTAAAGTAATAAACTCAAACCATAAAGCATCGTCATGGATAGGAACACCCCATTGCTTATCGTGGTAATGGGTATCTGCCTCATCACCTAAACACCAAGCACAGCGTTGTTTTTCTGGCATAATTTACTTTCCGTTTATAAAAATACCATTATATCTTGAGATAAGGATAAATACCGTTATTATGTTTCACTTATGAAAAAATTAATACCAAAATTCTTCAAATTAATCTCATGGTTGAGTCCATATTTGGCAGCAAAACTGGCGGCAAAGTTATTTACACACCCACGGAGAAAGCCTAGAGCAAGTGAAGAAATGCAATTTTTATCGACGGGTAAACAAATAACATTTAAGTCTGGGCGAAAAGCCCGAATTTGGGGAAAAGGAAAGGTCGTGTGGTTGGTTCATGGTTGGGAATCTCGTGGCTCTACTTTTTATAAACTCATTCCAAAACTTGTTGATAAGGGCTATCAAGCCGTAGCGTGGGATGGTCCTGCGCATGGTGACTCTGCTGGTAAATATTCCAGCGTGCCTGAAAATGCCAAAGCCTTAGCACAAGACTTAAATCAAGAGTTGCTTGAAAAACCGGTGGCTTTTATTGGGCACTCTTTTGGTGGGGCGACAATGTCCGTATTGGCAAAACTATATGATTTGCCAAATAAGCTTGTGCTTGCCTCTGCACCCACTCAAATTCAAAATGTTTTCACCAACTTTGCCAAACTCATCAAACTTTCAGCCAAAGCAACCACTGTTTTTATCGCACAGGCAGAACGAAAAACAGGCTATTCACTCCAAGAGGTCAGCTTAACTCACAATGATTTAAGTGTAAGAAGCGAGGTTTTGATTATTCATGATGAAGCCGATGAGGTTATTCCTTATGGTGATTTTATCGCTTTAAAAGAAGCTTGGAAAGGTGGTAATTTTATTACCACTCAAGATTTAGGTCACCGTTTAACGATTAAGGATGATGAAGTTTTGGATAAAATAGTGAAGTTTATAA
>CAMZLQ010000190.1 GCA_947311585.1 uncultured Alcanivoracaceae bacterium | reverse complement strand
TGCCTTTAGAGGGCTTGGAGAAAATGCTGAAAAGGACAGACTATTCAAATTTTTCTTTCCTTTAGAAAAAGAAATGTTATCAAGAAACCTCATTCGAATCGCCTCGCGTCAAGCAGCAATGGAATTAGCGTTATCGGGAGTGACCATGGTTGCTGATATGTATTATCACGAAGATGAAGTGGCAAAATCTGTTGCCGAAGTTGGAATTCGTGGCGTTTTGGGCGAAACTGTAATGCAATTTCCGGTAGTTGATGCGCCAAAGCCTTATGGTGGTTTTGACTACGCCAAAAAATATATATCCGAATGGAAAAACCATCCACTTATCACCCCAGCTATCGCACCACATGCAACTTATACAGTAACCCCAGAATGGTTGTTAAAATCAAAATCTTTAGCAGAAAAAGAAGATATACCCATGCTGGTTCACATCGCAGAATCCGCTGGCGAAAAGCAATTAATCAGCAAACGCATCAATCCGATTGCAAAAGATAAATCCATTATCCAGTACCTAGAGGACATGGGCTTTTTATCCGATAAATTATTGGCCGCTCACGTCATCTATTTAGATAAAAATGACATGAAAATTCTCAAAAAATACGGCGTTGGCATTTCTCACAACCCCAAAGCCAATTTACGGGCAGCCACAGGCATCTCGCCTGCGTGGGAAATGTACAAGATGAAATTAGACATCGGTTTAGGCACGGATGGACCGATGAGTTCCAACCAAATGGATATCTTTAATGTCATGAGTTATGCAGCCTCCGCAGCACGCACCGCAAGCAAAGATGGCACCCGTTTCACACCCTATGAACTGGTCGATATGGCAACCATGGGTGGTGCTCGCGCCTTAGATATGGAAGATGAAATCGGTTCACTCGAAGTCGGCAAAAAAGCTGATATCATTATCGTTGATACCGATGCAGTCAACACACAACCCAATTACGATCCATACGCAACCATCGCCTTTGCCGCCTACCCGCAGAATGTCACCCATACTATTGTTGATGGCAAAGTTATCGTAGAAAATGGCGAATTAACAACCATTGATACTCAAGAACACAATAAACAATGGATTCCATTGACCCAAAAAGTGGCTGAATTTGCCAAAACACTTGAGTGAAACACTTTAAAACTCTATTTATTCGATTGTTTTTTGTGATATTCATATCATGTTCATGTTGTTTCCACTATAATTCGCAGAAATCAGGCGTTGGCACAAAATTTAAAATTTTGTCAATGCGGGATTAGAGAACAAGCAGATAGACACTTTAGCGAATAATACTCGCTGTCAACGCCCACATCTTTTCTATACATTATTTTACTTAAATAACATTTCGTAATATTGAATCCTGAATTTACATGAAGTTCTTACATCGAAACGGTGAATTCGATTGTTGGATTATTTTTTTATTCACCAAACTAATGAAGATATATATTATGAGTAAAGGTACAGTAAAGTGGTTCAACCCTGACAAAGGTTTTGGTTTTATTACTCCAGAAGATGGCAGCAAAGATTTGTTCGTTCATCACACAGCAATACAAAGTGGTGGTGGATTCGCTACGTTGAATGACGGCCAAGCGGTTGAATTTGAAATTGGCGAAGGTCAAAAAGGACCCTGTGCAAACAATGTAGTGCCTCAATAAGAGAACATTGTAATTTTGTGAAAAAAGCCAGTCATTTACTGGCTTTTTTTATGGGGAAATACAAAAGCAAAAGCTGTATCCCATTATTAAGACAGAGAAATTATTTCTTAGACTAGTAGAATAATATATAAACGCTTTTACTACCTGTAAAGCTAACTTTTATTTCAAAATCACCTTATCAATTGTTGATAAGCTTTGCGCGTTTTGTATCAAATCAAAGCTTGGGCGAATTTTATATTTATCACCCAACTTGAGGTTGGAGACCACGCCTTGTTGTTCGTGGTGTATGTAAATTCTGGCTTTGCCGCGTCCGTGGGTTTGCAAGAGGGTTTTGAGTTGATCTGAGAATTGTTGGTAATCAGCAGTGGATGTCACAAAACCTATTTTAGTGCAATAGGTTGCTATGGCTTCATTGAGGGTTAGGATGGTTTTAGCTCGGATGATGAAATTGCCTGAAAAATTATCCACTCCTGCCTCACCTTCAATAACAACAACCTCGTCTTTAAGCATTTTTTCTTGGTTTTCAAAATAGGTGTCTTTGAAAAATGTCGTTTCTATTTGGGTATTTTCATCCGAAATTACTACAGTTGCCGAGTTTTCATTGCGTACGCGTACCGAAGTAATCAAACCGCCAACAACCACAGCCGTGCCATTAAAATAGCGTTTTTTCATGTAGTCATTTTTATCATCGTCTTTTGTGGCTGCTTTTCGAGGTTCTTGCTCGGGTTGCATTGCCATCACTTTTGTTACACTATGACTGCTGCAAGAATCAAGCCATTGGGAAACCGTACGTATGGGGTGACCAGTAATAAAATGACCTAAATAATCGCGTTCGTAAAACAATCGCCTGTTGTCATCAAATGCTTTAACATCAGGAAGAGGTATCGGCATTTCATTAACGGCACTTGATTGTGCCATCATCGCCCCAAATAAATCCACTTGTCCTGATTCTTGGTCGCGATTTTTTTGTTGAGCGGCTTTGATGACACTTTCCATGCCTGTTATGAGTGCATTGCGATTAGAATGCAACCCATCAAAGGCTCCTGTAAGAATTAATGCCTCTAATGTGCGTTTATTGACTTTGTGTAAGTCTACACGAACGCAAAAATCGTAAAATGAAGTAAAATTACCATTGTCGTTACGCTCCTGCATAACATTTTCAATTGCTCCTTGTCCCACTCCTTTTATCGCACCCAAACCATAAACAATAGACATGCCAACACCAGCCTTAAAGTTGTAATCAGATTCGTTGATATTGGGCACTTCCATGGTGATATTCATGGATTTAACATCCTCTATCAGATGCACCACCTTCTCGGTGTTATCCATATCCGCAGAAAGCACAGATGCCATAAATTCGACTGGATAATGCGCCTTAAGCCAAGCGGTTTGGTAGGCAATTAAAGCATAAGCGGCTGAATGCGATTTATTAAATCCATAGCCTGCAAATTTAACAATCAGGGAAAAAATGTGTGCAGCAACCTCTTTATCAACCCCTCTTTTTGCAGCACCTTCGACAAACTTTTCGGTTTGTTGAACCATAACCGATTCAATCTTTTTACCCATGGCTTTACGTAAAATATCGGCTTCGCCCAATGAATAACCCGATAAAACTTGGGCAATTTTCATCACCTGTTCTTGGTACAAGATTACGCCGTAAGTGGGTTTAAGCAACTCCTCAAGTTCGGGATGCAAATAATCAGGCTCAATGTCTCCGTGCTTACAGGCGACATAAGTATCAACCATACCCGCTCCCATTGGACCGGGTCGATAGAGTGCCACAAGAGCAATAATTTCAGCAAAGGAATCAGGGACGAGGTTTTTAATTAACCCTTTAATGCCATCGGATTCGAGCTGAAATACCGCTGTTGTTCGGCATTCTTTTAATAGTTGAAAAACCGCTGGATCATCTAAAGGAATTTGGCTAATATCAACTGGCTTATCATTGCCTTTATTGATGGCTTGAACGGCATTATCAATAATCGTTAGCGTTCTTAAACCCAAGAAATCAAATTTAACTAAGCCAATGGTTTCAACATCGTTTTTATCAAATTGGCTAAGTATGCCTTCGCTGTGTTCGTCCTTATAAACGGGGCAAAAGGATGACAATTTATCCGGTGCTATCACCACACCACCGGCATGTTTACCTGTATTTCGAGTTAAACCTTCTAGTTGCAGTGCCAAATCATACAAATCTTTGGCGTCTTCATCTGTTTCGATCTTTAAGGAGAGTTCGGTTGATTCTTTGAGTGCTTCGGTTAAATTAATACCCAAATCATTAGGGATTAATTTAGCAATACCATCCACCACTGGATAAGGAAATCCCAAAACACGACCCACATCACGCACCACCGCTTTGGCACTTAAGGTTCCATAAGTAATAATCTGACTTACTTGGTTTGCTCCATAAGTTTTGGCAACGTATTCAATCACTTCATCGCGCCTGTCCATGCAAAAATCCACATCGAAATCAGGCATGGAAACACGTTCAGGATTCAAAAACCGTTCAAAAAGTAATTCGTATTGCAGAGGGTCTAAATCAGTAATTTGCAGCACAAAAGCCACCAAAGAACCCGCACCCGAACCACGGCCGGGTCCTACTGGAATTTTGTTTTTCTTAGACCAGTTGATAAAATCAGCAACGATTAAGAAATAGCCAGGAAATCCCATTTGCAAGATAATATCCACTTCAAACTTAAGTCTGTGGTAATAATCTTGTTCGCTGTAGCCTTCAAAAGTGCCCTGTTTGGAAAGATATTGTGCTAGTCTTTCCTTGGTATTACGCCGAAAAAACTCACCTATAGTTTCCCCTTCTGGCACGGGAAAATCGGGCAAAAAATATTCACCAAATTCAAAACTAAAATTACATCGCTTAGAAATTTCCACTGTATTTTCAATGGCTTGAGGAATATCTTTAAACTTTTCTAGCATTTCATCCGGTGTTGCTAAATACTGTTCTCTTGTGTAATTTTTAGCCCGTCGTGGATCGGCAACTATCATGCCCTGATTAATACACACCCGTGCTTCATGGGCATTAAAATCATCACTTGCCATAAACCGTGGTTCGTTGCTGGCAACAATTGGTACATTTTGATGAGCAGCCAAATAAAGCGTGGCATCGTTGTGCCATTTTTCATTTTTTTTATTTATTCGTGCAATACTCAAATAATAACGGTTTCCAAACACACGTTTCCACTTCTCTATCTTATCGGCAGCGGCTTCGGTTTTTTTTGCTAAAATCAACTGCCCAATATCACCCCGCATATTTGAACTTATGGCAATCAAGCCTTCATTGTTTTCCTTTAGCCACGATTCACGAACCATGGGCTTGCCTTTGTGGTAGCCTTTTTGGTGGGCTAAAGAAATGATTTCACTTAAGTTGAGATAACCCTGTTTATTCATGCACAACAAAACAACAGAGTATGGTGTTTCATGCTCATCTAAAACCTGAACATCAGCGCCCATTATTGGCTTTATGCCTGCTGCTGTGGCTGCCTTAAAAAACTTAATGGTTGCGTACATGTTATTAAAATCAGTCACCGCCACAGCAGGCACGTGATTTTCCACCAACGCATTCATCAATTTTGGAATGCGTATGGTCGAATCAACTACTGAAAATTCAGAATGAACATTAAGATGAATAAACGGTGCTGTCATTAAATAATTTAAAAGAGTAAAGCCGGATATTTTAACACTAATATAAATCTAAATATGCTCTAATTTGATAATTAAAAAGACCTTTACATTTTAACCCTATTCTTCTATACAGAATTTATAGCCTGCTCCGCGAACAGTTTGCAGCATTCTATCAAGCTTGTATTTTTTTAGTGACTTGCGTAAGCGCAGGATGTGCACATCTACTGTGCGTAATTCAACAAATGAATTTCTCCCC
This sequence comes from uncultured Alcanivoracaceae bacterium, assembly GCA_947311585.1. Taxonomy (GTDB): domain Bacteria; phylum Pseudomonadota; class Gammaproteobacteria; order Xanthomonadales; family Marinicellaceae; genus NORP309. Next base: position 12,075 of record CAMZLQ010000190.1, on the reverse strand, counting down.
CAAACATGATTAAGAATTTGCTCCCGTGATAAAAGCTTATTGGGTGTTTTCATGAATAGTTTAAGCAAATTAAATTCGGTTATGCTTAATTTAAGCTCCTCATCAGCAATCACAATTGTGTGGGCATCCAAATCCATTTTAATTGGACCCACGGTAATGGCATGCGTTTTTTTAAATCCACCTAAACGGCGCAATTGCGCCTTAATGCGTGCTTGCAATTCCTTAATAGAAACAGGCTTAGTCATGTAATCATCCACTCCCGTTTCCAAACCCTTGACCTTGTCTTCCTCTTGTGCCTTTGCCGTCAGCATTATAATTGGCATGTCCGCAATCACTTCATCTTCTCTAATCCGCTCAACCAATTCAAGCCCACTGACTTGCGGCAATCCCCAGTCGATTATTGCCATATCAGGTGAAACATCTTCTAGTATCTTTAAGGCTTCAAGTGCTGTTTTTGCTTGCAAAACTATATAGCCTGTTTGCATCAATGAAAAGGTTAACATTTCACGAATGGCGGTTTCATCTTCGACGATGAGGATGGTGTTTTTCATCAGAAATACTCTTCTTTTATGGTTTCTAAATCAAGGTGCCTAATGTCTTTACCCTTAATCAAATAAATCACATATTCGCATATATTTTTGGTGTGGTCTCCAATCTTTTCCAACGCTTTACCACTCCAACTTAGACGAACGAGGTTTTTTAAATCCTGAGGATTTAACGCCATAACACTTATCATTTCTTTATTAAATTGTTCAAATGTGTCATCAACTCTATCGTCTTCTAACGCAATTTTTAGTGCCAAATCTGGATCCAATCGAGCTAAAGCATTTAGGGCTTGGGTTAAGTTGTTTGCAACTATTTTTGCCAAGTTTTCTAAATCCGAAAAATAATCACTCTTAAAGCTCTTATCTATAAGGTAAATGGCATTTTTGGCAATTTTTTCCGCTTCATCACCAATACGTTCTAAATCTGTGATGCTTTTAATAACAGCAATAATTAAGCGCAAATCACTGGCAGCTGGTTGGCGTTTGGCAATAATTTGGGTACATTCTTCATCAATTTTGACTTCCATCGCGTTGATGCCTAAATCTTTTTTGATGACTTTCTTTGCCATTTTTTTATTGCTTTCAAGCAAGGATTGCATGGCTTTTTGCACTTGTTTTTCAACCATACCACCCATGTTTAATAATAAATTTCGAATATCTTCAAGCTCTTGATTATAAGTTTTTGAAGTGTGTTTATTAAAATCTAAATTATCCATAGTCTTTTATCTTCTGTCATTAGCCGAATCGGCCAGTTATGTATTTTTCAGTTAAATCGTGTGCGGGGTTGGTAAATATTTGATTAGTCTCGCCCACTTCAATTAATTTTCCTAAGTGGAAATACGCCGTTCGTTGTGAAACTCGAGCTGCTTGTTGCATCGAATGGGTCACAATCACAATGGTATAGTTTTTACGCAATTCACTAATCAACTCTTCAATAATGGCTGTTGCAATTGGATCAAGAGCACTGGCAGGCTCATCCATCAAAATCACTTCAGGCTGCACGGCTATGGTTCTGGCAATACACAAACGCTGTTGTTGTCCGCCCGATAGACCTGTTCCTGGCGAATCCAGTCGATCCTTCACTTCATTTATCAAGCCTGCTTTGATTAGCGATTCTTCCACCAAATCATCAAGTTCTGCCTTATTGGAGGTTAACCCATGAATACGCGGACCATATGCGACATTGTCATAAATGGATTTGGGAAAAGGGTTGGGCTTTTGAAAAACCATGCCCACACGCGCCCGTAACAAAACCGGGTCTTGCTCTTTGGCGTAAATATCTTGACCATCAAGCAATAGTTGTCCCGTCACCTTACAAATATCAATGGTGTCGTTCATGCGATTTAAACAGCGTAAATAAGTTGACTTGCCACAACCTGAGGGTCCGATTAAAGCAATCACTTCATTTTTTCCCATATCCAATGAAACATCATAAATTGCTTGGTTATCGGCATAAAAAACATCGACATTTCGTGTGCTAAATTTTGCATCTTTGCAAAAAGGTTGGCCAACAGTTTTGCCATGCTCTGCATGCATAGAGTCTAATGTTTTTTGGTCGGTGTTATTATTCATTCTCTAATTTTACCACTTTTTCTCAAATTTCTTGCGTAAATAAATAGCTATGGCGTTCATCGTGATTAAAAAGGCAATCAAGACCAAGATAGCTGCTGAAGTTTTTTCTAAAAATCCCCGCTCGGGTGAATCCGCCCACAGATATACCTGAATCGGTAAAACTGTTGCTGGATCGGTAACTGACTGAGGAATATCCACAATAAATGCCACCATGCCAATCATCAACAACGGAGCGGTTTCGCCCAAGGCTTGTGCCATGCCGATGATAGTGCCCGTCAAAATTCCTGGCAATGCCGCAGGAAATACATGGTGAAATACTGTTTGCATTTTAGATGCACCCAACCCCAGTGCCGCTTCACGTAAAGACGGTGGAACAGCTTTAATCGCTGAACGTGAAGCAATAATAATCGTCGGCAAGGTCATCAAGGATAAAACAATACCACCAACAATGGGTGCTGAACGCGGCAATTCGAAGAAGTTAATAAATACCGCCAAGCCCAATAACCCAAAGACAATGGATGGCACGGCGGCTAAATTATTGATGTTGATTTCGATAAAATCAACCATGCGATTCTTGGGTGCAAATTCTTCCAAATAAATGGCGGCAGAAACAGCCACAGGAAAAGTCATTAACAAGGTCACCAATAAGGTGTAAAGTGAACCCAAAACAGCGCCTTTTATCCCTGCCAATTCGGGTTCTCTTGAATCACCACTACTGAAAAACTGCCAGTTAAAATTCTTTTCTATTTGCCCATGTTTTTCTAAGGTTTCTATTAAGTTTAATTTAAAGTCTTTGACTCTGCGTCCTGATTCTTCATCGTTTCTATCTATCGCGCCTTTGATTAGGGCATCAACATCGTCATCTGCAATAAACGTGACGTTTAGAGTTGTGCCTAATATTTCACGATTCTCTAATACCAAATCACGCAACTGGTATTCCGCTCCCACACTCACCAAGGAATACAAATCTTTTTTCTGCTTGCGCTTTTTTACCTGTGGGAATTGTTTTTTTAAGGCAGCACGGATAACGCGGCGAAAATCCACTTGGCGTATTTCATCCACACTGCTTTGTTGAGTAATGCCCAGGTCTTGTTCATTTAAATCCACTTGCAAAATAATTTGTGTTTGCACAAAAGCAGGCAATGCTTTAATGGTAATGTCCGAAATCAACATAAGTAAAAATAAAAAAGCCACCGCAACCGAAATAAAACCCATGGATTTAAAGATTTTTTCCTTGAGGTAACGCTTTTTTAAGCTTTTCTCAACTTTTACTGTCATTGTGTTTTTATCAATCATACTGTTCTCGGTATTTTCGCACCACATGCAAAGCAATAATATTCAGCACCAAGGTGGTTAAAAACAACATTAATCCCAAGGCAAAAGCCGCCAATGTTTTGGCTGAATCAAACTCTTGATCACCAGTAAGCAAGGTCACAATTTGTACCGTTACCGTGGTCACAGCATTCAATGGATTAACCGTAAGATTAGCTGCCAACCCTGCTGCCATCACCACTATCATGGTTTCCCCAATTGCACGTGATGCTGCTAGCAGCACGCCACCAACAATGCCTGGTAAGGCAGCAGGAATCAAAACTTTAACAATGGTTTCTGATTTGGTCGCACCCAATCCAAGTGATCCTTCACGCATGGCTTGTGGAACGGCTGAAATCACATCATCAGCTAAAGATGAAACAAAAGGAATAATCATAATTCCCATCACTAAACCTGCTGCCAAGGCACTTTCTGAGGCAACTGACAGTCCAATTGACTGCCCCAAATCACGAATAAAGGGCGCAACCGTTAATGCAGCAAAAAAGCCATAAACAACGGTGGGAATGCCTGCCAATATTTCTAATACTGGTTTGGCAAAAGAACGAAAGCCTCTGGATGCGTATTCCGATAAAAAAATGGCACTCATTAAACCCAAAGGCACAGCCACCAGTAATGCCACAAATGAAATCAACATGGTTCCAATAAACAAAGGCACGGCACCAAAGGCAGCAGAAGAACCAACTTGATCGGCTCGAATCGCTGTTTGTGGTGACCATTGGGTGCCAAACATAAAGTCAACCACAGGAATTTCACCAAAAAATCGTATGGATTCAAAAAGCACCGATAAAACAATGCCAACCGTGGTTAAGACCGCAATGGATGCTGCCAATAGCAAAATGATTTCGATAGCTTTTTCAAAATACTGCCGCGCAGGAATGCCAACGGCAATTTTCTTTAAACCAAAAATAGTCATCAAAATAGCCAGAGCAAAAACAATGACCGATTTTGCCGTACTGGCAATTTTATTCAGGTGATTAAGTTTTTCAAACACCTTTATTTTTGCTGGCTCAACATCAGCTAAATTGTTGGCATCTAAATTTTGAATTTCGTTTAAATACAAGTCAAAATTGTTTTCAACATTGATATTGGATTGAACCATGTAGCTTGTTAATTGATTGGTAACAATAGGTTCATCAATAATTTCAATAACTAACAGCACAATTAACGCTGGCACCAATGACCACAAAGCCGCGACATAACCAAAATACTTGGGCAAGGTGAACTTTGCCTTGGAACGCACGTTCGTATCGACATTTTGGCGTTGCTGTTGATAAACCGCATGAATTTTTTGCCTGCCCATAAAGTAACTAAAGGCAGATAAAAGTACAAGCAGAAAAAGAATGGCAGAAATTGTCATGATTTAAATAGACACTTTGGGGAGCGGACTAAAACAGACTGAGAAAGCCCACTCCCCTTAGTTAGGATTTTATAATGACAGAGGCTTTAAGTTTTTAACCGCATCTTGCACCGTTTTAAACTTATCTTCATCCAATGGAATCAAACCTTTATCGGTCAAATAGCCTTCTTCACCCATGGCCTTTTCGCTAGTAAACTCTTTTAAAAATTCACTCATGCCAGGAATTTTACCAACATGGGCTTTTTTCACGTAGAAGAATAAAGGGCGAGAGACAGGATAAGAACCATCCGCAATGGTGTCAAATTCAGGTGCGCCACCATCGATAGTCGCGCCTTTAACAACATCAGCGTTTTGATCAAGGAAAGAAAAACCAAATATGCCCAAAGCATCTGGGTTCTTTTGCAATTTTTGAATGATTAGATTATCGTTCTCACCCGCTTCAATATAAGCACCGTCTTCACGAATGGTGTGACAAATGGATTTGTACTTGGCTTTGTTGCTTTTCTTGGTAGCTTTAATCCAATCAAATTTTTTACAACCGCCTTCCATTGCCAATTCAACAAAAGCATCTCGTGTGCCAGATGTTGGTGGCGGACCCAATACTTCGATTTTAACATTCGGCAGTTCTTTGCGAACATCACTCCATTTTTTGTTTGGATTAGCGACCAATTCACCATCTTTGCCCGTTGGAACTTCTTTAGCCAAAGCCAAAAATAAATCCTTACGGGTCAAAGCAAAAGTGTGCGATTTAATCGCATTGGCAACAACAATGCCGTCATAACCAATTAACACTTCAACAATATCTTTGACGCCATTTTTCTGGCACATGGCAAATTCACTGGCTTTGATGCGACGCGATGCATTGGTAATATCGGCCGTATCCACATTAATGCCTTTGCAAAACAACTTCATGCCACCACCTGTGCCTGTGGATTCAATTTTTGGTGTTTTAAAGTTGGTTGATTTACCAAATCGCTCTGCCACCACCGTAGCAAATGGATAAACCGTTGACGAACCTACAATAGAAATATAATCACGACCTGCTGCCATAGATGACAAACTGGTGATTAATGCAGTTGTTGCGAGTAATGTTTTAAATTTTTTCATGGCTTTTTCATACCTGTTTTATTAAGAATGTGCCCATCTTAATAAACTTGTATGACAGCTTTATGACAAAATTAAACTATTATTTGAATTCTATCTTTTCGTTTAGGCATTTTGTAACAGACATTACATATGTTTTCAGCCTGCTGTGGTGATTTTATTGAGAAAAATGTATGTTTGCATTGTTGGCAGCGTCGTGCTTTTAATTTCACTTGTGTTTGCAATTGTTTGTGGTGTTTAAATATTTTAATGGCATCATCTTGACAAATATCCGCACATAATTGACAACCGTTACAGTTTTGTGACGTAATTTGATAATAAATACTATCGTTTTGTTCCTTAATCGTGATTGCCTGATGTGGGCATATTTTGCTACAAGCATGACAGGCACTGCATTTTAATTCGTCAATTTCAGGGACAAACGGCATCTTGTCTTTTGTACAATCTAGGTTTAAGTTTTCAGTTAAGCTTTCTGCTTCTTCTAGCAAATTTTGCATGGGTCGAAAAAGCGAACGTCTTGATAAATTAGGTTGGTTTATTTTTGTTTTAGTATTTTTTTGGATTATGACCTTGTTTACAAGCAACGACTTAGATAGTTTTTTTTCTAACAATTTGTTGATGAAATCAATATTATTGTTTTCTTGGTATCGGATGCAGGTTTTACACTCTGAAGAATTGAGGTTGATGCATCTGATGCCATGTGCAAATAATTTTGCTAAGGTATCTAGGTGAATACTGTAAATACACGTGATTGTGATTCCATACCCTTTAATAGTTGCAAATTCACATGTTATATAACACTGGCTGGATCGTGTTTGTTCGAGTTCTTTTTCCCATGTGTTGCTTAAAACATGCTGGGGACAGGTTCCTACACATAATCCACAGTCATCACACTTTTCTAAGTCTAAATCAAGGGAGCCATCAGCTAAGTTGATGGCCCCATGTGGACAAATATCCACACAAGCATTACAGGAGGAGTCTGCAATACTATGAACGCAAAGAGATTGGGTTAGTTTCATGGATTACGTTTTTTACCAACTCTTTGCGACACCAGGGATAAACTTCATTGGAATATCTTCAAACACCTGCTTTTTATCATCTACAGGCTCGATTCGTTTGGTTTGTGTAATGTCCTCTAAGACACACCGAAGTTCTTCAATATAGGTTGCTTGTAACACCACAAAACTTGCATAAAACTCCGTCATGGCGTGCTTGGCAACTCGCGCACTAAATAACTTTATCCAACGCAATAAATGATTATCCAAAAACTCTCCAACGTTTAATAAATCACTTTTATTTGATGACTTGTTCAATAAATGTGCAATAAACTCTAATTGCAAACACAGATGATCGGCATAATGCGTTTGCTCATTGAATTCAAGATGATGTTTTTGGTATTCTTTTTTTATATCAAACATGGGTTGCTGTTGCATAAGACTCTCTTCATCCAGCCAAACGGATTCATAAGGCGATGCTTGGTAGGTATGAACCAAATATATATTTGCAAAATCAACCGCCAACTCATCCAATATCTCCTCATCTAGTTTGCTGTGCAGGTTAACGAGGTTATCATTAACCGCTCTAATCAGCTCTTTATCCTTTAGGGTAAAGCAAAGACCTTGAGGGAAATCCATTTGGTAGAGCTCTTGAATTTTTTCTTTGGTTAATTCAGTATGTTGAATAGCCGAAAGTAGCACCAGGTCTTTGGCAATACTCTTTGAGAAAAGCTTGATTTGCTTTGATTCTGAGCTACTTTTATTTTTTTTGTTATTTCTCATCATCGACTTTTCCTTTGTGGTGAGGTACGAAAGCAATTGATGGCTTGGTTAGTTCAACATCAGCCATATTCTTGACCATTCGTACGGTTTTATCATTTTTGCCAATGGCTTTGGTCTCAGATGTGTTGTCCCACAGTTTATCAACTTCATCAATATCTAACACCCGCATCATACAAGCTTGAACACAATAAGGTTTACGTCCAGCTTCTATCTCATCTACGCACATATTGCATTTTTTGACGACATTTTCTTCTGGATCAAACTGGGGCGCTCCATAAGGACAAGCGGCTTCACAACGTCGGCAACCAATACACAAGGTGGTATCAATATCAACAATACCATCTTCTTTGCGTTTGTAGATTGCTCCTGTAGGACAAGTTGGAATACACGCAGGTTCGGCACAATGATTACATGACATATTCAGTTTAAAGGCATAGACTTCTGGATAAGTACCGCCTTCTATGTATTGTACACGCCGAAAGCGTGGCCCTGCATCAAGGCCATTTTTGTCTTTACAAGCAATTTCACAAGCTCTACACCCTATACAATCAACATTATTGTGAACGAAACCTAATTGTTTGTCTGGAATAACAGGGGTATAGGTTTCTTTTTTTACTCTTTTTATTGCTAATTTTATGGTTTCTTTATCTTTCTTTTCCACTTTTATACTCCTGAGTTATTGATCACGTCTAAACACTTGTGAACGTGAAGTTGCCAATTTATCCCATAAGGGGTGATGTCCTAGTTTACTTTTCTTAACATTTACCAAAACCGTATTGTATGCAAATGCTCCCGCAGGGCTTGGTTCGTCCAATGTAAGAAAATCAGGATTGCCTGCCCTATCGACTCCTTTTTTATCTAAATCCATCCACGCTCCTTCAAACAAAACAAGCACCGATGGCATGCAGCGTTCAGTCGCATAAACAGGCACTACACATTTGCCACGTTTATTATAGACTTCAACAATATCACCTGTTTTGATTCCAAGCTTGCGTGCATCACTGGCATTCATGGTGAGCTCTTGCTCATAGGTTTCTCGTAACCATGAACTGTTATTGTAGATGGAATGTGTTCGCCACCGCGGATGAGGTGAAATCATATGAAAAGGATGCTTTTTGGTCTTTTTCTTATGATTTAAGCTTTCAAAGGGCTCAATCCATTTTGGAATGGAAGGGATTTCATACCCGTACTGGGTTTTCTTCCAGTCGGTGATTTGTGCCAATTCTGATGAAAATATTTCAATTCTACCCGATTGTGTTTCAAAAGGTTTACCGTGTTTAATCTGTTCCTCAAAAGCCACATGTGGATGATCGTATTTAAATTTATAAATTCCGTATTTTTTAAACTGTTCCCAGCTCATTGTCACGCCTTGATTGGGCTTGACCTTGTAATTCCACCAATCGGCTAAATAAGATTCGTCAACAGCATCGTTGTACTCAAAATAATCACGTTGCGCCCGTGGGTTGTACCCCGGTCCAAAACCGAGACGATACGCCATTTCGGTAAAGACTTGTAAGTCAGTTTTACTTTCTCCCATAGGTTCGATAACTTTTGGACGATGTATATAATAATGCCCTTTATACCATGGCAGAGCAACATCATGGCGTTCAAAGTGAGTACAAATAGGCAACAAGACATCAGCCCAAATACCAGATGGGGTGATGGTTGCATCCATACAAACCACTAACTCTAGCTTTTTAATGGCTTCGATTTCTTTGTTGATATTGGTGAGCTGATTAAACCAGTCAGAACCATGCCAAAATATTCCTTTGATATTTGGAATAACACCATCACGTTCATCAGCTCGTGGCCACAATCCAATTTCTTCACGTTTAACATTGGGATAATTCAAAACACAATGTGCCCAACGGTCTGACTTAATAGAACTGTGCCAAATATTTGAATATTGATCATAAGGATGGGCGACTGCTTCAGCGTGCCAACCTTTACCAACGCCTTCGGCACAACCTCCTAATATACCAATATTGCCTGTCATGGCTTGCAAAGCGGCTGCCATACGTGAATATTGTTCTCCGTAGGATGCACGACCTGGTCCCCACGATGCTTTTAGAGCAGCTGGTTTTGTCGTTGCGTACATGTGGGCAAGTTTAATAATATCTTCTTCGGATACACCGCATATTTTCGCTGCCCACTTGGGCGTTTTGGGGGTTTTGTCATATTTACCCATGATGTAATCTTTAAAGTTTTCTTTGCCTTGTGCCCAATTTGGCATCGTGCCTTTATCCATGCCTTGGGTGAATTTATTGATAAATTCTTGATCTTGTAAATTGTTACTAAAGATATAATGTGCCATTCCTGCCATCATGGCAGCATCAGTATTGGGCTTGATGGGTATCCACCACGCATCATAAGCTGCAGCTGAATCGGTAAACTGAGGATCAATAACGACAAATTTACATCCCCGTTGTTTTGCCAAACGCATATAATAAAATGTATTGCCGCCATGAAAGGTATAGGCTGGATTCCATCCCCACATAATAATAAGTTTTGAATGCATAAAAGCATCATCTTCATTGCCATCATGGATGGTTCCAAAGGTCATGCGTGAACTAAATGTTGTGGCTTGGTATGATGGCACAGACCAAGAACTACAACGATTCCCAAACATACCTAAGAAACGGGCAAGCAAACCTTCGATTTGATCAGATTTATGCAAAACACCATAGGAAGAACCTGCATAGGATTGATCTAACAAACTACCAACACCGTATTTTTCGGTAATTTCCTTCATTTTTTCAGTGACTTTTGTTAAGGCTTCGTCCCATGAAACGCGTTTAAATCTGCCTTCGCCACGTTTACCTACTCTAACCATAGGATATAATAATCTTTCTGCTGAATATATCCTTTGTCTGTATGAACGTCCTCGTAAACAAGCACGCAGTTGTGGTTCCTGTTCTGTATCTTTACCAAAATGACCATCTTCTTGGTAGCGACCATCATCGGTTGATAAACGAACAATTACCCCATTCTTTTTATGTGCAACCAGTACATGACGAGAACCACAATTGTGTGCGCAACTGGTAACAACCGTTTCTAGTTGATCATCTTTTGGGTAGGGTTCATAGGCAAAAGCTTGGGCTTTTTCGCTTGGTGTTAAAGTAAGAAGTGAACTCGCCGCTAACGCACCTGCCGTTGTTGATGTTTGTTTGAGAAATTTTCTTCTGGCTGGATTGAGTCTAGATTTGTTTATTTTTTTTAATATATTTGTCATGATAATCTCTCTATTTTTTGATTAAAAATCTAGGGTCGGATTCGGTAGGTCGATTCTTTGCCCAATCAGGTATTGTTTCTGACATGTTTTCCCACTTATGCCTAGGGTAAGGGTACACAATTCGGTACCATGCACGTCCACCATGACATCCAAAACACGTGTCTTTGTGACTTTTTGCTGATGCTTCAATTGCCTCGGCATTGAGAAAATTGACTTTATGGCGGTTTGTACGAATTGTTGCGTGACAAGTGAGGCAATCATTGTTAAATAATTTACCATTCTTTTCCCATGATTCTGGTATGCCCATCACAGCCACATTCATCTTGCCATGGCACATTAAACAAACATTAGGGTTAACGTGTTTCCTTTGGGTTCTTGTTGTGTTGTTGCTATCAGGAGGGATGACTGATTCTTCTCGCAAATCATTGCCCTGATGACAGGTGTTGCATTTTAAATTTGTTAATTCTTTTGCCAACGGCGTCACTAAATGGCGTTGGTGAAAGGTTTTTTGTTCTCCTTTGTAGGTATCTAAGGTTTGATACCAAGCAAGTGACTCTTTGGCTTTTACACCAGCTGGTGAAACTTGACGAATATTACGTTTTAAGATTTCTTGATGACAAGCCAAACAATCTTTGTTGCTAGCCTTGTCAATTAATGGTTTTTGGTGAATCAGATTCCTTCGTGCCTTATCGTATTGTGCCATTATATCTTTTGCAACTACAGTATTAACGCATAAAGCTATTACTGCAAATAGTATGCATTTGTTTAAATAGGTTACTTTGTGTTTCATAGGAATATCTCTCCATTACCAAAGAAAAACAAATTTAATAAGTCAATTGTTTTGAATTATTATTAAGTTCTTCTTTAAAAAATTTATGTTGTAAATAACTTTAGCGGCAATAGAGGCGATTTGACACCCCTATTGCTACTCTTACTAATCTAAAAATTATTTCTTTTTAGGCTTCCACCATTTAGATTTTTTCTTTTTATTTTTACCTTCCATGCCTGACATACCATTCATTCCTGACATTCCTGACATTCCTGACATTCCTGACATTCCTGACATTCCTAACCTTCATTACATTCATAACATTCATAACATAAAAGTAATAAAACCTCTCATTGCAGACAAGCCGGAACGAAAGGAAATACGGA
>CAMZLQ010000189.1 GCA_947311585.1 uncultured Alcanivoracaceae bacterium | reverse complement strand
TAGCCTGAATATTTCATGGTCTAAATTTTTAACTGCCCATATTGAGAAAAATAGATTTTTTAATTCCCTACAATGCTAATTCAATCTAAGATTCGGTTTTTTTAGTGATTTTATAAATTTCAGACACAACTATCCATAACCCCATTATTTATCAACATGCCGGGAACAGCACTCATCAAGTTTTAAGTGGCGTTTAAGCGATTGGCAATAAGCATAAATTCTTCCTGCCATGGATAAGAGCTTGAGAACATGAATTTTATTCGTCTTGTGTTTTTTACAATCACCGCCCCAATCTTAAGTAGTTTAAGTCGTATTGTTGTCATTTGAGACTTGGCAAACTCTGTTCCCTTTAAAGCTGTTCTGCGCATATTTTCCAATAATACATACCCAATAGATGACAACATTAATCGAAACTGATTTGCCCACCAGGCACTTGCACTGGTGCGATCTGCAAACAACCCTAATTGCTGTTCTTTGATTCTGTTTTCCATATCCCCACGAGCACAATAAACGTCCTCATATAATGTTTTACCATCACCATCAAGATTGGTTACAATAAATCGTGGGTTGGCTCCTCTAGGTAAGTGTTCAATTTTTGAAACGACTCTTCTTTTGTGTTTCCAACTTTTGGCTCCATATTCAAGGTCTTTAAAACACCTTTGTGGCTCTTTTGTTTTTTTAGATTCAATCTCCATAAGCTCCATTTCATTTTCAACCATACCCTTAAGAACGTTGTTTTTAGCCAGTCCGACTATATATTTAACATCATGTGAGTCACACCAGTCCAACATCTTATGACGACAAAACCCGCCATCTCCTCGAAATATGATTTCTACATCTGGCCACTGCCTCTTAAATCTTTTTACCAAAAGCGATAGTATTGCCCATGTATGTTTTGCTCCATCAATATTGCTAGGGCGTAAATAACTGACCAGAAGTTGGTCCTTACAAAAAACATACAATGGCAAAAAACAATAGTGATCATAATATCCATGAAAGAACTTACCTTCCTGATTGCCATGAGTTGGATCATCTGTTGCATCAAAATCTAGTATGAGTTCTTTTGGTGAGCTGGTAAATGAGTTGATGAATATTTCAACTAATACCTCATGCATCATGACAATTTCTTTTTTATCAATACGGTTTTCAAATCGACACAATGTTGACTGACTGGCTAAAATATCTTCTTCATCAATGGCTGTTTGAAATGCAATATCGTTTCTCAATTGGGTATGATCATTGAGGTCCTCGTATCCTAAAACTATTGAATAGACACGTTGACGCAACAAACTTAATTGGCTGTGTTGGATAAATTTTGGGTTCCTCGGATCGTTAATCACTTTATTTATGGCTTTAGTTAAACCAATCTTTCGGTCACTTTCACGCAACAATAACACACCCGCATCACTGGTTATGTCTCCTCCTGAAAATTCTCCTTGGATAATTTTACGATTTAATGCTTGAAATTCAATTGATTTTTGGTTACGATTTGTCATGGCAGTCTTTTTTGTTTATTTCTTTATAACTAATTGAATTATAACATATTTACAAGGCTGCCACGACTGTATTTTAACTGGGCTATGAAATATTCAGGCTAGTTATGGTTATATACTTAAACCACTTGTTACTTGTTAAAGGATAAAATAATGAAGAAAGTTTTGACCACCCTACTGGTTTTATTTATCAGTAGTTCTCTTGCTAAAGACAAAGTCATCGATTTTAAACAAAAAAAAGGGCTTAAAGCTAATGAAGGGCTAGTCGTATTAATTATCGACATCAATTTCAGAATTGCTAAAATAAGCTTAGGAAAAAAAGGAAAAACATTTCCTATTTATTCAATGAAAAAACTAAGACCAGGGTCTCAAATGAAAATCATAAAATTGCCTGAAGGAAAATATTATTGGAAAGAAGGAAGAGGGTATTCAGGAAACACTATTCACACTTTTAATATAGAGCAAAACTTGACCTTATTTGAAGTTAAAGCAGGGAAACTAAATTACCCAGGCACGCTCGAATTTAGAGGCTGGTTAAATGAAAGAAATAAGGTTGTTTATAACTATAATGTAATAAACAATTCAACACAAGTACTAGCATATATCAGTGAAAATTTTCCAAAGCTATTAGATAAGTACCCAATGATGTACGCTGGAGAAAACCCCGATCCCTTTCTTGAATTTAACCAAGAACTTGATAAAAAATCACAAAACTAATACGCGTGTTTAGAATTTATTCACTGATTCTCTTATGCAGTTTTACAGTGAATTGTAAAACCTTGGAAGACTCTGCTCAACTTTATTTCAAATCAAGTGAATATTACCGAATGGTCATGAGCCCAAATGGGCATTACTTGGCTGCAGAAACTTATTATGATGCACAAGAACACATTGAAATTGTTGATATTAACAAGAAAAAATCCTACGTTATTTTCAATGCTACCAATGGTGTTAACATTACTATTGCAGACATCAAATGGATTGATGATAACTCGTTAATTGTGCAATTAAACAAAGTGCATTCAAATACTGGCAACTCAATTTTTAAAGTCTTGCATTTAACATTTAATAACGAAATACAAGTTCAATCTTCATTTGAGTTTGAAAAGAGAGCCTATGTGGTTGATGCACTTCCACAAACAGAAAATACTGTCTATTTTGCCCATTTAATCCACACAAAAAAATACACCTCAGGTGTTTATTTAATCGATTTGACAGATTATAAAACAAGTCAAGAAGACTTTCATTTTGCCAAAAAAATAGCTAAAAACATAAAAAAACCTATCTACTGGTTGGCAGATGAAAACAAAAAAATCCGATTGATTCTTTCAAATCAAAAAGATTTTGTTCAATACTGGATATTAAAAAAGAATCGCTGGGTAAAAGTTTTTTCACTTGATGAAAATAGTGATGATTTAATTTTCCCAAGAACAATCAATTCATCCAATCAATTTGTTGCCATTAAAAGACTTAAAAACAAAGATAAAAAAGGAGTTTATTTATTTAACAGTGATAACCTTTTAGTTGAAAAAAAATTGTTTTATTCCAAGGATTATGACGTGTCTGATATAAAAATCAACCCACGTAATTCGCAGTTATTGGCAGTCAGTTATATCAAGAATGGGATAACTCATGATGTACTAATGAGCAAAAACCTAAAAACAGCTCAACAAAGTCTCAATAAAGAATATCAAGATTACGAAAATTACTATATTGCCAGCAATTTAGATTATTCAAATCATTTGTTCTTATTACACAATTTTCAGAATGAAGGCATCTATGTTAATGTTGATTTGAAGCAACTAAAAAATAACAAAATTATTGATAAAGCAAACTGGCGTAGAAATTTAGATAAGGGCTATTTAGAATTTATTCAGTATAAAAATAGCGATGGTCTGACCATAGAATCTTACCTCTCTTTACCCGAAAATCAAGCAGCAAAAGCTTTGATTGTTATGCCTCACGGTGGACCAATAGGTGTTAGAAGTTACGGATATTTCGATTCCTTATCCCATTTTCTGGCATCCTACGGTATTGCCGTTTTAAAAATCAATTATCGTGGCTCTTCAGGATTTGGAAATAAATTCCAAGAATCTGGAAAAAAGCAATGGGGCATCAAAATTGAGGAAGATATTAATGATGTTGTCTCATATACTATAAAAAAATATAAACTTGATAAGAATAAAATTTGTGCAGCAGGAGCAAGTTATGGAGGCTATTCAGCCTTAATGCTTCATATTAATTACCCTCAAAGATATAAATGCATCTCCTCAATGGCAGGACCTACAGATTTACCTTTAATGTTCACCTCAAGTGATTGGAATATTAATAAAGATTCGATTAAACAGATGATTGAAATTGTTGGCGACCCGCACAAAGATATAGAAAAGTTAAAATCACAATCACCCTTGTATAATGCTAAAAGAATAAATGCCCCCGTATTATTAATACATGGAACAGAGGATCCTCGGGTTAATATTGAACACTCTATTCGTTTAAACTATATCTTGAAAAAATTAAATAAGCCTGTTGAGTTCATTAAAGTAAAAGGAGCAAAACATGGGTTTAGTTTATTAAAAAATCAAATATTATACGCAACAAAATTATTGCAATTTATTAACAAATCTCTTCATTTACAATTGACTCTTGATACAGAAAGAGTAAAAAGTAATTAATTTATTTTAAATACTTTTCTTATTGATTTCCTTTTCATATTTGATCCGTTAGATTCTAACGCTCTTTGATAAGAAATGCGTCCAAAAGGATTATCTTTAATCTCTTTGTCAACAAGAATTTCTTGATACTTTTCTTGAGTTAGTAAATTAAAAGCAATGTTATTGCATTCACTAATCCAGTTGATATTGCCTACTGCTGCCGAGCTAGCATTTAAAGGTTTACAACTCAATATAAGTTTATTCTTTTTTTGTTGTATAGAAAACTGCGAATATTTAAAAGAACTTGTAATCTTGTTACTTTTTTTTGCATGGACATTAAAAAAGACTAGGGATAAAAGTAAAAAAGTTAGCAGGTGTGTCAAATTTCATCTCCAAATATAGATAATTTAATTTTACTTTATAGTACAGTTATATTCAAATAAAATTATAAAATATATCGAGTTAGTTTATTCAGAAATTAGTTAAAAAAATATGTAATTTTGCTTTTTATACTTCCTATCCATAAAGTATGCTCCATCTCATTTGCTATCTGGATAGATAGGATTCAAATGGATTGGTGTCAATTTCTTTTGTATAATTCTAAATTATGGAATAAAAATTTACAAACTTAAACTACCCCAATAGAATCTTTCCAATTAAAAACAGAACTGCATAAACCAAAATCGTCAGTCCTATCCAAGTGGCAAACTTTTTGCCTAAGTCTTTATAGTCGACAATATGCCCAACAACAGACCAAGCACCATTGGGTTTAACGCGTTGGTAGAATTTTTTAAGTGTTTGTGTGTTTTCAGGTGGCGTAAGAAATGTTATAAATAACCACACAACAGTTGTGACTAACACCACAAAGATATAATTGTAACCCGCTCCAAGACTGGCTTCATAGGCCATGCCAGAGTCGCTAAACTTCAACCAGCCATAAAGCACAAAGGGTGTGATGGTGGCAGAAATTTCCGAATAAACATTCACCCGCCACCAATACCAGCGCAAGATTAATACCAAGCCAAGTCCTGCACCAGCTTGAAAAACAAATTCCCATACCGCTTTAATTGAAGTGAGTTGGGTGGTGACAAACAATGCAATTACTGCCAGTGCCAAACTAACAAAACGCGAAGTTTTTAATTGTTGTTTTTCACTCTTGTCTTTAACATTTAACACATCATTGGCAATCATACCCGCACCCCAATTGATTTGGGTTGAGATGGTGCTCATGTAGGCACCCAAAAAGGCAGCGGCGAGTAATCCTTTTGCGCCTGTGGGGAGAAAATCACGAATGGTGTAAACAAAACCAAGACGTTTTTCATCGGCAGCAATTTCAGGGTAAAGAATGATAGCAGCCAACCCAACCAAAATCCATGGCCACGGACGCACGCAATAATGCATGACTTGAAAAAGTACGGTTGCTTTAAGCGCATCTTTATCGGTACGGGTACTCATCATGCGTTGGGCGATATAACCACCACCGCCAGGTTCTGCCCCTGGATACCAACTTGCCCACCATTGAAAAGCCATAAAACCAATCAATGAACCCATGGGTAAAACCCAAATTTGCGAAGCAGAATCTCCACCAATTTGTGGGAAAAAATTTAACGTGCCCTTATCTCCCAACTTGGAAACAATGCCATCAAGTCCGCCAACTTCTGGTGATTTCAAAACAAACCAAGCCAATAAAAAACTGCCAACCATAGCTAGGGTAAATTGCAAGACATCGACAAGAGCAATACCACGTAGCCCTGAAATGGTTGAATAAAAAGTCACAAACAACATCAATGCTGCCACCACCCAAAAGGCTTGTTCATTCGATAAACCTAACAACACTTGGATGATTGAAATCATCGCCAGATTAACCCAGCCAATGACCAAAGCATTCATAAACAGCCCCAAATATGCGCCTTTAAATTTTCTTAAAAACCCTGCTGCTTTTCCTGAATAACGCAATTCGATGAGTTCAGCTTCGGTCAAAACACCCGAACGATGCCATAACTTAGCAAAGAAAATGGCGGTTAATAAACCACCTGCCAAGGCATTCCACCATATCCAATTGCCCGATATGCCATTGAGTGCCACAATTTCTGCGACTGCTAGTGGTGTGTCAGCCGCAAAAGTGGTTGCCACCATAGAAATCCCCGCCACATACCAAGGCAAATCGCGCCCACCTAAAAAGTAATCATTCAAGTTTTGAATTTTTTGTTTTTTGTATTGGGTACTCAAGTACCAACTTAAGCCCATAAAAGCGATAATAATCGCCCAATCTATCCAGTTTAAAATCATATTTTTCTCATGGTTTATTTTCGTTAGAAACTGCTAAGAAAATCAGAGCAGTCGCAGAGTTTCATAGAGATTTATTAATAATGGTATCGACATTGGGCAATTATTATTGAGTCTTGCGTTACTTTATAAACAAGTCGATGCTCGCGGTCTATTCTTCTTGACCAATAGCCACTCCAGTTGTGTTTAAGTGGTTCTGGGTCACCAAGTCGTTCAAATGGATTGCGCGATATATCTTTTATGAGTCGGTTAATTCGATTTATTTTAGCTTTTTCTGTCTGTTGCCAATAAAGATAGTCTTCCCATCCGCTTTGCGCCCAACAAAGAATCATTCTTCAATTAATTCATGTTGCATGGTTTTTGACGACTCAATTTCATTAATGGCTTGATTAAGTCTTTGCGCATTTTTGGGGCTTGCCATTAAATACGCGGTCTCTTCATAGGATTGAAAGTCTTCCAAACTGATTACTACCGCAGGTTTTCCCTGTTGTCGTGTGATAATAATAGGTTTGTGATTTTCATTGACCGCATCTAAAGCACTGGCAAGATTGGCTCTAAAAGATGAGTAGCTCATAGTATCCATAATATTTTTATATTTTAAGTACGTATTATTGTACCTATGAATATATAAAGACTCAAGAAATAATTGTCTGGATAAATTATTTAATCATTAAAAACCACGGCTTGTTTTTATCTCTTCCCAAGCTGCTTGGATATTTTGGGTTTTGGTTTTAGCAAGCTCTATCATTTCTGGTGGCAAACCTTTGGCGATAAGTTTATCGGGATGATTTTGACTCATGAGTTTTTTATAGGCACGTCGGATGACAGCCTTGCTATCCGATGATGAAACACCTAAAGTTTGGTATGGGCTAGTTGTGGCTTTACGTTGCCATTGTTGCGAATGGTTTTGCTGTGAGTGTTGGCGTTGATTACCATTATTGACATTAAAGCCACGCATACGCAGTAAAGTAATAAAAATATTTTGTGGGAAACGAATCGACTGACACAACCATATTAAGAAATTCAATTCAGCTTGATTGATGTTGTTTTCTGCTATTGCCACTTCAATCATCACGTCCATAAACATTTGTTTGACCGCGTAAGAACCCCGTGATTCTTTCATCAAATTATGTAAATACGGATCGATATTACTTGCAGGTTTTTTACCTAGATTAAATAACTCGATGGCTCGATTGCGTTGTTTTGTGTCCAAACGCATTTGTTGCATAACGGCCTCGCATTTGCGAATTTCATCTTTAGTCACTACACCATCGGCTTTGGCAAGCTTACCAAGTGATACAAAAAGGGCTTCAAAATAACTTTTTTGGATGCGTTGTTTGCGAGAAACACGCCCAAACATATTTTCCATCACCCAGTTTTCGGCCTGGTAGCCTAAATAGGCAAAGAAAAACATGCCAAAATAGCTACCGAACTTAAATCCAATGATTGAACCGATTATTGAACCAAAACTTATCATATTGAGTATATTTTTAAACCTAAAATGTTAGAATGCATCTTTCTAAAGTTGAGCATTTTACTTCAATCATGATTAATTTACCGCTAATTCATAAAGGAAAAGTCAGAGATGTTTATCAAATTGATGGTAAACGCCTATTAATGGTTGCCAGCGACCGTTTAAGTGCATTTGATGTGGTTTTACCTGATGTGATTCCACAAAAAGGCCAATTACTGACGCAAATTTCCAACTTTTGGTTTGCTCAATCCAAAGACATTATCGCAAACCACCTGACTGGCACACCAGTGCAAGAAGTCATTAAAGATGCCAATGATGATTTAATCAAACGAGCGGTAGTAGTAAAAAAACTTAAAGCCCTGCCCGTTGAAGCGATTGTACGCGGTTATATCATTGGTTCGGGTTGGAAGGATTACCAACAAAGTGGGCAAATATGTGGCATTGACTTACCCAAAGATTTGCAACAAGCACAAAAACTAGCTCAACCTATTTTCACCCCTTCATCAAAGGCTGCTGTTGGTGATCACGATGAAAACATCTCATTTGCACGCATGATTGAACTGGTCGGTGAAGATTTAGCCAATCAAGTCCAACAAGTTTCACTTAAGCTTTATCAAATGGCAGCCAAACACGCGGATAAAAATGGCATAATTATCGCCGATACCAAGTTTGAATTTGGCTTGGATGACAACGACAATTTGGTGTTAATGGATGAAATTCTAACTCCCGACTCTTCCCGCTTTTGGAATAAACAAAAATACCAAATCGGCACCAGCCCAGAAAGCTACGACAAACAATTCATCCGCGACTACCTCGAAACCCTCGATTGGAATAAAACCGCTCCAGGGCCCAAAGTGCCAAAAGATATTATTGCAGCCACAGCTAAGAAATACCACGAAGCTTTTGAGTTGATTACGGGAAAAAAGTTTATTTAGTTGGGTTGTGGATTAATGAGACTGTGAAAGTATTATGGGGCGAAAGAAAAATGAGCAGAAAATTTGCTAATAAAGG
>CAMZLQ010000188.1 GCA_947311585.1 uncultured Alcanivoracaceae bacterium | reverse complement strand
GCAAATGCCGCTGTTTTGCCTGTTCCTGTTTGAGCGTTGACTAATAAGTCATGCCCTTTTCTAACCAAAGCTACCGATTTTTCTTGAACTGGCGTCATTTTTTTGTACCCACAGGCATCAATAGCTTGTTGAATTTGTGTGGCAAAGCCAATAGAATTAAATTTCATGTCTGTTCCCTTAATAATTATTCCGCAGAGTTAATAATGCAACATTATAGGGTTATGTCGGGTGCTCTTGTATTTATTTGGTGAATTTTTCATTGAATTTGCTAAATGAATGTGTTTTTAGGTAACATAGGGATTTTATTTTTAAAGAGTGCTATGAAATTTTTTATTGTAATTATAAGTTTGTTTCTTTCCCTTACGGTTTGCAGTGAAAGTTACCGAGATTTAAGTTTTGAAAAGTTGGTTGAAACCGCACAAGCAGGCGATGAAGTCGCCATGAGTTTCTTGGCAGAAAACTACCTTCATGGACAAGGAGTGACGCAAGATTACCTCAAAGCTTTAAAGTGGTATAAAAAATCGGCTGAACTCAATTATGCACCAGCTCAATTTAATTTAGCCGTTTTATTAAGTTCTGATAAGAGTTTAAATCAAGATTTGTCACAAGCATTATTTTGGGCAGAAAAAGCTGCTGAACAAAATAATGCCAATGCACAATTTTTAGTTGCAAGTTTCTTTGAACAAGGCAAAGGCACTTACAAAAACAAAGCCAATGCCCGCAAATGGTACCAAAGAGCAGCCGTTCAAGACAATCCGCAAGCTCAGTTTAATCTGGCACTTATGCTGCTTAAAGGAGAAGGGGGAAAAGTGGATAATAAAGAAGGCATGAAGTGGTTAAAAAGTGCTGCTAGGCTAAATCACACTCAAGCCAAACACACATTGGACTTAATAAACAAAAATACAAAGGGTTAACATCATATCTAATAAAAAGAAGCTTCCCCTTCAGGCTGAATGCTGAACCTTTTGTATGTCCATTGGTATTGTTCGGGTGCTTTATCGGCGATGGTTTGGATTTTTTTATTTAAGTAAGCAACTGAAGTTTCTAAATTAGTATAGATGTCATTGTCACTTTTTTCAAAGTGAACAGTGAATCCTTTTTCAGTTCGCAGTGCGTAGGCAAAGAATACAGGGACTTTGGTTTTAACTGCGAGTTTTGAAAACAAAGTCATGGTATAAGTGGGAATGCCATAAAATGGAGCAAACATGCCTTGTCCTGATTTTGGTCGTTGGTCTGGCAGGATAGCAATAAATCCTTTGTCTTTTAAATGCATCATTATTTTTCTTACGCCTTTGAGGTTTGCTTCTATCTGCAAAGCCTTAGATTTTCCACGGTATTTTATTAACAATTCTTCAATTTTTTTATCTGTTGGCGGCTTATATAAAAAAGCAAATTTTTCAAACTGCGCTAAGACTAAATTTAATACTTCCCAATTACCCATGTGCGGCGCTGCCAATAGCAAGCCTTTTTCTTCGTTGAGTGCTGTTTGGAATTCTTCAATTCCATAAATGTTTTCAATATAGCTTTCTACTTTTGTTTGTTTTTTCCACAAACAACCAAGCTCAAAAAAATTCATTAAAGCGGCATCCATACTGGCTCGAGCTCTTTTATTTTGCTGTTCAAGCGTTAGGATTGGGTAGCATTTTTTTATGTTGGTTAAAGTAATATTCTTGTTCTTTTTTGATAGTTTCCACATAATCGAACCAATAAAATGCGCCACATTGCGCCCTTTTTGAAGTGACAAACTTTGAGAGAGTTTTAAAATTAGATTAAATAAGATGGCTTTCACAGGAAAATTAGAAATAAGAAAGCACTAATAATAAAGGGGATTGCAAGTATTTGAAAGAGGAAAATCTATTTGTAAAAAAAAACCGCCAGATAAACTGGCGGTTTAAAAATTTGGTCATCCTAACCAGCTCCTTTTCCCCGAAATACAAGTCCATCTGTCAAATTACTGCCTTCCTACGCGGCTAATTTGGTGTTGATAACAAAAAAATCCATTTATCCATGTTTAACACAACAAATTTTATCCGTTAATTTGTTTCCTTAATGTGACCATTATCCAATTTTGGTGAAAAATTAATAGTGGCAAATTGCTCTATGTTTGTAGGAAATTTCCTACATAGCATAGGAAAACCTAAAAAATTACATCAACCTGGAGGAAAAATAAATCCATTCAAGCGTAAGAGGTAATTGAGTTTACTTAAGTACCGTGAAAAGAAAACAATCTTTATTGCTACAAAGCTCCCACTTGTTGTACTTTTTTTTTATAATGCTTATTTAAAATCAAATAGATTTGCATGAAAGCATTGATACAAAGAGTTTCTCAAGCTCAGGTAAAAGTTAACAATCAAATAGTTGGTAATATTTCAGATGGCATATTAGCATTTATTGGTGTTGAGAAAAATGATTGCCAAGAAAATGCCGAAAGACTTTTGCAAAAAATTGTTAACTATCGAATTTTTACTGATGCACAAGGTAAAATGAACCTATCATTACTTGATATTCAAGCTGAACTGCTTCTTGTTTCACAATTTACCTTAGTGGCAAATACTCAAAAAGGCTTAAGACCTAGTTTTTCCAGTGCTGGCAACCCCGAATTAAGTGAAAATTTATACAATTATTTAATAACTCAAGCCAAAAAACTTGGAATCAAAGTCCAAACTGGAATTTTTGCAGCCGATATGCAAGTTTCTTTATCCAATGAAGGTCCTGTCACTTTTAATTTACAATCTTAACTATTATGTCAAAAACTTACACCATTGCAACAGGCAATGAATACACCAGCAAAGCCGCAGCCCAAATTTTAGACGATGGTGGCAATGCTTATGATGCCATATTGGCGGCTTTATTCATGTCTTTTGTTAGTGAACCCTTGCTATCATCACCAGGTGGTGGTGGCTATTTATTAGCTCAACCCAACAAAGACAAGGCACTAATTTTTGATTTTTTTGCGCAAACTCCTTTTACTAAAGACGTGGTGGAAAAAGATTTCTACCCTATCATTGGTAATTTTGGAGCCACACAACAAGAATTTCATATTGGCATGTCCTCGGTTGCAACTCCTGGTATTCCTGCGGGTATTTTTGCCATACACAATCAATTAGGCTCAATGGATTTAAAACAAATCGCAACTCCTGCCGTAAAAAAAGCACGCCAAGGAATAGAAATCAATGCGATAGGGGCTGAAGTCATTAAAATATTAACACCTATTCTAAAAAGTTCTTGCCATGCTCAGGCAATCTTTTCGACACCCCAAAACAGTCTTTT
The DNA here is from genome assembly GCA_947311585.1 of uncultured Alcanivoracaceae bacterium. GTDB lineage: Bacteria > Pseudomonadota > Gammaproteobacteria > Xanthomonadales > Marinicellaceae > NORP309. The sequence continues at coordinate 20,520 of CAMZLQ010000188.1, read as the reverse complement.
AAGAGAAGGAGATATTCAAAGTAATAAACACTTAGCAACTTTTTTAGAAAACCTTGCTAGCAATCCAATGGACTGGTTTTATTTTGATGCACCTGCCCTTGAAATTGTTAATGACATGAAGCATTATAATGGATTATTAAGGCAACAAGATTTTGAAAACTATCAAGTTAGCATTCGCGAACCCCTTTCATTGGAATTAAATAATTGGAAAATATTAACCAATGCTTATCCGACCACTGGAGGAAAGCTCATCACAGAGCAAATAAAGCACGCGCTGAATTCTTCTGCTCAAAGTGATAAACAAAAAATTATTGAGGCCATGATTAACGCGGATGAATTTAAAAACAAGGATGCTTTTCAAAGTTCCAAAGGCACCACACACATGAGTGTGATTGATGATGATAATAATGTGGCTAGCATGACGGTTTCCAATGGTGAAGGCTGTGGCTATGTGGCACCCAATTGTGGATTTATGTTAAACAACTTTTTAGGTGAAGAAGACATAAACACCAATGGTTTTTTTAATTTTAAAGAAAACACTCGCATGGCATCCATGATGTCGCCCACAATTATAGCCAACAGCACGGATAAAATTGCGCTGGGTACGGGAGGATCAAACCGAATAAAAACCGCCCTTTTTCAAGTCATTTGGCACATCATTGCCAATAACAACACCTTAGATCAAGCCATCAATGCCCCTCGCTTTCATTATGAAAATGGTGTTTTAGATATGGAGCTCGGGATAAACAAAGAAGATGTTATTCCCTTAAATTTGCCCTTTGAAGATACCGTGTCATGGTTACATCGCAGCCTGTACTTTGGAGGCATTAATGCGGTTCAACATGGAAGCAAAAACTTAGCCATTGGCGATAGTCGCCGAAATGGATTTGGAATAGTTAAAAGCTACTCTTGAAAATAACCGTCCTCATCTAAAGCTGGGTAGGCTTCATTTTTCTCTCGAAACATACGTGCAATCCGTGGATAGCTCCATTCAAACAACAGTTTATTATACCGTTCATCAGGCATTGCACGCTTATTGTACAAACCCGCAGCTAAACGCTGTTGTTGCGCTTCAAACAAAATTACGGCACAGGCAACCGATACATTTAACGAGGCTATCATGCCATGCATAGGCACTATAATGTGTTTATCCACAATTCTTGCGGTTTCATCACTGATGCCTTTAAGTTCTGTGCCCATGACGATAGCCGTTGGAATGGTGTAATCTATTTTACGGTAATCGACGGCTTGGTCAGAAAAATGCGCTGCAAGTAATTGATAGCCCTTGGCTTTATACTCTTTAGCTACAGTGGTAAATTTATCGTATTTATGCGCCTCAACCCATTTTTGTGAGCCCTTGGCATAATAGTTTAATTGCCGATAACCTTTTGTTACTGGCACATATTGCACGTCTTGAATGCCCACAGCATCACAGGTTCGTACAATCGCATTAAAATTATGTGGCTTGTGGATGTTGTCCATAATAACGGTTAAATCCATTTGCCTTTTGTGTAAAACCTGTTTGATTTTATTGTATCTTTCGGGTGTCATCGTCAATTATTGCCTTGTTATTTAATTAATTTTAGTTAATTTCTTGCATTAAGAACATTCTCTATGTTATTGTTATTCCAAGTTAAAAATGCCCTTAAATAATAATTATAAAAAATTACCTCGATTTGAAGCCGAACAACTAATGTTCGGCTTTTTTATTTCTCTAATTTAGTCCAAAATTGCATTGTATCACACAGGCAAGATTCTAATTTTGATAAAAACAACACTTTTACCAAATGAATTAAAAGATTGTGTTGACATCACATTAATCTTCACTAATATAAGAAGCATGAACATGAATTTAACAACATTACATCGCCATCACCGCCATTTTCTTATCGACGGTGCTTGCTGATATGCGTTAAATAAAACATTCAACACAACACAAAAGCCCCGTTAGATTAACCTCAACGGGGCTTTTTTTATGGCAAAACTTATGAGAAACAACATGAAAATAAAAATGGCAATACCCAAAGGCAAACTGCAAATAGAGATAGTCAAGCTGCTGGAAGAAATCGGCTTGTCTTTTAAAAGCAATGAGCGTAATTACCGACCCATTTGTTCCGATGCTCGCTTTGAGATAAAATTATTAAAATCGCAAAATATTCCAAAATTAGTCGAGCTTGAGCAACACGATATTGGTTTTGCTGGGATGGATTGGATTGCCGAACAGCAAGCCGATGTGCAGGTATTGAAGTCTTTGGGATTTAATCCTGTTGAAATTGTGGCGTGTATTCCAGATGATTGGGATTATGCTGATTTGAAAAAACGTAAAATTATTGTCGCCACCGAATACAAAACATTAAGCGATAAATTCCTGAGCGACAATGGTTTTGATTACCAACTCATTCGTTCTTATGGTGCAACCGAAGTGTTCCCGCCAGAGGATGCCGATATGATTATTGACAACACCAGCACTGGCACGACTATTTTAGCCAATCACTTGAAAATTGTCGATTCGGTTTACACCAGCAACACCCAGTTTTTTGCCAATCAAACCTGTTTAGATGACCCTGAGAAAAAGGCGATTATTGATGACATGTTGGTGTTAATGAACGGTGTGCTCAATGGCCGCAAACGGGTCTTATTAGAAATGAACTGTGATGAAGCCACTATTGAAAATGTAGTCAATCTATTACCAGCTATGCGTGCACCAACAGTTGCCAAACTTTATAACAGCAAGGATTATGCCGTGCGAGCAGCCGTGAAAAAGAGTGAAGTAAAATCATTAATCCCCAAATTGATAAAAGCCGGAGCGATTGATATTTTAGAAATACCGATTAGAAAGGCAATTTAGAGGGCGATACCATGCTAAAACTGGATTTCAATGAACGGGCCGATTCCATCCCAAATTGGTTAAATGACTTTATCTTGGACACATCGCAACTGTGGAAATACCCCAACCGAGTCGAAGTGGAAGAATTAATTGCTCAAAACCTAAATTGTGAAACGGATAATATCTTCTTATCCAATGGCGGTGATGAATCCATCGACTTGTTGTTTAAAATGTGCAAATTAAACCAGCAATCCATCCTTTTGCCACTACCTGCTTTTAGCCAATACACCCACCAATTGCGTATTTGGGGCATTGAACACACCACCATTGAAAGCTTGGATAATTTATCCATTGATTTAGAGGCAACGGCCCTAAATATGCAGCCCAATCAATGGTTGATTATCACCCGACCCAACAACCCAACAGGCGAATGCATAAGCGAAGAGGATTTAATCAATTTAATTGAAATTGCACATGCCATAGGCACAAAGGTATTTTTAGATGAAGCTTACGTTGAATTTTTTCTTGAAAACTCAAAACTGAACTATGCCTTAAATTACCATAATGTCATTTCACTGCGAACTTTCTCAAAAGCCTATGGTTTAGCAGGTGCTCGTTTGGGTTATTTGGTCGGCAATAGCACTTTAATCAATGCATTTAAAAAAATAGCCCCACCCTTTAATGTCAATCAATTAAGTTTGCAAATGGCAAAACATGCCTTAAAAAATACTAATGAAGTAACACGCTATTGCAAAGTGATTGCCATTAATCGTCAACTGGTTTATGGCTTTCTCAAATCCTGTGGCATCGAAGTTTTTAATGGCAAAGGCAATTTTTTGTTGTTTAACCTGCCACCCAAGAAAAAAATATTACTGAGTTTGTATCTGGGTAAATTAGGCATACAAATCAAAACCACTTTAGAGGATTTACCTGATTCTGTCCGCATCACCATTCCTGAAAATATAACACTGTTATTTGATGCTTTACAGACTGTTTTCAAACCTGAAATTATTGGCTTTGATATGGATGGTGTGTTGATTGATACCTCAAAATCTTATGACCAATGCATTATGGAAACTGTATATTATTTCACCAAAATACGTATAAATAACGATAAAATCGCCGAACTTCGCTCAAAAGGCGGATTTAACAATGATTGGGATTTAACGCAAGGACTGGTTAATCAACTAAACTTTGAGAGTGATTTAAATAAAATCATCACTAAATTTCAAGAATACTACCAAACCAATAAACACAACGAAGTCAACTTATTACAAAATGATAATTTATTCAACAATGATTACACCACCGCCATCATCACTGGTAGACCAAAGCTTGAGGCAAATGAAGGCATCATACAATTAGGCATTAAACCCAATCACCTCATTTCTGCCGATGATGTCAGCCATCAAAAACCCTCGCCTGAGGGCATAAATTGGATCAAAAACGAAACAAAAAAATCACGCATGTGGTTTTGTGGCGATACCGTTGATGATATGCAAGCAGGATTGGCTGGTGATTGCCTGTGCATTGGTATTGGCACAGATGCCGAAAACCTCTATGCTGCAGGTGCTGATATTGTCCTAGAAAACATCAATCAACTCGAAGAACTCTTATGATAACAATTAACCGTAAAACCAAAGAAACAAACATAGAATTGGCGCTCAAAGTCAACAGTCAAAACCCGCAAGTCACTATTGATACAGGCTTGCCATTTTTTGACCACATGCTGGATCAACTGGCATCCCACGGTGCTTGGGATTTAAGCATAAAAATGACGGCTGATTTAAAAGTGGATGACCACCACGGCATCGAAGATGTGGCGATTTGTTTGGGTAAAGCCTTGTACAAAGCGTGGAAAGAACAAAACAACCACCGCTATGGTCAACGCTTATTGCCAATGGATGAAAGCCTCAGCATGGTGGCAGTAGATTTGTGCGGACGTGGTTATTGCGTGACCAATTTGCCTTTCACCATGGAACAGTTGGGTGGCATTAGTACTGAAATGTGGCAGCATTTTTTCTACACTTTTGCCATTAACGCACAAATCAATCTGCATATTGACAACCGCTATTTCAGCAACAATCACCATTTGATTGAAGGAGCTTTCAAAGGCGTGGCGTATGCGTTAAAAGAAGCCTTAGAGCCAAACCAAACCAGCACAACCACCAAAGGTGTGTTGTGAAAGCAGGAATAATCAATTTAAACTCGGGCAACTTATTGAGTATTGTTTCTGCCGTAGAAAAATGCGGATGTGAAACAAGGGTTATCACCAAACCCGATGCAAACTTTGATGTCTTAGTGATGCCCGGACAAGGGCGATTTGGTTTTGTTTGTGAACAGTTAAATCAAAACAACTGGCGTGAGTTCATCCTTGATTGGATTGCTCAAGGCAAAAGATTTATTGGTATTTGTGTCGGTATGCAAGTGTTGTTTGAAAAAAGTTTGGAAGATGAAACGGCTCAAGGCTTAGCTGTATTTAACGGTGCAATTGATAAGCTTAAACACCCAAAGACCCCAATGGTCGGTTGGGCACAATTGGATTCAGCCGATACATTCTATCAAAACCAATTTGTTTATTTTGTTAATTCTTACGGATTGCCAGCAAGTGACTATTGTCTGGCAACGGTTAATTACGGCGAACAATTTTGTGCCATTGTGAAAAAAGACAACGTCACGGGTTTTCAATTTCACCCAGAAAAATCAGGTCACTATGGTTTGGAGGTTTTGCAAAGATGTTTGGCTTAGGTGATTATTTTTTTTACCACAGAGAACACAGAGCTCACAGAGAATTTTTTTCTCTGTGCCCTCTGTGTTCTCTGTGGTTAATTGACAATCTAATAGTTGAAGAATATTTTCATTCCTGTCAATGCATGAATGATGGAGGAAGTGTTCTATGTCCTTAGTTCCACGAATTATCCCATGCCTTGATGTTGCCAACGGGCGTGTGGTCAAGGGCACAAACTTCAAGCAATTACTCGATATGGGTGACCCTATAGAATTGGCGTTAAAATACGAAACCCAAGGAGCGGATGAAATCGTATTTTTGGACATAAAAGCCAGCGTTGATAAGCAGGCCTCAGCTCTTGCCATGATTAAAAAAGTTGCCATGACTCTATCGATTCCTTTTACTGTCGGTGGCGGCATCAAACAATTATCTGATGTCGATAAATTTTTTGATGCAGGAGCCGATAAAGTGACTTTGAATACCGCTGCGGTTGAAAATCCACAATTAATCAACCAAATTGCCAATAAATACGGCTCACAAAGCCTTATTATTGCTATTGATGTCAACCATGAAAGCAATGGCGATTTGGCAATTTACACCCACGGTGGTTCCAAACGGGTGAAAAAACCTTACGCAAACTGGATAAATGAAGTGGTAGAACGTGGAGCAGGTGAAGTATTAATGACTGCCATGCACAAAGATGGCACGGGTTCGGGCTTTGATTTGGAGTTGCTCAAACAAGCGGATTTTCCTCTGCCTATTATTGCCTCAGGTGGTGCAAATAAGCCCAAAGACTTTTTGGATGCGATTAGTGCTGGAGCTGATGCCGTCTTAGCGGCAGGTATTTTTCACCGCGATGAATTCACGGTAGCCGATGTTAAAAATTATTTAATCAACAACAATATAAAAATGAGAATATAACCATGTTAATCCCATCCATTGATTTACTCGACGGCAAAGCCGTACAACTTCAACAAGGACAAGCCGATAAAAAGATAGTCGAAAAAGAAGATGTCTTTGCTTTGTTAGAAGAATTTTCGCTCTATGGTGAAGTGGCAATCATTGATTTAAATGCTGCTATGGGTACGGGCAGCAACCAAGAATTGATTGAACAAATGTTACGGCAAAAACCGTGCCGAGTCGGTGGTGGAATCCGTGATTTGCAAACGGCCAAAGCGTATTTGGCAGCAGGGGCGACCAAAATCATTTTGGGCACTTCGGCAAGTACAGACTTTGTTAAAAAATTGCCGAAAAATTCACTGATTTTTGCCATTGATGCCAAGGGCGATTACCTCACCACACATGGCTGGCAACAAACAGCGGATGCAAAGATTGTTGATATTATTCCAAAATTGGCACAAAACTGCGGTGAATTTCTCTACACCCAAGTCAAAAATGAAGGCATGATGGGCGGCATAGATAAGGTCAGAATCGAACAAGTTATCAAAGCTTCTCCAATTCCTGTAACGGTTGCTGGTGGCATTTCTAGCTATGAAGATTTGCAGTGGATAAATAAAAAAGGGGCTAATTCGCAAATTGGTATGGCGATTTATTCAGGAGCGATGCAATTGGATAAAGCTTTTATGAGCTTAGTTGATTTTGACAAAATGGATCTAATTCCGACTATTGCACAAGATGCCAAAACAGGTAAGGTGTTGATGATGGCCTATTCGGGTAAAGAATCCTTGCAACTGGCATTATCCCAAAGAACAGGCACTTATTTTTCACGTTCCAGGCAAGAGTTGTGGACCAAAGGTTTAACCAGTGGCAATGTCCAGAAACTCATTCATGTTGATGTCGATTGCGATGGCGATACGCTTTTGTTCCAAGTCGAACAAGACGGTAACGCCTGTCACTTTGAACGCTACAGTTGTTTTGCTAGTCAGACTAAAAACTATTCGTTAAATTATTTGGATGAAATATTTGAAACGCGTCTTGCCGAAGTGAATGATAAACCTTCATTCACCCAACGATTATTTGCCAGTCAAGAATTGCAAATCGAAAAATTGGAAGAAGAATGCCAAGAATTAATCGAAGCCACTGATCACAACCACGTGCGTTGGGAAGCGGCTGATTTGTTATTTTTTACCCTCGTCATGGCAAAAGCCAAAGGCGTGAGCATCACAGAAATTGTCAATGATTTAAGGAGCAGAAACAATGAACGATAAAATCATTCAAGCCATAGACTTCAAACGAGCGGAATTAAAAGACAATCAACACATTAAAAAGACGGTTGGCGAAATATTAAACGACATTCGCACAAATGGTGACAAATCAGTCGATAGCTGGAACCAGAAGATTGATGGGCAAAAAGGTAGGCTCATAACCCTCGAAGTTTTTGCCGATTACGGCTTAAAACCCGAACTTGCCCAAGCCATCCAAAGTGCCCATAAACGCATCAAGGCTTTTTGCGAGTTTCAAGCAAAAGACCTCAAAAACGACACATTTGCCGACGCTTTCGGAGAATTTGGCTACAAATACCAAGCAATTGAACGAATTGGGGCGTATATTCCAGGCGGGCGATTTCCGCTGATTTCCACCGCTTTAATGACCATAACACCAGCTAAAGTCGCAAGTTGTGTTGATATTATTGCTTGTTCACCTTCCAATCATCCCGCTTTATTGGCAGCGGCTTCTTTGGCAGGTGCAACACAATTTCTCCACTTAGGCGGTGCACAAGCTATTGGTGCTTTGAGTTATGGATACGGAGAGATTGGTGCCGTTAATATGATTGTCGGCCCAGGCAATGCTTATGTCAATGAAGCCAAAGCCCAAGTGCAACACCGCACCAAAATTGATACTTTGGCAGGCCCAAGTGAGTTATTAATTTACACCGAAAACCTGCAAAACCCCGAATGGATAATGTTCGATGCCTTAGCACAAGCCGAACACGACCCCAATGCTATTTCATTGGTTGTCAGCACATCGCCACAGCTGTTAGAAAATCTTTACACCCGTACAAACGCAAGCGAAGCGGGGCAAAGATTGATTAAAAACGAGCAAATTCTCTTTATCCAATGCGAAAACCAAACCCAAGCGATAGACTTAATCAACAATTATGCACCCGAACATTTATTGGTAACTGACAGCAATTGCGACATGGATGTGTTCACTAATTACGGCTCATTATTTATTGGTGAAAACTCAGCGGTTGCTTTTGGCGATTATTGCACCGGCCCCAATCACACCTTGCCAACCAACGCAGCAGGCAAAAATTCAGGCGGTTTAAGTGTTCATCAGTTTTTAAAAGTGTTATCGACCCAGAAGGTCAGCAACAAAGGACGAATTGAATTTGCCAAAACTTCAAGTATTTTGGCCCAAGCAGAAGGACTGGTGTTTCATCAGAAAAGTGCGGACTTGAGGAAGTTAGAGAATGGTCTGTTTTCGCGGTAATCACTTAAAATTATTTTGTCACCTAATTTCATCTTGAGTAAGGATAATTCGAGTTTGATTATTTTTTTAGCACCTCCATTTTTTTATTATACCTCATTCCTTAAATAGCTTGAGGTATGAAATTAACATTTTTGGCTAAATTTTTGATTTATTGGTGAATAATGCTTAGGTTTTTATGATTTATTAATGTTATATTTGGTAAAATTCATATCTTACATTGAATTTAGATAAATCAAAGGCATGATTAAGCATTTACAAGAACTACTAGAAAAAGCAGTAAGCTGCTTGCAACGCGATGGCGTTTTCCCGAAAGACATTAAACCAGTGATTAACTTTGAGCGTACACGCAGTAAAGAACACGGAGATTTTGCCACCAATCTTGCTTTGACTTTAGCCAAACCGATTGGCAAAAATCCGCGTGAAATTGCACAATTAATCGCAGACAAGTTAATTGAATCGATGCATGTTGAGAAAGTTGAAATTGCAGGACCTGGTTTTTTAAACTTCTTTCTAACCAACAACTGTCGTCGTCAAGTAATTAAACAAGTGCTCAAGCTTGGTAATAAGTACGGAAATAATGATTTTGGTAATCACAAAAAAATTACTGTTGAATTTGTTTCTGCTAATCCAACAGGCCCTTTACACGTAGGTCATGGGCGAGGGGCGGCTTATGGCTCGTCACTGTCCAATATATTGGAAAAAAGTGGTTACGAAGTTCAACGCGAGTACTACGTCAATGATAATGGCCGCCAAATGGATATTTTGGCAACTTCTGTTTGGTTGCGCTATATCGAACTGTGTGGAGTATCTGTGGTATTTCCTGATAATGGTTATCAAGGCAGTTACATTGTCAATATTGCCCGATTTGTGCGTAAAAAATACGGCGATAAATTTTTATTTACTCAAAGCGAGGTTTATGAAAACGTTCCTGAGGACGAAAAACACGGAGGCGATAAGGAAAAGCACATTGATGGTTTAGTTCATAATGCCAAACATTTGTTGGGCAAAGACAACTACCAGATAGTTTTTAAAATTGCTTTAAATACTATTCTCTCTGGCATCAAAGCCGATTTAGAAAGTTTTAATGTTAATTATGATTCGTGGTTTTCTGAAAAGCAATTACACGATGGCGACACTATAGATAGAGCAATTGCTAAGTTAAAAGAGAAGAATTATTTGTATGAAAAAGACGGTGCAATTTGGTTTATGTCCACCCATTTTGGTGATGATTTAGATCGTGTGGTCGTTAGGGAAAATGGACAAAAGACTTACTTTGCTTCAGATATTGCTTATTTGTTAAATAAATTTGAACGCAGTTTTGAAGGGGCGTTGTACGTTTTTGGTGCTGATCATCATGGCTATATAGCCCGCCTTAAAGCAGCAGCTAAAGGCATGGAGATTAATCCAAAAGACATAGAAATTGTATTAACTCAGTTCGCCAACCTAGTTAAAGGTGGAAAGAAAGTGCAGATGAGCTCACGTTCAGGAAAGTTTGTTACGCTAAAGCAACTTATTGATGATGTCGGTGTTGATGCGGCTCGTTTCTTTTATGTCATGCGCTCCCACGACCAACACATGGATTTTGATCTGGATTTAGCAAAATCACAGACAAATGAAAACCCCGTTTTTTATATTCAATACGCCCACGCGCGAATTTGCAGTGTGTATAAAAAACTCGAAGAACAGGCTTTGCAACACAATCAAGAAATTGGCAATGCCAGTTTAAATTTGCTCACCCATGAAAAGGAAGAAGACTTGATGCGTTCAATTTCGTCTTATCCTGAAATACTAATAACGGCAGCACGCACTCGTTCACCGCACACCTTGGCAAATTATTTAAGAGAAGTTGCTCAAAACTACCACAGTTTTTATGATCAATGTCACATCGCAAACATTACAGATGAAAATTTGCGCAATGCACGAATGAACTTATCCTTAGCAACCAAGTCTATTATCGCAGATGGTTTAAGTTTGTTGGGTGCATCAGCTCCTGAATCTATGTTTGCCGAAGACAGGGATACTAAATAAATACATGGTAACTAAAAAGAAAACAAGTAAGAAAAAAACCAGGCGCAAAGTGGCTGGTCGAGCAGCACCTAAAAAAAGGTTGCCGGGTTGGATTTTATTATTGCTTGGCATGTTGTTTGGCCTAGTTGTTGCTGTAATTGGCTATGTTAATGGTTGGGTGCCGAAACCAGAGAACCCTAATAATAAACCTATTGCGCAAGTGATAGAAACAAAAAAAGAAAACACGATAGAAGATAATAGCGCTGATTTGGCTATTGAGCCAAAAGATAATTTTAAATTTTATACCACGTTGCAAAACATGGAAGTGGAGATTGATGCAGAGGATTTAGCACAGACAGACACGAGAAAGCCAAGTACTTATTATATACAATTAGGTGCTTTTAAAAGGTTAGAAGACGCCGAAACATTAAAAGCAAAAGTTGCATTTAGTGGCGTCTCTGCATTTATTGAAAGCAGTGAAATTAAACAAACACTTTGGCATAGAGTGCGAGTCGGTCCATTTAATAGCAGTAGAAAGGTAGATGTGACCAAAAGAAATTTACAAAAAAGTGGCTTTAATGCTATTATTATCAAACAAAAGCAGTAAATCAGTAATAATAAGAGAAATAAAAATGAAGAAAATATTGTTTTTATTACTACTTTGCGGTTGTCATGCTTCCGCAAAATTACCTGTGCTTAGCGCTTTTGTGAAATTGCCGCACCTCGATATCCAAAAAGAAATTGATAGAGACTTTGCCAATGCAGACAAATCTCGCCCACTAAGGTATGCCGTAGCAGCTCCTGTTGAAAACGTCTTTATAAAAAACAATCACACGCAAGGAGGTCAATGGAATAAACTTAGTGATAGTTCTTGGTTATGGCGACTTAAGGTAACAACCAAACAGGCTTTATCCTTGGATATTAGCTTAGATAATTTCTTTCTTCCACCAACAGCAGAATTGCGGATTTATGATTGGACAGAAAGCTTAGCAAAGGGTCCCTATACGGATAAAAGTAACAACCGTTATAGGCAATTGTGGCCAGGGCCAGTTATAGGGCACGAAGTTACCATCGAACTTACGGTCTCTGACCATTATAAAAAGTACGTATCTTTTGAACTCAATAAGGTTTTTAGAGGATTTAGGCCTATTTGGCAAGAGGTTGATGTTATCTCAAAAAGAGGGCAACTGCCTTTTTTGGGTATTGATAACCCTGTGTTAAATAAAAGCGGTGCTTGTAATGTTGATGTGGCATGCGAAGATGCCGAAAATTGGCAAGACCAAGTTAATTCTGTTGCCCGCTACACCTATCAAAAAGGAGGGTCACTTTTTTCCTGCACAGGACAATTAATAAACAACACCAAAAATGATGGAAGAGCTTTGTTTTTAAGTGCGTACCATTGCGGACTTAGTGAAGATTTATCAACCAATTACTGGGAAAGTATAGCCCCAACGATAAATATTTGGTGGAATTACCAATCAAACCAATGCAGAACTCCTGATTCACCCAGTAGTTCCACGCCCATTCCCATCGCTAATTTTAATGACACTCAATCTGGAGCCCGTGTGTTGGCGGTGTATCAACCCTCTGACATGGTTCTTTTAGAGTTGAATCAATCTCCAGATAATTCTTATGGCGTTTTTTATACTGGATGGGACAGAACAAATAAAGCCAGTAATTCCGCTGTTACTATTCACCACCCCAACTTTAATGCAAAACGAATAAGTTTTGAAAATGATCCACTTTCCTTAACCAGTTATGCCAGCAGTTCATCAGGTGATGAAACGCATTTGCGAGTGAACGATTGGGATGAAGGCACAACCGAAGGCGGCTCTTCAGGGGCGGGGTTGTGGAATGAAGAAAAATTATTAATTGGTCAATTACACGGTGGTTATGCTGCTTGTGGAAACAATGACCCTGATTGGTTTGGTCGTCTTTACACTTCATGGAATGGGGGTGGGACAGCCAATACACGGCTTAAAGATTGGCTTGATCCAAATCAAACCAATGCTGTCACTCTGCAAGGATTCAATAACAATCAATGCCAATCATTTTCTGTTTCAATCAACCACCAAGCCAATCAAGAAATTATTGGTGCAAATCAAAACTTTTCGGCATCGGTTAGTGGAGGACTGGCTCCCTATGCCTATGAGTGGGATATAGACGGAGATGGTGTTATTGATAGCAATGAAGATGAAGTCACCGTGCAATATGCAAGCAAATACATCGACAATGCCTATCTCAGAGTTACTGATAGCAATGGCTGTGTCGTCGAATCCACCAAGGCTGTTATTATTGAAGCACCTAAGATTGCTGTTTCATCGATTGGAACAGCACAACAATTGTGTGGAAATAATGATGAATACATTGACCCAGGTGAACGCTGGAGAGTCCCTGTTACTATTCAAAATCAAGGGTCAGTTACAGCACGAAATAGCTACGCCGTATTAAATAAATCCAGTGCTTCCGCTTTCCAATTGCTGAGTCAAGATAGTTTTGGTAACAGTATTGGCGTATGCAATCCCCAATTCATCGATATTTCAAGTACCGGTACAGAACTGGTGCTTGAAGACGCAAACGAAAATGATGCTTATAGTGCACAAGATGAGGGTTCTGCCAAAATTATTCTAACTCATTCATTTGATTTTTATGGTGAAGATATCAGCCAGCTTAGTTTTAGTACTAATGGTTATGTATCAATTGACTCTAATGACAGTGGTGCTGATTTTGACAACGATTGTCCGCTGCCAAGTCGTCCAAATCAAACGGCAAATGGTTCCTCGACTAAAGCCAGAATCTTACCTTTTCACGATGATTTAATTACACAACATATTTATTATCAGTATTTTGAATCGTGCCCTCGCCAAGCAGAATTTAACAGCAACCTATCATGTTATGTGTTTATGTATAAAGATGTTGATTTATACAGTCAAAATAATTCAACTGTAGAGCATTTTGATTTCGAAGCCATTTTGTACCCACAAATTAGTCAATGGGTTTTCCAATACAGTGGCAGTGACATCAATGCCATGTCGGCAAGTGTCGGCATTCAAAATAATAACGCAACAGATGGTGTTGGATTTTCATGCAATAACGAATCAAAGATAAACACTCATAGTGCTGTTTGTATTATTCACAAAAACAACCAAGCACAAATTAATACTGTTTCTGATTACGTCTATTTGGATACCCCCGCACTTTCATTGGGAACCATGCAAGCATCACAGCAAAAATCAAGCTTTTTGGATTACAGCATTAGTACGCAAGCCTCTTGTGGAGACTCTATTAATATTCAGATGGAAGCAGCCGTTTATAAGTCAGGTTTTAACCAAGAAAACAGCACCATTGTTTCAACAATTCTTGGCAATAATGGCGAGTGTAATGTTTCAACAAACTGCCAAGTCTCAGACCAAAATACTGTTATTCCAATCAATGGTCTTTGGGACAATTCAAAACGCTCAGGAAATGGCTTAGATATGTATTTTTTACCCATTAATGAAGAGCCTGATAGGATGGTTTTTATACAATACACAGCCAAAGAAGACCACTCTCCTGTTTGGTATATTACAGGAGGAAATCAATGGGCACAAAACAATCAATTTTCCAATGATTTATTGTACATTAATTATAGTGGCGATTTTTTAAGCTCTGCTCGTACCGATACCGTGATAGGTCATTCTACTTTAACCTTAATTGATGAAACCCATGCCATACAAACTCGCCAAATCAATAATAAATTTAGTGCAGAGTTGCTTGAGCCGCTGAATTATGGAGGGCAACCATTGGAGCAAAGAACAGGGCTTTGGTACAACCCTCAACAAACAGGTTGGGGTTTGTCAATAGGCACCAAAGGCAATAGTGAAGTTGTTTTAAGTTATCTTTATGATAATTCTGGGCAGCCTTATTGGTTGATTGGAGTGGGTCAAAATGATACTACCGATGTTATCGAGATGAATTATTACAAAAACTTCTGTCCTTTTTGCCCCAGAATTTCACCACAGGGAAACACTGCTGGTACTATTCAAATTGAATACGACCCATCCAATTTCACTGGCAAAATCAACCAATTTGATGTTGATTTTACCAATGATAAACATACTAGTCAGTGGTATCGAAGTAATCTTCCTATCCAGCTCATAACACCAGCATTGGATTAATTTAATTTAATCGAGTTTAAAAACTCTTGACTTCTTTTTTTATCAAACACACTTTTTAGTTGCGAATACATCACTTGATAAACAACCGTTCCATGACTGAAAATTCTAAAATTCACCATCACTTTTTGATCACCGCTGCCACGTTCCATTAAATATTCTTGTGCTTGTCCTGTACCAAAATCAATGGCTTTTTTCTTATGAATAAGTCCGTTATTACTCTTAACTAAATTTTTTGCAAACTGAATATGGGTTGGGTTGGCAATATCTTCAGTAATTTGCTGCTTGTAATCGGTTGCGATAAAACGAAAAGTTCCTTCATTGCTTTTGGCAACCATGGCGGTGCTTAATCTGCCATTTGCCGTTTTTTGTTTTTCTGTTGGTGTGCCAATGATTTTCATTGAAATGGGCAAATATTTCGATTTGAAGGTTGACCATTTCCAAGATTTAGCAGGGTTCTTGATTTGAGCCTTAGGCTTTCCAACAGCGACCGATGCACCACTTGGGCTAGATGAAGCAGAACTACTTCCTACTGTTAACTGTTGGAAGGTTTTTGCTGTTTCGGCACACAATTCATCAAAAGGCCATGATTTTAGTTGTGCCACATCATCATTATTGCGAAGAGTCCACACTTCAAGTGCTGAGATTTTATACGTTTGCCCTACTTTTTTGCCTCGTTCATAGTGCCCTCCACCCATTTGCAAAGCAATACGTGTTTTATTTTTTCTCAAAGCATCGACAATATTAATCATGTTTGTTTGATAAGATTGTACAAAAATTTGCGGACAATAGCTTTGAGCAAAAGAAACTTTATTATCGAATGTTTGTTTCATAATTTTTGCCAAGGCATCCTTTCCATTTTGGTTCAATTGAATACTTGAGCCTTGGACAAAAAAGAAAGAGGTTGCCATGCCTCTAAACATGGCTTCAACTTGTTTTTTATCCCCTGTTCTTAAAATATTATAAATGTAGGCAAAGGCTTCTTTATCCGATTTAAATTGTGGGATATTAAGTTTTGGCAGTCCTGATGTCGCCGCTTGAGCTTGTTTTTCTGCTTGCTTGCTTGCTTGGGTTGGCATGGCATTTATTTCATCACTGGTGTATTTGTGGGTGGCAATAATTTCTTCTTTCTCTTTACTCGCCATAAAGTTTGGTTTCCACGGCTGTTTTACTCCATCGCGGTAAAAACGTACTGAAAAGTCGACCCTTTTATCTTGCACCTCTGTATAGCTTACTATAACAGAAAATTGTGTTTGGACATGAATGGTAAATGAGTTTGCCGTATGCCATTGGACTTTTCGAATCGCAGGGTCTTTGGACAAGTAGGGCCCCTTTAGTTCACTGACCATTTGATTCCAATACGGTCGAACCAAAGAAAGAGTGTCTTTTTTGATGATGCCAAGAATTTCATCATCCGATGGCAGTGGAATGCCTTCGTACTCATTCCATGCAGTTTTTAATTTATCAAAATCATAATTTTCACCAACAACTCGATAACGAGCCTCAGCCCCGACTTTTATGGTGGCATTTGGGAACTCTTTAATGCCTGCATTGATTCGATAAGTCACACCACGAGTCCACCAGTGTTGCAGCCCATAGGTCGAAAATGTTCCTCCACTTTTGCTCAATTCAATGTCTTGCATATTGGGGCGTTTAATTTGATTAATGACCTCTTCATCAGTGGGTTTTGCCGCTAATAAATTAAATGAAAGTAAAATTAGTGTAATTTGTGTAAAAAGTTTAAACTTCATTGGTTTCCCCAAATTTAATAATAGGGACTATTTAAGCATTAAATTAAAGTTAAATCCTGATGAAATTATGATTTTTTTATGAGTTTGAGAAATTAGTCTGATTTTTTATCTTTTTTAACCACATTTCAAAGCTAATACACTTCCAAAGTAATACATAATGTAACTCAGGAAATTGATGTCTGGGATTGTCGAGCAGGGATAAAATTATGTTTTTATCGATAAATTCATGCCAGCAACTTTCTTTATGAAGCAATAAAAACCTTACAGTTGCTAACTCTTTTTGTAGCACCCCTTTAATAAACAAAGGCTTTAATGAAGTCACTTTTTTTCTTTTAATAATTTGACTGGGTAAAAGGTTTTGAGCACTTTTGTGAACGAATTGTTTAGAATCTTGAGAGTTACCGATTAACCATGCAGGAATGGAGGTGATAAATTCAACAACACGCCTGTCTCGATACGGGTGTCGAATAGTAATTCCATATTTATTTGTGTATTCGTTATCTAACCAAACACTTTGTGCCGTATCAATACCGTATACCAGGTTGACCTGTTGCGGGTGAGGATGAGAAAAGACTTTTAACTTTCTTTGATTGAATGTTTTATGCGCTTGTTTGGACAACCAAAAAGGATTAGATTTAACTTTTCTTGACCATTTTGAGGGAGAAACATGCCTTAATGCAGCATATACACCTTTTGATTTAAGGAGTAAAGCCAATGATTTTAGCCCTGTTAAGGGGTGTTGTTTTATTAAATCAACCAACCAATAGAGATGAGCTACGTACAAATGGTCTGCGTAAACACCCGTGAGCAGGGTCTGAATATTATTTTCTGCAACTTGGTGATAAATCTCATTTTTTAATAACCTATAAGGGTTGCTCACAGGAGCATTTAGGCTGGTTTGCCACCGTCCTTTAAGTGGCCAAAAATTTTCTCCAGCAAAGCTATGCCCAACAATGCCGAGTTCACTCATTGATGCAATCCATGTGCTTTCATCCGCTTCTTTAAACTCTGGAAAAACATAGGAAAAAGCATTAACTTGTTTATTTAGGCTTAAACAGTTTGCCGCCACAAATGTTGAATCCATACCACCACTCATCATAATGGACACTTTGTCTTGATTCCGAGTTTGCCAATTGATGGCTTGTTTGAGTAAATTTTGGTATTTTAGGGCGAGCTCTGGCAAGGATAACTGTTTAAAGTCAACTCGTGAGGGTGGCTGATAATAGCGCTTGTGAACCAATTCATCGTTTTTATAACGAACATAATGACCTGGGTTTAATTGGGTTATGTTTTTAAAAAAACTGCCATTATTAGCAGGTTGCGTTAAAGCAAAAAAATCCACGACTCTAGCACGATTTATTTGACTGTTGTGTTGGGTTAATAATGCACTGGGCAAATCTGAGACACAAAAATAAGTTTTGTTCCTGGTATAATGAAGAGCAAAGTCACCCAGCGCATCGTTAGCAAGAATAACTTCATGTGTTTTTTTATTGCTATGAATAAGGATAAATGAACCATAACAGGCATTCAAACCTTTATACACACCGTGTTTCACGATTTTTTTGCAAATAAAATGAGCAGGGGTTAGTCCGTTAGTTTCTTGATCGATATAGCCATAAGCCAAAGTTAACGAATCTTGACTTTCATGCGCTGAAAAAAGTGAAGGCTTGTGAATAATAAAATCTATTTGGTAAGGGCAATTGGGGTCGTGCCATTGTTTAATTTTTGCTTTATTTTGGTTTTTTAAAACAATCAATTATTCGATAACCATTTTTGTGTTCTGAAAACCTTGTTTGTGTACTTTTTGAATAATATCAATGATGTTTTGATCTTCCGAAAGTGGTCCTATGCGAACACGAAACAAGGGGTTGGCTGCAACTGTATTGGTCACATGCACGGGCAGAAAAACTTTAGTGCTAATGCTTTTTGCAATTTCAAGTGCTTTACTCTTTTCAGAAAAAGCCCCTATTTGTAAGTATTTAAGGCTGTTTGTTTCTGGTGATGTGTACTCAACTAATTGCGGCTGTTTTTTTGCTTGTTTTTTACCAGGAGCCTGAATGAGTCTTATGTGAACATTGGCAAGGCCCTTTTTGTCATACCCCAAGGCCCGTGCTGCTGCCCAAGATAAATCTATTATGCGTTTACTCTTAAATGGTCCTCTATCATTAACACGAACAATGACTTTTTTGTTATTGTCTAAATTGGTTACTTCAACATAACTGGGCAATGGCAGGGTTCGGTGTGCTGCAGTCATTTTATACATATCAAATATTTCCATATTTGAAGTGGTGTGCCCATGAAATTTTTTACCATACCACGAAGCCGTGCCCGTTTGTTCAAAATCATCCTTGCTATTGGCTAAATAATAAGTCTTGCCGAATACAATATACGGCGAATGATTGCCATAGCGACTTTTAGGTTCGGGTAAAATATCGGTTTGCGATATTGAGCTGGGGTTATAGTTCTCAAAATCTGGGGCTCTGTCTTGTGCAATTGAATAACGACCTTCATTGGTAATATGGGTTCTTCTTTGTTCTTTTTTAGAACAACCGACAACAAATAATGCCAAAACAATTAATTGTATTTTCAACGCCTTCATTACTTATTCTTTAACTGTTTTATTTCTTGAGCCAATTGATAAACTGCCATGGCATACATTTCACTGTGATTGTATCGAGTAATGACATAAAAGTTATGCAATGCAAACCAATAGTCTTTGTGGTCTTTTTGTTGCAGTTGAGTCAAACTGACTGTGGTGTTTTCATCAAGTTTTGTTTTTGTGTGGTAACCTAGTTTTGCCAACTCTTTAACGGTTAAAGAGGGTTTTAGTTCTTGTTTTTTCAGTGCAGTAAATTTTTTATCGGTGTAAGCTTTGTGGGCGATGCTTTGCCCTTTTTTCCATCCATGGGCTTTAAAATAATTTGCCACGCTGGCAATCGCATCATCAACATTATTTAATAAGTCACGTTGACCATCTTTGTCATAATCCACTGCATACATGAGGTAAGAACTGGGCATAAATTGCCCGAAGCCCATCGCTCCTGCGTAGGAACCTTTTGTTTCTAAGGCTGAGATTTTTTCCTTGGTTGTTAACACTAAAAATTTCTCTAGTTCAGCCGTAAAAAATTTAGAGCGTTTGGGGTAATGAAAGGCAAGAGTATAGAGGGCATCAATAACTCGATACGAACCTTTGTTACCACCGTAATTTGTCTCTACACCTATAATGGCAACAATAATCTCAGCAGGTACACCTGTTTTTTGGCTAACAGCTGTGAGTGTTTTTGCGTATTTTTCCCAAAACTTTGCCCCTTGCGTTATGCGTTTTTGTTTAAGAAAAATATTTCGGTATTCGTGCCATTGTTTCTTTTTTTCAGCAGGGCGATTCATGGCATCGATAATGCTTTGTTTCTTTTGTGCTTGCTTTAATATAAGGCGAATGGATTTCTCATCTAAATTGTTGTTTTTAGCAACCTGAGTTATAAAGTTATCTAAGTTTGGCGTGGTGTTTTTTGCTTGCGTGCTCATCGCAATAATAAGCAACAGTAATATTTTCTTCATGATTTCAATAATTTCCTATGGTTGTATACAGACATAATCATGCCAAATCCTGCCATGAGGGTGATAATCGAAGTCCCTCCATAGCTTACTAATGGTAATGGT
>CAMZLQ010000187.1 GCA_947311585.1 uncultured Alcanivoracaceae bacterium | reverse complement strand
TAATCTTTGAATTCACCACCTTGTAATTCTGCCGCGACTTTTGTAAGTGCTGCTGTCAATGTAGTTTTACCGTGATCAACGTGACCAATTGTTCCCACATTTACATGCGGTTTGTTGCGTTCAAATTTTTCTTTAGACATTGCTGTACTCCACTATGTTTAAATGTTTCGTTTTAATGCATTAACCTTAAAACTTTAAATAATTAATTTTTGATTGAGCAAGAGTTTAAATCTATTACATGGTGCCCATAACTGGAGTCGAACCAGTGACCTCTTCCCTACCAAGAAAGTGCTCTACCGACTGAGCTATATGGGCGCACCTAAATAGCTTTGGAGCGGGTGAAGGGAATCGAACCCTCGTAGTCAGATTGGAAATCTGAAGTTCTACCATTAAACTACACCCGCACAGGCACTTTTTACATACAAACAAATAACAGGCCACCTAATGACAACCTGTTATTTCGAATATGGTGGAGGGAGGAGGATTCGAACCTCCGAAGTTAGAAACAGCAGATTTACAGTCTGCCCTCGTTGGCCGCTTGAGTATCCCTCCGGCTCAAATAAAGCAAGGCATTTTCACGGAAAGTCCAGCCCATGTCAACCTATATTTTTATATTTTTTGCATTTAATCTATTAAAACCCAAACAATATCATTTTATTGCTAAAAAGCTCAACTTACAAGTTATGCATCACCCAACAACGGTTGCCAAAATTCACGCTTACAAGTCCTATATTCTACTTGATTAATCTCATACAAATAATCACAAAACTCAAATAAACGCGCAAACATCAAAGCCGATCCTATCAACTTCTCTATCACAACTTCATCCTGACTGGACAAATACACCAACATTTTCTTTTTCATAACAGAATCAATGCCTTCCCAATTTGAAAAAAGAAGCTGAGAAACACTCATCACCACCTTCCTTTCAAACGGGGCGAGCATTATAGCTTTATTTACTAAAGGATTGAAATCATTTTGTTTAATTTTTTCAATTTGTGCCAATCCGGAAAAATAATAAGGCCATGAAGGTCTTATTTTTAACAAGCTAAAGTAAGTATCACTCAATTTTTCACTATTCTTCAAAGACTCTAGTTTTGAAGTGGCTAAGAATGCCCTAATATACAACTCTATTTGTTTTGGGTTAACGCTAACAAACGAAGGGAAAGTTAGCTCGCGAATATCTGGAGGTGATTTTTTCACCCCACTAGAACCCAATTTATAATCTGCCCTGCTTACTTCGTAGCTCAGACTTGATTGAAACATAAGAACAAATAAAACCAAAAACAACAGTAAAATTGAATAAACAAACAATTGAACAAATCTACTTATCATTTTAAGACGACCAATTAAGCTTGCTTAGCACTTTTCTTTTGATCCTCATGATATCCATAATGACCATAATAATTTCCTTCATACTTATAATATCGTCCATACTTGCCTTTACTGGTTCTCAACCTGTTCATGGCAACGCCAATTATTTTTGCCGATGAACGCCTCAATCGAGTGACTGCACTTTCCACCAATTGCGATGGAGTGGAATCGCTTTTCAAAACAAATAACACACCATCAACTTTTTGAGTTAAAACCAAAGCATCACTAACCGCCATAACTGGCGCACAGTCGATAACGACAAATTTATATTTGCTTTTTAGTTTAGCAAGCAAAATATCAAACTTCTCTGAAGACAGCAACTCCAAAGGATTAGGGGGAATCATTCCAGATGCCAAGGTATGTAATTTGCCAGAACCCTTTTCCACAGTTACGCACTCAGCAAAACTGGCCTGCCCTGACAACAACGTCGTCAGACCCGATTGTTTCGCCATGCCCATATTTCTTTTTACCATTGGCCGTCTCAAATCCGCTTCAACCAATATTGTTTCTCCCAAGTGCGATAACGAGTGTGCCAAGTTAATTGCTACTGTTGTCTTACCTTCACTAGGAACTGTTGAAGTTACCAATATTGATTTATTTTCAATATCTGGAAGGGATAACAAAACACCTGTTCGCAAGGTTCGGATAGATTCAGAGAAAGCAGATTTTTTATGCTCAACAAACTGCATCGCCGGAGACAAATCTCTATCTTTGTCATCAATATCAGGCAGCATACCGATAACAGGTAAATTAATTTTAATCTCTACCTCTCTGGAAGATTTAAAAGTATTATCAAAATGCTCCATTAAAAACGATACTGCTATACCCAACAACAAACCGACAATAACACCAACTACAATCATAATTTTTTTATTTGGCTTGTAAGGACTATCTGGCACCCTCGCTTTATTAATTACCCGCGCATTGATTGTTTGAACGGACGAGGTTTTGACTGCATCTGTTTCTTTAGATTGCTTTAAAAAAGCATCGTATATTTGCTTATTATAATTGTAGTCACGCTTTAAAGAGTTGTACTCAAACGCCTGTTCGCTATTTGAAGAGATCTCTCCTTTAATTGATTTAACTCCACTTTCTTCATGTATTATTTCTTGTGATATTGATTCATAATCTGCAACCACCAAATCAGCCGCGACACGCAAAACCCCATCATACTCAAGTTGAGTTAAACGCCTTAATTCAACAGCCTTTTTCATCTTTGGATGCTTAGGACCATAAACCAAAGCTAAAGAAGACACTTCGGATTGCACATCAGTCAACTCATTTTTTAATCGCTGCACTTCTGACTTGTCCAACAGCATAGGAATTCTAGCCAATTGTTTGCTGTCATTACCAATGCTTTTAATCCTCCTATAAACAGCCTCTAAACTTAATTTTTTTCTCTTTAACTCACCAATTCTTGTGCTCAGTTGGGTCAATTCTTGCACCGCCAACTCATCTCCACCTTCAGGCATAAACATCTGATACTTTCTTTGGTATTGCTTTAATTTTTGCTCAGATTCTCGCACCTTCTTTTTCAATTCTGGCAATTGTCTGGATATGTTTTCGCCCGTGCGTTGCTTGGCATTAATATCAACCTCAATCACTTCCTCAATATAAGACTCCGCAAGCGCATTAGCCTTGAGTGTTGCCAAATATGGATCATAATCATCAAAAGCAATATAAAAAACACCACTGCCTTTTGCTTGAGAAACCGACATAGTCGACTGCACGTTTTCAATGGCGAGATTAAATAATTCGCTTTGTGATTTATTAGCGTAATTTTCTTCAGCAGCACCTGGCAACAACTTTTCGTACCACCGAAGCTCTTTTGGTTTTGGAATAAATTTTTCAACACCTATTCGCTGAACAACCTTTTGGGCAACCGGCGTAGACTTAAGCACATGAATCTGATTAGGGTAAAACTCCCAATTCATTCCCATCATGCCAAACAGTTGATCCAAAGAGCCCATTCGGCTCGGCCGTTCAATCATTAAACTCGTAGAAGCTTGATAGACAGGTTTTGCCTTAATTGCCAAATAGAACGAGAACAAAGAAGTAATTAAAACAAATGTCAATATGATTAACCAGTGACTCTTAATTAACTCAATAAAATCCTTAATGTCAAAGGATCTTGACTCTTTGGCCACATTTTCTGCTTGCGAATTCATTTAAAAAAAGCTTTCTTTGATTAAGATTACATCACCAGAAAGAACACTGGCATCCATGTCTACTTTTACCTCATTGGACTGAGCATGAGTGAGGTATATCTTTTTCTTGCTTGCTCTTTCAGTTAAGCCACCTGCCTTAGCAATTGCCCTTCTGATCGTCATGCCTATTTCATAAGGGTAAGAACCAGGAGAGCGAACCTCTCCCTGAATGTAATAAGGCTTGTATTGTTTAATGACAACAGTCACTTGCGGATTGACAAAATAGCCATCCTTGAGCATTGATACCATCTTTTGTTTAATCGAGTCTACCGTTTCTTCATTGACTTGCAACTTACCAATAAACGGATATTCAATAAACCCTTTTGAGTCAACCGTTAAATCAAGCGCCAACTCAGGCTCTCCATAAACCTCAACATGCAACACATCGCCTGCACCAATCGCATAAGAATATGCAAGACTTGTAAAAATCAACATGAGCAAAGCCAATAAAAAAGAACGCATAACAGTCACTTTATTTTGAGAGCTCTAGCGTTAGCAATAAAGAATTATCTTTATATTCAAACTCATCAATGCTCGAATTTCGATTTGTATGCTGATAACCTAAGCCAGAAGCCAACCAATCTCTAAACTGGTATTTTGCTGACACACCATAAAAGTTCAAATCATCATTTCTTAAGCTGCCTTCATACGTCTCATCTGACAACCCAATATTGGCAGTGGTACTAAAACGATCTCGCCAAAAATGTGTCCACCCCAAATCCGCTGTATTACGCACAACATAAGAACCATTACCATTTGTTTCATCCGTTTCACGAGATAATGACAAATCAAAAATAGAGTAACTTCTGGGAGACCAAGTCAAACCAGCTTCAATAGCCAAGCCATTAAAATCATCGTGTTGTGGCTCACTAAAATCTTTAGTCAAATACCCCACCAAAGCTCGCGCACTTGTCTTGCCTGTTGCTTGCCATTGCGCACCAAACATATAACGTGTTTCTTTATTATCTAAATTCGCAACATCATAGTCAATATTTGTTCTTTTAAACTGAGCAAGAAGGCTTGTTTTGGGCGACACTTTATGCGAATAAGTGACTCCAAAATAACGAGCCTGCCTACTTCTTGTTGCAGTAAACTGTTCATTATTGTCGTATTGCCTATCAACATATCCTAGGTCAAAATCCAACGCTCCTTTTGCACCAACACCACCGTAATGCCACTTTCCACCAATACCAACAGAATGCCACTTGTCAGGATCTAAATTCAAATCAATTAAACCACCTTGCTGATTACCTGTTCCAATCCTATCCGACCCATCAATGTACTCAACAGAAGCCTCCAATTGAGATCGGTTTGACACAAAATAACCCAACTGAAACAACAAGTGTTGCCTATCAAAATTATACTTGGAATCCGAATCAAATGAAGTCCTACTGTAATCGTACTGACCAAGAAAACTAACTTTCTCCCCTTCTGCCTCAATCCTTATTCCTGGAGAAAAAACAAAGAAATTTGAACTAATCGCCCTAGTCTCATCAAACAAATAAGAAACATTGTCATCATAACCATAGCTCAAACCCAAGGTTGGAAAAACATTAAAGTTCCCCAATTGCAACCCATCTTGTTGTGCTTGAGCATATTTTCCCAAACTTACCGCAACCACAACTATTATTATTTTCAATACTGTTTTCATAATTTTTTACTCATTCTCACACACTAACCTTGCATTTTCTCACAAATACAAAATAACTCAAGGCTTGCAATCAAACAATTTGATATAAACGGCTAAAATCACCCCTAACCAAGAGACTTTGGCGTTATTTTAAGATTTAAAGTTATCAATTTACCGTAAACTAGTGAAATTGCTATAATTATTGTTACCACATTAGCAGGGATTCTGGCGTTAAAATCGAAAGTTCCATGTAAAAACAGGTACAAAATTGAAGACAATACCGAGATTGTCAACAATTGATAAAACTGACTTTTTGCTCTTAATGCAACAACAAACAGGCGATAAAAGAAAATAACAACTAACCAACCTAGAATCAAGGAGAACAAACCAAACTCAACAATAAACTCAACATAGTCATTATGAGCATGGTCAAAATAAGCCGTTTGCTCCAGCATTCGGTGATTGACAAAGAACACTTGATAAGCACCAGGACCCACTCCTGAAAACCAATATTTAGGCATATGAGTAACGGCTTGCTCAACAGCCAACAAACGCCCTTGTACCGAATCCATTAAGTAAGCCTTGCTGTCATTAGAATTTTGACCCAAAGTTTGCCAATAATAATTCACATCATCTGAAACAAAAACCAATACAACCAACGCCACAATAAAAAATATAAACAGTTTCTTAATCCCTCTTCTCTTGTTTTTCATTGAAAACAACCACAAGGAATAATTAAACACTAAAGCCAATAAAAAAGACGCCAAACCTGCGCGGGAATGCGTGCTCCAAATACCCAGTACAATTAAAAACAGCCCAAAATCTAAAAAACGCAAGGGATGACCAATAAAACGAATAAACCGTTCTTTTAGTCCAATCCCCGAATACCTCACCAATTTTCTCGACAAAATAAACCGCAGCCCCAAGCCCAACAGAAAACTCAATGACAAATAAGCAACCAAATGATTTTTATTAATAAAAGTCCCTGAGGCATTAAAAACTGAAACAGAAGTGACTTGAACCAAGGTTCCTGTTTGACCAATAGAGACGAGATACATGCCATAAACCGCTTCAAAAACACCCAAAAGCAGCATCAAAAATAACACAATGGTAATCCTTTTTCGTGAATTAATTAAAACAATGCCAAGAATAAATACAATGGCGTAATAGCTACTTAACAATAACATTTTATAACTGGCATAAACATCTAAAGACAGGTAGCCATAAGACAAACCAAGGTCAGCATAAGCCTGTGCTACATTTGGTGTCATCAACCTTAAAAGCGGCAGCGGCAAAGGAATCAAATAAAGCGCAATAACACACAACCACAAAGCGATTAACTTCAATTCCAAACGCATGTTTTTAAGCCGATTCCAACTAAAAGAACACGAATGAAAAACTTGCAAGCAAAGCAACATAAACACAAAAAGAAGCGTGGCAAAAGTCGCTTCTAATGACCACGCCCAAATGCGATTAGAACCTAACGGAAACGGATTGACCACAATGAGCAAACAAAACAATACAAAAAACACTCTTTGTTTTATGGGTTGATAAGCACGTGAACTCATGACTGGGCTACATTCCTCCATGCTTTTTTCAAGACCAAGTAATAAATAATCGAGAACAATACAAAAAGATAAAACTGAATATATTCTTGCCACTGACTAATAATAAAAACAGCAAAAATTATTATTAATGCATGCATAGACAAAATCAATGCTAACGTCTTATTTTGCGACAATCCTTTGGACATAAAAAAATGATGCAAGTGTGTTTTATCTGGCATAAAAGGCGAAACGCCTCGGATATAACGCCGCACCATCACAAAAATTGTATCATAGATGGGCAAAGCCACAAGGTACAATGCTGTTACGGGTTTTATCATCTCAACAGGAGCTTGACTAAAATACACCAACAACCACGCCAATAAGAAACCCAAAAACATACTGCCATTGTCGCCTAAAAATAATTTATACGAATGTGATTTATTAAAAAGCACAAAAATGACGACCGCAATTAACAGCAAAAACAACCAATCACTCAAACCAGAACCATAAGCAAGCCAAGCAAGCATTAAGACAGGCAAAACAAAAGTCATCGCAGCCAAACCATCAATTCCATCGGACATATTAAGGGCATTTATCACTCCAACGACACCAAAGACAGTAATAGGAATCGCCAATAGACCTAAATTCATATGCCATGAAGGCATTAATAGATAACCAAAAGAGAACAATTGAACTTTTGTCATAAAGACCATAAACAAACTGGCTGCAATTTGCACCGCAAAACGAATAAAAGCGGACAAATCAAACAAGTCATCCAAAAACCCAACACAAGCAACCACACAAGCAGACAGATACAGGTATAAGCCAAATTCACTCACACCACCAAGTAATAAAAAAGCCACTCCTGATGAAATAACCAAAGCAACACCGCCGACTAGAGGAACTGGATTTTGGTGAATTTTACGTTTATTGGGCTGATCGACCAAATTAAACTTCAGCGCCAACCTCCTTAAGCCAATAATAAGCAAAGGAGTCAGTAGACTAATAATTAACGCATTCTCAACCATACTCACTTAACGCTTAAAATCATTTTCCATCATATCGGCGACCAATTGCTCAAAAGAAGTCGCAGGAGTCCAACCCAGTTTATCTTTTGCTTTTTGTGGGTTGCCTAATAACGACTCCACCTCTGCTGGTCGATAAAATTCCGGCGAAACAGCAACCACCTTATTGCCAACCTTAGCCGCAATGGCAACAGAGCCAATCTGTTCAATGGTGGCGTATTCTGATTCTCCAGTACCATGCCAAGCTAAAGTTACTTCAACATGTTTAGCAGCGGCATTAACAAAATCACGAACACTAAATTGTTGACCCGTAGCAATCACAAAATCATCGGGCTTGTCCTGTTGCAACATCATCCACTGCATCATGACGTAATCACGGGCATGACCCCAATCACGCAACGCATCTAAATTACCAAGATACAAACAATTTTGTTCGCCCAATAAAACACGGGATAATTCGATGGTAATTTTTCTGGTCACAAAAGTCTCACCACGTCTTGGACTCTCATGGTTAAACAAAATACCGCTGCACGCATACATACCATAAGATTCGCGGTAATTAATGACAATCCAATGCGCATACAATTTAGCCACACCATAAGGCGAACGCGGATAAAAAGGTGTTTTTTCAGTTTGAGGCACTTCTTGCACCTCACCGAACAACTCCGAAGTCGAGGCTTGGTAAAAACGTGTTTTGCCTGCCAAACCATTAATCCG
>CAMZLQ010000186.1 GCA_947311585.1 uncultured Alcanivoracaceae bacterium | reverse complement strand
TCATATGCATCAAATATCATGCCTGCTGTTCCGCCTAATATGCCTGCTTGAATTGTGTCTGCAGTGGCTGCTGATGTGGTTGAGGCATCGGCTGCGGCTGTTGTTGCATCGGTATCAACCCACACATCAATAGCTCCGCCATTATTTGCCCACTTAACTTCAACTGAATGCCAATTGGTTGGACCAACAGCTACATTTACCGCAGTACCACCCGCGGGTGTTACGGTTACATTTGTTCCATCATAGGAAACGGTGTAAACGGCTGTTGTTGCTGCATCATCAGAATAGGTGGTGAATATATCACCTGTTGCAGCACCTGGTAAAAAGTAAAAACGTGCAATCATGCTTGCTTCGCCAGCAGGACCACTTGTGGCTCCGCCAACACCGTTGTTTTTAACGGCAGGAGAAGCACCGTCTGTCTTCATTGCGCATAAACCTTGGTAGCGTGCGAAATTTAATACACCCGCTTCAGCAGGACCGCCTGCTAAAGAGGTGCTGGTTGCATTGTCATCCCAGGCTCCTAAAGAACAGGCTTGTGTTGATGCGATTCCACCAACTAATAAACTGGCTGCTAGTGCCATTTTTGTTATTTTATTCATTTGAATTCCTCTTATTTAATCGTTATCGTTGTGAATGATAGGCGACGGCTGTTTAATTTACAAGAAAATTACTGGAAAATTCTAATTTATTCAGTCAGTTAGCTATCATTCTTTAGTTTTTACCTGAATTTTGTGTTTATTTGTGAAGTGGTTCTCATTTACGATGCCTTATTCACTTTTAATTCAGGAATACTTATAAATACGTTGTTTTTATAATTAAAGGTCATTTAATTTGTAATTTTTTTTGAGTGGGATGATTTTCGCTGAATAGTTGGTTCTTTTGGATCGTTGACTTTTGAGTGGGATAAATCCCACTTACCAGTTGAGTTTCTCTGGATTGTTGGCTTTAGCTGATGCTTTTTGGCTTTGTTTGGATTTGAGTGGGATGAATCCCACTTACCATTTGGGTTTATCTGACGCTTAAATCTCACTTACCCGTTAATTTTTTTCCATGCTTTTGCTATGCGTATTTCTGATACTTTTTGTTTTGTTCCTAAGTTTTGGGCAAATAAGGATATTCGGTATTCTTCCAGTAACACGTGAAATTGTTGCAATTCTTTGCTGTAAATTTCTGCTTGTTCGCAGGCTTGATAAAAAGGCAGGCTGGCTTTTTGTAGCAACTTTAGTTTTTCGGCTTCTTTTGTGGGGTTTTCAAGAGCTGCTTGTAATCGAGTTTCCAAACCTTTTATAAAACGTGGGTAGTGTTTTATTTGTTCGATTTCTACCTCGTATAAGAAATCCGCATAAATCAAATAGTCCAATTGGTGTTGCATGTCATCGTAGGTTTCATCTGTTAACTTGTCCGCTTTGTCTTCGATTTCTTGCCACACGACGTACCAGTTTTCGATGATGGGATTAATCGCTTTACACATTTCGTTGGATTTGGCTAACCACGTTTTATCGAGGATTGAACACAATTTGTCAAAGGATTTTAATGTCATTATTGGTGCGTTTTGTTCGACAATGTCTTGTAAAATGGCATCGATGATGTGTTCAACCAACGAATGCTCTGTTTCCAACTGATTCCATGCGAATTGCGATTGGATGCTGGTTTGCAGGTTTTTTTGTAAATAACGGTATTTGGCAGGGATTTTTAATTTCACCAGTGTTTTTAAACCCTGTAAATGTTTTCTCTCTGCTTGTTGTTTGGTTTCAAATAGTCGCAAACCCACACTGTCCTGTTGTTGGATAATTGCGGGATAGGCTATCAAACCATTGTCCAATTTAATTTCGGCTT
Source organism: uncultured Alcanivoracaceae bacterium (assembly GCA_947311585.1). Lineage (GTDB taxonomy): Bacteria > Pseudomonadota > Gammaproteobacteria > Xanthomonadales > Marinicellaceae > NORP309. Next base: position 10,570 of record CAMZLQ010000186.1, on the reverse strand, counting down.
GAATGGTCTTAAAGACCCAATCTTTGGCATTGTTAACTTGATGGGTCTGCGATGCGGTTTGCTGAAAAGATTTATTGGCTCGTTTACTGAACTGTTTCTGCAAGGCGTTAAAATCACGTGAAATTTCACGAACGTTATTGTCTTTATCTACGACTTTAAAAATTAATTTTAAATGCGTAGGCAATTCTTTGGCTTGCCACATTTCAACGGTGGTTTTTACCCCGCTCATGCGTGCGACTTCGGCAATAATTTGCTTGAAGAAATCACCGTTTTTAACTGCAATTGAATCTGCAATTGCTTGTGCGTATTCACTGGCAGGAACTAAGTTGCGACGAATGGGTTTGGGCAATCCTCTTATCATTAATTCCAATTTTTCTTTAATTAAACCTGGCACTAACCATTGAAAATCATCATCTGTAAACGAATTAAGCCACTGTAATGGAATCGTGACAGTGATGCCATCGTCCTGTTCTCCAGGGGAAAAATTGTAGTTTAAATTCAGTTTCAATCCCCTTATATCCAATTGCTTGGGAAACAGTTCTGCCTGTGGCTTAGAACTGCCTGATTTGGTTAATTGCTCATGGCTGAAAAACAAGCATTTTTTATCTTGCTTGTGCAACCATTTTGCTAATAATCTTTCGCTATAAATGTGATCAGGGATAATACTGGCATAAAGCTCTGCCAGTCTCCACGGTTCAATTAAAATATCTTGTTTTCGTTGGCGGTCTTCTTGGGCTTGAATTTCGGCAATTAGGCGTTGATTGTGTGAATAAAACGGCAACCTTGTGCGTAATTGTTGCTGCACCAGTCCATCTTCAATAAATAACTTGTGCGAAGTCTCAACATCGGTTGGACCATAATGGAAAGCCCTTTTCATGACTATAGGCAAGCCAAATAAAGTGAGTCGCTGATAACCCATGACCGAACCTTGTTTTTTAGACCAATACGGATCAAACGAGCTGGTTTTTATCACGTGCTTGCCAATATCTTCAATCCATTCTTGTTCTATTTTTGCCACCGTTCTGGCATATACTTTGGTGGTTTGCACGATACTGGCTGCCATTATCCAGCTGTGTTTTTGGTTGAACTGAGCAGAACCTGGAAAGACATAAAAACTACGATTACGCGCACCCGAATATCCACCGGCATCACCGCTTTCTTTTTTATAGCCGACATGCGAAATAAAGCCCGACAAAATCGCCTGATGTATGGCAACATAGTCGGCTGGTTTGGTATTTAATTTAATTTTTTGTTCACGCAGTATATTTTTTAATTGTCCATAAATATCACGCCATTCAAAATATCGGCGATGTGAGATAAAGTTTTGCCGACACCATTTGCGAAATTGTGAATTGTTTTGTGCTTTTTTCTGTTTGTTTATATCCTTCCACAAATTAATAAATGCCAAAAAATCCGAACGATTATCTTGGTATTTTTTGTGAGCAGCATCGGCAGCACCTGCATGCTCTAATGGTCGCTCCCGCACATCTTGAATGGTTAATGCCGCAACAATAATCAAACATTCAGACACACAGCCCAAATATTCTGCCTTGATTAATATTTGCCCAAGTTGCACATCAATTGGCAATTGATACAATTTACGTCCTGAATGAGTGAGTTTTTTGTTGTTATCAATAGCATGAAGTTCGGTTAACAACTGATAACCATCAGCAATCATCGAATCATTGGGCGGATCGACAAACGGAAATTCGTCAATGCTTCCAAAGCCCAAAGCACTTGCCCGCAATATGACCGAAGCCAAAGAAGTGCGTAAAATTTCAGGGTCGGTGTGTTCATCTCTTTGGTTAAAATCATCCTCTGCATACAAACGATAACAAACCCCATCAGCAATTCGCCCACAACGGCCTTTGCGTTGATTGGCGGCCGCTTGCGAAATGGCTTCAACCAACAAACCTTGTATTTTAGAACGAGCCGAATAACGACTGACCCGAGCTAGCCCTGAATCAATGACATAATGAATCCGAGGAACTGTAAGCGAGGTTTCAGCCACATTGGTGGTTAAAATAATACGTCGCTGTGAACCTGGATGAAACACCCGCATTTGTTGAGCGGCAGTTAATCGTGCATAAAGCGGTAAAATTTCAGTTGAACGGATATGTTTTCTAGTTAAATAATCTTGTGCTTCCAAAATTTCTTTTTCGCCCGATAAAAATACCAAAATATCGCCTTCATGGCTATTGGCATAAATTTCTGTCACTGCCGAATAAATACCCAAGTTTAAATCATCATTGTCTTCATCCAATGGACGGTATTCCACTTCAACCGGATAACTGCGTCCCTCTACATTAATAATCGGTGCCTCATCAAAATGTTTAGAAAATTTAGCTGTATCAATTGTCGCTGAGGTGATAATTACTTTTAAATCCTTACGCCGTTTGCATAGTTGTTTTAGATAACCCAATAAAAAATCAATATTCAAACTGCGTTCATGCGCTTCATCAATGATAATGCAATCGTAATTATTGAGGAATTTATCGTTTTGCGTTTCCGCCAACAAAATGCCATCGGTCATAAACTTAATCCAACCATCGGCTGAATATTTGTCATCAAACCTAACCTGATAACCCACTTGTTGACCAAGCTCGGTATTGAGTTCTTCACTAACCCGCTCTGCCATCGACCGAGCGGCAATTCTGCGAGGTTGAGTACAGGCAATCAAGCCTTTTTCACCAAGTCCTGTCAATAAACACATTTTCGGCAGTTGCGTGGTTTTGCCCGAACCCGTTTCACCAGCCACCACCACAATTTGGTTTGCTTTAATGGTTTTGACAATTTCATCCACCCGAGCCGAAACAGGCAAACCTTCGGCCAATTTTACTGCTGGCTTTGTTTTTAGTCGATTGAGAAAATGCCGCGAAGCCGAATCGACCTTAGCCAAAGTTTTTTCCAGTTTCTCAGGGTATCTTTTGGCCAAGAACAACTGTTGCCGCAAACGAAAATAGTCCTTACGTAACACAGAATTTGGCAAATTTTTGAGCAGTTTTTCTAACATGGCGAGATTATAGTTGCAAATAGCTTAAAACAAAAGCCACATGAAATTATTAACTCTTCACGATAACAGGTCAAAGCCACAATGAATGGTAACTACTACAAAACATGACTTTTGGGACTGTTATTAACTTTCAAAATAACTAAAATCTGAGCTAATTTTATAATTACTGGAAAACCTTGTGAAGACATCCGCCGTTATTCTTGCTTTAAGTACTTTTGTTATTACCTCATGCTCCAAAGTAGACACTAAAAAAACCATGATTCAAACTGACCTCGCCAAAACCAACCCATTATTGATGCAATGGACTGGACCTTATGGAGGCACTCCTGCCTTTGATAAGATGAATATCGCGGATGTTGAGTCGGCTTTTGACTTTGCGATGAAGCAGAAACTGGCTGAAATTGATGCCATTGCCAACACTACCGAACCAGCTACTTTTGAAAACACTATTGTTGCTCTGGAAAAATCGGGTAAATTATTGGATCGTGGTTTTGTTTTTTATGGTTTATGGAGTGGCAGTTTGTCGTCGCCAGAATTTAGAAAAATTCAAGCCAAATTAACGCCTAAGTTTTCAGATATGTCTTCTAAAATTCAGCAAAACGAAAAATTATTTAAACGGATTAAAACGGTTTATGATAACAGCTTGAAAAAACCTTTAGAAGCAGACCAACAACGTGTCGTGCAATTGGTTTATGAAGGGTTTGCCATGAATGGTGCGGATTTAAATAAAGCCGACAAACAAAAATACGCAGCAGTTAATAAAGAACTTTCGGGGCTGTATAATAAATTTGCCAATAACATCTTGCATGATGAAGAAAGCTACGTCACTTTCTTTAATAAAAACCAACTCTCAGGACTGCCTGAATCTTATGTGAAATCAGCCGCGGCGGCAGCAGAATCTCGTGGCAAGCCTGGCATGTATGCCGTGGTTAATACGCGTTCTTCCATGGACCCATTTTTGACCTATTCAGATGAAAGAGAACTGCGAAAAAAAGTATGGGAAAACTATTATTCACGTGGCGATAATGGCGATGAATTTGATAATAATGCCAACATCACTAAAATTTTACAATTGCGCAAAGCCAAGGTTAACTTGCTTGGTTTTGATAACTACGCACAGTGGCGTTTACAAAACCGCATGGCAAAAAAGCCTGAAAATGCGCTAGGATTACTCAAAGCTGTTTGGCCAGCTGCCATTGCTCGTGTTGATGAAGAAGTTGCCGATATGCAAGTCATTGCCAATAAAGACAATATTACCATCAAGCCATGGGATTACCGCTATTATGCCGAAAAAGTGCGTAAAGACAAATACGATTTAGACTCAAATGAAGTCAAACAATACTTAGAATTAGGCAACTTGACCCAAGCCTTGCATTATGTGGCAGGACGATTGTTTAATTTTAAATTCACCCCACTTCCTAAAGGAGAGGTTAGCGTATATCATGCCGATGTCAAGGTCTGGAAAGTCACGGATAAAACTACCGATAAACTCATTGGCTTATGGTATCTTGATCCCTATGCGCGCACAGGCAAACGCTCGGGTGCGTGGGCAAACACTTTTCGTTCTTACACCACATTTGAAGGCGAAAAAACCGTTTTAGCAACCAATAATGCCAACTATGTCAAACCAGCTGCTGGAGATAAAACCTTAATTTCTTGGGATGATGCGGAAACATTTTTCCATGAATTTGGTCATGCTCTGCACTTTTTATCCGCAAATGTGCGATACCCAACTTTAAACAGTGGTGTGCGGGATTATACCGAGTTTCAATCGCAATTATTGGAGCGTTGGTTAGCGACCGACGACGTCATTAATCGCTTTCTTAAACATTACCAAACAGGAAAGTCCATTCCAAAAGAGTTGGTGGCAAAAATTAAAAAAGCCACAACTTTTAATCAAGGTTTTGCCACAACCGAATATTTAGCCTCAGCCTTAATGGATATGGAACTGCACTTAGCCGACCCAAGCAATCTTGATCCTGATAAGTTTGAATGCGAAACCTTAGCAAAATTACACATGCCCAAAGAGTTGCCAATGCGGCACCGCACACCCCAATTTGGGCATGTTTTTTCTGGTGAAGGTTATGCCACTGCTTATTATGGTTATTTATGGGCAGATGTGCTCACTGCTGATGCAGCCGAAGCTTTTGCCGAAGCCCCTGGTGGCTTTTATGACGAAAAGTTGGCTAATAAATTAGTCAAGTACTTGTTTGCACCACGTAATTCAATTGACCCTGCAAAAGCTTTTCGATTATTTCGAGGACGTGATGCCAAAATTGATGCCTTAATGCGCGATAGGGGATTTCCAGTACCCAAAGCCCAAAGTCCGCTATAAAAATCACAATTAGAGCACAAGTCCTTATTGAAAACTTATAAACTCTTGAAATTTAAAGGTTATTTCTTACCAATACTGGCAAACATGGAACCCCCAACTATTAAAACAACACCAACAAATCCAATTGAGCTAATGTGTTCAAAAGAAACCAAATCAGGAAACATACCTGCCATCAAATTAATAAAGAGCAAAGAAAAAACGGGCACAATAGCAATAACCATCCCCACACGCGAAGCTTGCCAATACGTTAAGGCTAATGAAAAAGCACCATAGGCACCAACGGTATTAAAACAGGCATAAGCCACCGCAATCCATTGTTGCTGATTCAGTCCAGTTAAATGGTCGGGCGAAGAAAATGGCAAAAGCAATAAACTTGCCAAAAAGTAAATCACGGATAATATGGCTTGAGAAGATAACACAGCCTGTAATTTCTTTTGAATGAGTGCATAAATTGCCCAGGTAATGGCAGCAAAAACCATTAGAGCAACACCTGTTTTGTATTCCACAATTGAGACGCTATCCAATTGATCTTTAAAGAACAAGCCCAAACCGACAACCAACAACAATGCACCAATTTTTTGTTTTAAGTAAAAAGTCTCTTTGAAAAAATACACACCACCAACAATCATCAAAAAGGGGGCGAGTTGGATTAAAACTTGGGCGTTACCTGGTGTTGTTTTTTCGAGTCCCAATAAATAACCCACGTAGTTGCCAATCAACATCAAACCTGCCAAAATTAACCACAGCCAATCTTTAGATTTAAGGCGTAAAAAACCACGCCATGAACCCGTAGAAAAAATAATAGCAAAGGTGAAAATAGTGGCTGTACAAAACCGAAACCAGGTTAAAGTCCATGCATCAACAACACTTAGACTAATCTTTAGTGCAACTGGAAGTGTCGACCAAAAAGCCACGACCAATAAGGATAAAGCCAGACCTATTTTCCAATTTTGTTGAGTTTGCATAATCAGTGTTGAAACCAAAAAGAAGTAATCTAAGTCAAAAGCCTGAGTTTTGCAAAGTAAACTTTATATTCAGGTATTATTCATGCTTTTTGGGGTACACTATTGCACAGTTAGAATTCCCTTGGGAGAACGTGATGAAAAAATTATTATTAATTGCAGTTGCAGTCTTATTTTTACAAGCTTGTGCAACCACTTCAAATTACGGTTACGATGATGTCTATTACGAAGACGATTATTACGCCTATGATGATGGCTATTATGACAACGATTATTATTATGAAGATAATGATTATTATGCCAACAATTATTACCCAGATCGTTGGGGAGTAAATTACAGTAATGTTTATTATTCTCCTTACCGTTATCCACGGGTTGGTTTTTACAACTATTACAGCTATTACCCAACAAGTTATTGGGGCAGTTATTCGCCTTGGGGTTATGGAAGTTATGGATACGGCAATTACAACAATGGCTGGAACTATGGTTTGAGTTTATCTTTTGGTAATTCTTGGGGTTGGGGCACTCATTACAACTATTATAACAATTATAACAATTACTACTACAACCCTTACTACACCAGTTACTGGGATAGGTATTGGAACAACTACCAAACTAATCGGCACATCACAGCACGCAGTGAGGTGGCTCGCTTAGCCGCACGCAATCGAAGCACTCGAGGTTATGCACACAGTAATAGCGGTTATAATAATAGTTACTATAATCAAAGGTACAATGCAAACCGAAATATCAATCGCAATTATCGCTCCAATCCAAGAGGACGTACCACCAGTGGTTATTCAAGTCGCAGACAGCCCACAACAAATACGCCCTTTAGTAATGGAACAAATCAAGGCACTGCCCGTGGGCGTTCACAAGCAAACCCAAGAGGACGTACAAGCAGTGGTTATTCGAGTAATCGACAACCCGCAACAAACACACCATTTAGCAATGGAAGAACTCAAACCAGTACACAAAGAAATAGAACAAATAATAGAAATCGCACAACTCGTTACGATAGTTCGCATTCTGAAATCGAAAATCGCATAAATAATCGCGAAAGAAATAGGAATAATGGCATTATTTCATCAGGTATCAATAGCAGAAGACCTGTGAGTCATTCTAAAGGTTCTGCTGCGTCAATGACACCAAATACTCGTGAGAGAAGACAAGGCAGTACCTATAATAACCGACAGCCTGCAACACAAAGTTACAACAGAACAAATCGCTCCTCGCGCGCTCGTTCACAAGTTAATGCTTATGATACAGGCAGGGCACATAGCAATAACCGTCCAGTGGTTCGTCCAAGTTATAATCCAAATCAGAACCAAAGAGCCAACAATTATTCACGCCCGTATCAAGGCACAAGACAAAACAATAACCAGCCTAACGCTGTAAGTACTCCAAGACCGACTTCACGTCCTGCTCCTTCTCGTCGCTCTTCGTCCAGTTCATCGGACAGTTCTCGATCTTCAAGTTCATCGCGTTCTTCAAGTAGCTCAAGAAGTTCATCGAGATCATCAAGTCGTAGTTCATCGGCACGGTCTGAGTTAAGAGGTCGAAGATAATAATTTACATTTCCTTAAGAGGCAAACAGATGTTTGCCTTTTTTTTGGGTATAATCTTTGTCTATGATAAATATTACACCGTTACAATTAATTAGCTATGCAGTCACTTTAGTTGTTGGATTCTTATTTTATTGGCTTTTGAATCGTTCAAAGACAAAACTGATTATTGAAAACCAACAAAACCAGCTCAGTACGCAATTAAAACTATCCCAACAAAAACTTGAAAAACTCAAAGAGTTATTTCTTAAGTCTCACCAAAACAACAAAAAACTCGAGCAATTTGTTGAGCAATTACAAAACACCAATAAAAAACTCACCATAGATTTAGCTGTTGCTGAACAACAACAACTTAATGGCGAGGAAAAAATTGATTTGCTTATGAGCAACAAAGAAGCGCTAGCCAACCAATTTAAAAACCTTGCCAATGAGATATTTGAAGCAAAAGATAAAAAGTTTTCACAGCAAAATAAACAAAAGCTAGATACCTTGCTTAATCCATTTTCTCAACAATTAAGAGAATTTAGAACCAAAGTGGATAGTATTTACCATGACGAAGGCAAACAGCGTGCATCACTGTTGAGTGAAGTGCAGCAACTCAAAGAATTAAACCTCAGGCTCAACCAAGAAGCCATCAATTTAACTAAGGCATTAACTGGCGATAAAAAAACACAAGGCGCTTGGGGAGAAATGATACTGGAGCGAGTATTGGAGCAATCGGGGTTAAGAAAAGGACACGAATACGAAACACAACTCGGTTATAGAAACAGTGACAATAATTTATTAAAACCCGATGTTATTGTGCATTTGCCCCACGATAAAGACATCGTTATTGACTCAAAAGTTTCCTTAAACGCCTATCAATCTTATTGCAAAGCGACATCAAAAGAACAAGAAAAATTAGCCCTACAAGCCCATATTACAGCGATAAAAAACCACATAAAAACATTGAGTGAAAAGGATTATTCCTCATTAAAGGGCGTCCAATCATTGGATTTTGTTTTGTTGTTTATTCCCATAGAGGCGGCATTTATCGCGGCATACTCACATGACGAACAATTGCTATCAATGGCATTTGACGAAAAAATAATCTTGGTGACTCCCACTACCATGCTTGCCACATTGAAAACCATTGAAAACCTGTGGCGATACGAAAAACAAAGCCAAAATGCGCAAGAAATTTCCAAAAGAGCCAGTGTGCTGTACGACAAATTCAGGGGTTTTGTCGAAGACATAGAAAAACTGGGCAAACAACTCGATACAACCCAATCAACCTACCACGATGCCATAAATAAGCTCTCTCAGGGCAAGGGCAACTTAATCAACCAAGCCCAACAACTCAAGGCACTTGGTATAAAAGTGAAAAAAGAGCTGCCCAAAAGCATTTCAGAACAGTCGGATTTAGGGCAAAATAAAGACTAATACCCGAATCCCTGTTAAACTCAATAAAAAAGAGGTCATTTATGAAAATACAACAAACCGTCAAACACTGGCACACGCTGATAGAAAAAAATCAACCCGAATTATTGAATTTATTACTGGCGGATGACGCGGTCTTTCATTCACCTGTTTTACACACTCCGCAAAAAGGCAAAGCATTGACGAAAATGTATTTATCTGCTGCCATGCATGTTTTTGATGGAAGTGGTTTTCATTATAAAAAAGAAATTTTGCAAGGCAACTATGCCGCACTTGAGTTTGAAGCGGAAATTGATGGGGTTATTATTAATGGTGTGGATATTATTACTTGTAATGATAAATCACAAGTCACCGAATTTAAAGTCATGATTCGTCCTGCTAAAGGTTTACAAAAACTACAAGAAAAAATGTTAGCATTACTGCAAGGAAAACAAAAATGAATAAATTAATTATTATATTAAGTTTGGTTGTTTTATCGGTTCAAGCAAAATCTCCCTATGAAATCATCGACAACTCACCCGATTCTGCTTGGCGTGATTTAAACCCCGAACAAACTTTATACATCACTTTAGAAACAGGTGTTGTAGTGGTCGAATTAGCACCGCAATTTGCACCAAATCATGTGAACAACACCAAAAAGCTGGTGCGCGAAGGCGTATTTGATAACACCAGTTTTTACCGAGTCGTTGATGGCTTTGTGGCGCAAGGCGGACCTGCCGAGCCTGAAAAAATAGCCAAACCTAAAAATGGCAAACTCACCATTGATGCCGAGTTCACCGTTAAACCCAACAAACCGTTGGATTTTACCGCCATCGGCTTAATTGATGGCTATGCTCCACAAACGGGTTTTGTTGATGGCTTTGCCGCAGCTTATGATAAACAAAAGGGCGAATACTGGATGACGCACTGTTATGGCACAATGGCAATGGGGCGTGGTAATCCTGCAAATAGTGGTGGTACGGAATTGTATATTGTCATTGGTTCGGCACAACGTTACTTGGATAAAAATACCACCGTCTTTGGGCGTGTCATCACAGGCATGGAGCACATTCAACACTTGCAACGCAGCTCAAATCTTAAGGGTGCGGTTGATATGAAAGGCAAAAACAAAATCATCCACATCAAAGTTGCCAGTGATTTAAAGCCCGAAGACCGCATGGCATTACAAACCATGAAAACCAACTCAGCAAGTTTTAAAGCCATTATAAAATCACGTAAAAACCGCAACGGTGAATGGTTTTTATACCAGCACAATTACATTGACGTGTGCTCAGTT
>CAMZLQ010000185.1 GCA_947311585.1 uncultured Alcanivoracaceae bacterium | reverse complement strand
TTGGGTACAACACCAAATGTGATGTATGATGAATTCAGTCAAAAATTGGCTGCTTAAATGAAATGAAGATTCTACTAAGCACCTGTCTTAATAATGGGGTACAGCTCTTAGAACAAACTGACTCACTGTTGTGTTCTAAAATTCTGCATTCCTATGAAATATGCGGGCTAAATATGAACCTGTTTTATGATATAATCACGACCCTTTTAAATTTTTGGTATTTCAATGACTCAAACGTGGTTAGTTACAGGTGGTGCTGGCTTTATCGGTGGAAATTTTATTTTGCAGCAAGTGCTTGATAAAAAACGCAAAATCATCAACTTAGACAAGTTAACCTATGCGGGAAATCTTGACACCCTTGCACAGCTTGATGGCAATGAAAATTATACTTTTGTTCAAGGCGATATTGGCGATAATGACTTGGTTGCTGAGATTATAAAAAAGTACCAACCCGATGTTATTGTTAATTTTGCCGCTGAGAGTCATGTTGATCGCTCAATTGATGCGCCTGATGATTTTATTACCACCAATATTGTGGGAACATTTAACTTACTCAAACAGGCTTTGAATTATTACCAAACTTTAGTCGATGACAAAAAAGACAACTTTAGGTTTTTGCATGTTTCCACTGATGAGGTCTATGGCTCACTTGGTGAGACTGGCTTATTTACCGAAACTACGGCCTATTCACCTAATTCGCCCTATTCTGCCTCAAAAGCTTCATCAGATCATTTGGTGCGGGCTTATTACCACACTTATGGTCTGCCTGTTTTAACCACAAATTGTTCCAATAATTACGGTCCTTTTCAGTTTCCTGAAAAGCTTATTCCATTAATTATTACCAAGGCTTTAAATTTTGAACCCTTACCCGTTTATGGTGATGGTAAAAATATTCGCGACTGGCTTTATGTCCAAGACCATTGCAGCGCCATTGAAACGGTCATTCTTAAAGGAAAAGTTGGTGAAGTTTATAATGTCGGTGGCAATGAAGAAAAACAAAACATCCAAGTGGTGCATGCTTTGTGTGATATTTTGGATGAATTACGTCCTGTTGCAGGCAAATGCCGACGGGATTTAGTCACTTATGTCACCGATAGACCTGGACATGACCAACGTTATGCCATTGATTCTTCCAAATTACAGAATCAATTGGGGTGGACTCCCTCGGAATCGTTTGCAAGTGGCATTCGTAAAACGGTAGAATGGTACTTGGATAACAAAAAATGGAGCGATCGGGTTTTAGATGGTTCTTATGCAGGTCAACGATTAGGTCAAGAGAAAGTACAATGAAAAGAAAAGGCATTATTTTAGCTGGTGGTTCTGGCACGCGTTTGTACCCATTAACGCATTCCATCAGTAAGCAATTATTACCGATTTACGACAAGCCGATGATTTATTATCCGCTAACAACACTCATGCTGGCGGGGATTCGTGACATTTTAATCATTAATACACCGCATGAACAAGCCTTGTTTCAAAAGTTGCTTGGTGATGGCTCGCAATGGGGCATCAATATCACCTATGCAGCCCAACCTGACCCTGGTGGTTTGGCTCAAGCTTATTTAATCGGTGAAAAATTTGTAGACAATCACCCTTCGTGCTTAATCCTAGGTGACAATATTTACCACGGTTCGGGTATGGTTAATTTATTAAACAAAGCCGATGTTCGAACAACTGGCGCAACCGTCTTTGGCTATCGAGTCACTGATCCTGAACGTTATGGTGTGGCAGAATTTGATGAGTCAGGAAAAGTCATAGATTTAGAAGAAAAACCTAAAAAGCCACGCTCAAGTTATGCCGTTACTGGGCTGTATTTTTACGACAACCAAGCCTGTGATATTGCCAAAAACCTCAAACCCTCTCCTCGTGGTGAACTTGAAATCACGGATTTGAACAAAGTCTATCTGCAACAAGATGAATTAATGGTGGAACTAATGGGTCGTGGTTATGCTTGGCTGGATACGGGCACGCATGATTCATTGACCGATGCCAGTAATTTTATTGCCACTATTGAAAAACGTCAGGGCATTAAAATTGCTTGTCCAGAAGAGATTGCATTTAAAGCCAATTGGATAACAGCTGATGATGTCACTCGCTTAGCCCAACCCATCAGTAAAAATGGTTATGGTCAATATTTGTTAAGTTTGGTTGAAGAAAATTCATGAAAGTAACCCAAACAAAACTCTCTGGAGCTATGGTGTTTGAGCCTAAAGTTTTTGGTGATGAACGCGGTTTTTTTATGGAAACATGGAACCAACAACGCTACAAAGAAGCTGGACTTGATGTTACTTTTGTTCAATCCAACCTTTCTAAATCTGCCAAAGGGGTTTTGCGGGGTTTGCATTTTCAAAACCCAAATCCACAAGGAAAACTGGTGCAGATATTAACAGGTGAAGTCTTTGATGTTGCGGTTGATATTCGCCAAGGTTCCCCTACTTTTGGACAGTGGCATGGTGAAATATTAACAGGCGATAACCACAAGCAATTTTATATTCCCGAAGGTTTTGCCCATGGTTTTTGTGTTTTATCCGAAACGGCTATATTTTCTTATATGTGCACCAACCTTTATTCACCAAAAGATGAAACCTCCTTGATTTGGAATGATGCAAGCATCGGCATTGAGTGGCCAATTAGCCGCCCTTCTTTATCTGCAAAAGATGCAAATGCACTAAGACTAAGCGACATTCCAAGTAAAAAACTACCTGTATTTATGCCATGAAGATTTTATTAACAGGTGCAAGCGGACAAGTGGGTTATGAGTTGTGGCGTACGCTGCAATTTATCGGAGAAGTCATTCCCACCACCAGCAAAGGTTATGAAGTGGGTGGCATGCCGACACTGGCATTAAATATTGCCGATTCGAGTGACATTGAAAAGAAACTCAATGCCATAAATCCAGATGTAATCGTTAATGCCGCGGCTTATACCGCTGTAGATGACGCAGAAGTCAACCACAGCCTAGCACAACGCATTAATGCCGATGCACCTGCCATTTTTGCCAAATATTCTGTTATTAATGATGGGTTATTGGTGCATTATTCAACCGATTATGTTTTTTCGGGAAAAAAAGAAAGTCCTTGGATTGAAGAAGACGAATGTGATCCTCTGGGCATTTACGCCAATACCAAGCTTTTAGGTGAGTTGGCTGTTTTAGATTCTGGTTGCCAACACATGATTTTTAGAACCGCTTGGGTTTATTCTTATCGTGGCAAAAACTTTCTTAAAACCATGCTCAATTTAGCCAAAGAACACCAAGAACTTAATGTTGTTGACGATCAATACGGCAGCCCAACTTCTGCCAGTTCGATTGCACTAGCCACCGCATTAGCCATGAAAAACCCGCAAGACGGTCTTTATCACCTGACCTCTTCTGGCAAAACAACGTGGTGTAATTTTGCTCGAAAGATATTTTCAAATGCCGATCACATGTCGCTTATTGACAACAAGCCCATGGTTCATGGCATTACCACGGATAAATACCCAACACGGGCAAAACGCCCAAGTTATTCGGTGTTAGATTGTTCAAAACTCAAGCAAACACTTGGCATCAAAATGCCAAATTGGCAAACTTCTTTACAACTTTGCATGCAAAACCTTAGGAGATTAAATTGAAATTAATTCCAGTCATTTTATCTGGAGGAGCAGGCACGCGCTTGTGGCCTGTTTCACGTAGAGCTTACCCAAAACCTTTTATGAAACTCGCCAATGGTAGCACATTAGCCGAACTCACCTTTGAACGAGCCTTAGATGTCTCAGATGATGGCACTGTTATGACAGTGACATCGCGTGATTATTATTTTATCTGCCGCGATATGTACAGCAAAGTGGCAATGAGTGAAATGCACAAACAAATTTTTATGCTTGAACCAATGGGAAGAAATACCGCTCCAGCCATTGCCTTGGCTGCACTTGAGGTAAAACAACGTTTTGGCGAAGGTGCGGTTATGCTTGTTATGCCATCAGACCACTTGATTAAAGACAAACAAGCTTTCAAAAAAGCCGTACAAGAAGGGGCAAAACTTGCCGAACAAGGATTTATTGCTACCTTCGGCATTCACCCAACCTCACCAGAAACAGGTTACGGTTACATCAAAGCTGGTCAACGCATTGAAGGATATGATGCCGCACTTATTGATGAGTTTAAGGAAAAACCCGACCTGCAAACGGCAAAAGATTATGTCGCTTCAGGAAATTACACTTGGAACTCAGGCATGTTTGCCTTAAGTGCCAAAACTTTACTTGATGAAATGCAAACGACCTCGCCTGATGTCTTAAGTGCTGCTCAAGAATGTTTTGCAACAAAAAACATCCAACAATCAGCCATAGAGTTTGATACGAATAGTTTTGCTGCCATGCCTGATATTTCCATAGATTATGCTGTTATGGAACACGCGAAAAAACGCGCTGTGGTGGACTCAAAATTTGATTGGAATGATATTGGCTCATGGAATTCTATGGCTGGATTGGCAGAACCTGATGAGTACGGTAACAGAATTGAAGGCAAAGCCATTGCCATCGAATCCAATGATTGTTATATCCGCAGTGGTGATCGAATCGTTGCCGCTGTTGGTGTTGATAATCTGATGATAGTGGATACAAAAGATGCTGTTCTTGTGGCACACAAAGACCGTTCTCAAGGGGTAAAAGATGTGGTGCAGTTTTTAAAATCAAACAACCATGATGCCGCTATTTACCACCAAACTGTTCACCGTCCTTGGGGAAATTATACTATTTTAGAAGACGAACCTGACTGCAAGGTCAAACGTTTAACAGTTAAACCAGGACAAGTTTTATCACTGCAAAAACACCAAAGACGCTCAGAACATTGGACGATGGTCAATGGCGAGGCAAAAGTACGTGTTGGCGATGATGAATTTATTTTAAAAAACAACCAATCCACCTACATCCCCAAAGACACTTTACACCGTTTAGAGAATCCAACAGATAAAGACATTGCCTTAATTGAAGTCCAATGCGGAGATTATTTTGGTGAAGACGATATCGAAAGATTTGAAGACATTTATGGCAGAACAACGAATGACTAGAGAAATAAACCAAGCCTTTTTAACAAGCTGTATTACAACAGCCAAACGCGCAGCAAAATCAGCAGAACAAATAATAAAACGTTATTACAAATGCTCACCTGCCACAACGATAAAAGAAGATTTAACTCCCGTTACTCAAGCTGATATTGAGTGCGAACAAGTCATCAAGCAAGTTTTGGCTGCACAATTTCCTGATTTTGGCTTTTATGGTGAAGAAACAGGTAAATCCAATACAGATTCTGAATTCATGTGGTTGGTAGACCCAATTGATGGCACCAAAAGCTTTGTGCGCGAATATGGATTTTTCTCCACTCAAATTGCATTAATGCACAACGGTGAAATTATCGTTGGTGTTTCACATGCTCCACTTTTTAATGAAACCGCTTGGGCTGCCAAAGGTTTAGGGGCTTTTATTGATGGTAAAGCCATACAAATCAGTGAATTTATTAAACCCGAAGAAAGCTGTTATTCAACTGGGAATTTAAAATCTTTTGCACAATCAGCTGAAAACTGGGAAAAATTACGTCAAGTCATGAGCCTTTGCCATAAAACACGTGGTTATGGTGATTTTTATCACTATCATTTATTAGCGGCTGGCAAATTAGAACTTGTCATTGAGTCTGACTTAAATATTTTAGATATTGCAGCCTTAAGCGTTATCGTCAAAGAAGCCGGTGGCATGATGACGGATATCTCAGGCAAAGACATTGACCTAGAAACTTCATCTGTATTGGCAGGAAACATTGCTTCTTACGAACAAGCATTGGCATTATTGAAGTGATTGATTTATTAGCAAAAATTGAGCAAACTGCGATAGAGGCGGGGCATGCAATTTTAGAAATTTACCAATCAACTGATTTTGGTGTCGAAATTAAATCGGATAACTCTCCACTAACCAAAGCCGATCTTGCCGCTCACAACATCATTGTGTCGGCGTTACAGAAAATCACACCAGATATGCCTATTTTATCCGAAGAATCGGCAGACATTCCGTATTCCATTCGTAAAAAATGGAGCAAATATTGGTTGGTCGACCCCTTGGATGGTACCAAGGAGTTTATCAAGCGCAATGGTGAATTTACCGTCAATATTGCTTTAATTGAAAAGGGTCACTCTATACTTTCGGTTGTTTATGTTCCCGTCCAAGACATAACCTACAGTGCCGTTAAAGGGTATGGTGCTTTTAAAAAAGATAAAGAAAAAAGAACTCAAATTCACACACAAAAACCAGCTCGGAAAAAACCAATTATCGTGGGTTCTCGCTCGCACATGTCACAAGATGTGATTGATTATTTAAAAAAACTAGGGAATCATGAATTAGTCTCGATGGGAAGTTCACTAAAGTTTTGCTTAGTGGCTGAAGGCAAAGCCGATTTGTATCCAAGACTTGGATTAACCAGTGAGTGGGATACGGCAGCCGCTCAATGCATTGTTGAACAAGCAGGCGGTCGAGTGGTCACTTTAGACAACCAAACATTAATGTATAACACCAAAGAAGACCTATTAAACCCTTATTTTATGGTTTATGGTGATGAAAACAGAAAGTGGATAATGTCAAATGTTAACAATGCAGATTAATATTTCATTACAAAGATTTTTTTAATGAAATTCATTCGCAACTAACGTATTATTACACTCTTTAATAATCCGAACTTATTAGGGGACAACTATGGGTTTACTATCAGGCAAAAAAGCCTTAATTGTTGGCGTTGCCAGCAACCGTTCAATTGCATGGTCAATTGCTGAAGCCTTTCACCGTGAAGGCGCAGAAATTGCTTACACTTATCAAAACGAAAAACTACTCAAACGCGTAGAAAAAATTGCAGCCATTACAGGCTCGAGCATTATGTTACCGTGCGATGTTGCCAGTGATGAAGAAATTCAAAATGTCTTTACTGAATTGGGAAAACATTGGGATGGAGTAGACATCATTGTTCACTCTGTGGGTTTTGCTCCACGCGAGTTATTGCAAGGCGATTATTTGCAAAATTTAACGCGTGAAGGTTATCATATTGCCATGGATATTAGTTCCTATTCCTTTGCAGCACTTGCCAAAGCAGGACGTTCTATGATGAAAGGACGTAATGGCTCAATGCTCACATTAAGTTATCTTGGTGCAGTTAAAGCCATGAGTAATTATAATGTTATGGGTGTAGCTAAAGCCGCATTAGAAGCCAATGTTCGATACATGGCTTATTCTTTAGGGGCAGAAGGTACCCGTGTTAATGGCATATCAGCTGGACCAATCAAAACTTTAGCGGCATCTGGTATTGGAAACTTTAAGAAAATGCTCGACCATGTTGCTGAAAAATCACCTCTTCGCACAACCGTCTCACAAGAAGATGTTGCTAATGCGGCGACCTTCATGTGTTCTGATTGGGCAAAAGGTATTACTGGTGAAATTACTTATGTCGATGCAGGATATAACATCATGGGCATGACAGGCTTAGATGCCGATTAGGCTTTTAAAACTGATGAAAATCTAAAAAAACCGCTTTAAAGGCGGTTTTTTTATAACAAATTCAAAATGCTCCAGAATAAAACAGTCAATAATAAAGAGAATACAATCCTAAACAATACAAATAACTTAGGGGAGTTTTGTGAAATGTGATTAATTAAAATATGTTTTTTCATTAGGGAACTCATACCCCAATAGATTACAAGCCAGACTAAAATAAATCCTGCATACATTATAATCAAGTAACAATACCATAAAAAGACAAGTAAAATCGCACCCGGAACTCCTATATTCTCGGGTTTATCTATCAAGCCAATAAACTGGTTAATTTTAACCGTCAGTTGTTCATAGTTTAAGTTAATTAAAGGCGGAGAAAAATTTGAGTTTGACTGAGCTTGAGAAACAGATTCTTTAAGTTGAGCAATTTTATCATCTTTCAACTCTAACCACTCAGGTGCTAATGCTGTCAAACCAACTATAACCATGACCAAAAGCAAGCCCAACCTAATGATTTTTTCAACCAAAGATGTAGAAAATATTTTTTTAAGGGCTTGAATAATCTTAAATAATTTTTGATTCATTAGGTCTCTGTCATAGCAAGATATTCGTGCGAACAAACTGTATATTAGTTTTCCAAAATATCGGCATGCACTTGTCCATCCCAAGGATGCATCATCATGCACTGGGTCAAAACTTCAAACTGGTTAGGAAACTCTTTAATCACGTTTTGAGGGTCAGAAATTAGATTTTTATCTACAATCAAACCAAACTCCACCTTGCCATTGTAGGATAAAATACTAATCCCCATTCCAATGGTGCCATTTTGCGGAACCCAAAACATAATTTTCTTAACCTCCGCCCCAGTTATATAAAGTGGCACTTGTGGGCCAGGTACATTTGTTAAAACTGTTGTGGCTTTTTTTGAAAACTGGTCAAGTAAGATGTTTTGTACCTTAGCTGGAGCCATACCTATGGCACTTAATAGTCCAAATGAGACGATGGCTTGTTTGGATTTTTTTAATTCATTCATTTCTTGATGAATAAATTCCAATCTTTTGAGTGGATTACTTTCAAATATTGGTAACTTCAAAAAAACCAATCCAAAATGATTTCCAAGGTTTTTAGCGTGTTCTAAGGGACGTAAATTAACAGGAACCGTAGCATTTATAATAATTTCATCGGGGTTCTCACCCACTTTAAGCATGTACTCACGCAAAGCCCCTGCTAAATTAGAAATGAGCACATCATTAACCGTCGTGCCTGTGGCATAAGCAATGGCTTTTACATCAGATAATTCTATTGAATCAGCCCAAGCTGCATTTTTCCTAACACTTAGTTTGGATTTAAATACCGTTTCGGGATCATCTGGCAAGGTTAAGGCATTAAATAACTCTAAACCAATATCCGCAATTTCACTGACGCCTTTTTCCAATAAAGCAGGGTTTTGCAGTGCTTCAAAGCCAATAGATTTTATTTGGTTTGCCATTTTCAGTGAATTTGCAAATTGTTTCTTAGCAGGATTAATTACGGACTTGAGTACGCCAAGTTTGCGATGGTATTCTTTATTATTACTATCGGGAGATAAGTTCAAGCTGTTTTTACGACTCGAGCTGGTCATAGAAAGTAAAACCTGAATCAAGGCAATACCATCAGCATAACAATGGTGAATACGACAAACCAACACTGGCCCTTTGTCATAGTTTTCAACAATATGAAATTGCCATAACGGTTTGGCTTTATCCAGTGGCGTTGATGCAAGGTCACTAACAAAATCTTGTAACTCGGCATAATCAGCCTTTCCTGGCAAAGCAACCCGCCTGACATGTCCTTTAATATCAAAAAACTCATCGTCCTGCCAATAAGTACCTGATGTAGCCATAACAGCTTTTTGTTTAAACCTTCGATAACTTAAAAAATTTTTTTCAATCATATCCAAAAAGGCAGCATAATCTGGTAAGTTATCAAGAAACATCAAACCGGTAATCATCATTAAATTTGAAGGGGATTCCATTCGCAACCATGCCGTATCGACCTTACGCATGGTTTCTTTATCGTTGTCTAAGTAGTTAAACATGTATTTTTAAATATAAACTCATAGTGCAACAATCTTAGCACGCGTGTGTTAATTTTGATAATAATTCTGATGATGAAACAAAAAACCACAAAATATCAATATTATCTCTATCAAGTTTTTCATTTAGTCATTTTTCAGGTTAGAATAAATTATCGGGATTGATGAGTAAAAAAGTGCCAGAACAATTATTGCAAATACCAAATTTCACAGTCATTAAAAAAATAGGACAAGGCGGTATGGCGGTTGTTTACTTGGGCGAACAACTCCAACCAAAACGACAAGTCGCTATTAAAATTGTTTCTCCTAATAGCACTGACCCAAAAATTCTTGAAGATTTAAAACGAGAAGGCGACACAGTTGCTCAATTTAACCACCCCAACATAGTTACTGTTTACGCCTGTGGTGTTGTCGATAAAAATTACTTTTTGGCAATGGAAATACTCCCAGGTGGTGATTTAAAAGAAAAACTCAGAAACCACACACTTGAAGACCGAGAGGTCTTAAAAATCATGGATGAAATGAGTAGTGCTCTGACCCATTCACATAAAAGAAAAACCCTGCACCGAGACATTAAGCCTGAAAACATCATGTTTAATGAAGAAGGACAAGCCGTGTTACTCGACTTTGGTATTGCTAAAGCCCAAGGACATATTAGCGAGTTCACTCGTATAGGAGCCGTAGTCGGTACGCCTCACTACATGAGTCCAGAACGCGCATTGGGTCAAGATATTGATGAACGCTCTGACCTTTATGCGTTAGGCGTGGTCATGTATGAAATGCTTATGGGAAAAAAACTCTTTGAAGGAGAAGATACTTTTGCTGTGAGCTATGCACACGTCCACGAGCCACCACCAAAGCTCCCTGAAGAAAAATCCGCATTGCAGCCTATTTTAGATAAATTATTAGCCAAAAATCCTGATGACCGCTTCCAGAATGCCGAGCAACTCAATGCCATCATAAAAAAATGGATACAGCGTTTAGACAGAAGTCAGTCGCATACAACCCAAGGCTTTATACCCATTTCACAAGCACGAACAAAATCCAATAAAGTATTGATTTATGTGTTATCGGCTATTATCGCCTTTGGGGTTATTGGCATTGGTGTTTGGTGGTCTATGCAAGAAAAAATTGAAGTCACAAATGAACAATTAACGCAAGAACAAAAATTTGAAATGGCAGATAAGTTGGCAGCTGCCAATGTTTTCAGAAAACGTGGCATGTATAATAATGCAGAGGAATTATATAAAATAGTGTTAACAAGGTTCGATTGCAATAATAAAGAATCTAGACAATATTTAGGAGAGTTAAACAAAAATGCTTTAAACGAAATTATTGCAAAATGTGATGGTTAGTGCTCGACCGAAAAAAAGTAGTTAATGATTTTTAAATTTTATCACTTCAGCTACTATACTCACGGCTATTTCATCAGGCGTTTGACTGTTAATATTTAGGCCTATTGGTGCATGAATTTTATTGAGTTTATCCATACTAATCCCTTGAGCATGTAAAGCCTCAAACATCACTTTAATTTTATTCTCACTACCCAAAACACCAATGTATTGATGATTTATCGTGAGTAATTGAGATAAAAGAAGCTTATCTTCGGTAAATTTATGAGTCATTAACAAAATATAATCTGTAAAATCAATCACTACTTCTTCTAATACCTTTTTATAATCAATAATTCGCTTTGAACAGACGATATTATTGCTCTCGAAAGTATTTATATCATCGCGATTATCATACAAAAACACATCAAATCCCACTTGTGTTAATAATTGAGAAGTGGGGACGCTTACATGCCCTGCTCCAAACACGTGAGCAATAGGCTTGCTTACAATCGACTCTGTATACGACCAATGATTCGGACTTATTTGCTGGAAATTAGTTTTTTTGCTTGATGGCACTAATGAAATTCCACGCTCCGATAGCTTTATATGCTGCTTTGTTTGCCGTATTGAGTTGATTAATGGCAAATCATTTGGGCAAAGATAATTAAATGCAATAACTTGCGAACCAGAACAAATCATGCCTGAACTTGCCGAAGAGCCTCCTTTGTGGATTTGTTCAATGGTAAAATGCTCAACAATGCCATCTTTGAACATTTGTTTTGCTTTTTCAACCATATTATATTCCATTAAGCCACCACCGATTGAACCAAACAATTGACCATCATCATTGACAATCATTTTAAATCCTGCTCGACCCGGTGCACTGCCTTTAGATTGCACAACAGTTAATAAATACAATTTATGCTTGCTTTGCAACAAGGATTGAGTTTTTGACCAAACTTTCATAGTAAACAGTTTAATGAGCAATAAAAAAAGGGCAACTCACACATGCTAATTGCCCTTAATAACCTCAAATATTATCTAAATTTCTAAGGAATGTGATCCAAGTTAGCCCCTTCTTTCTCAACAGGCATCAAATCTTTACGCGTAATGCCTAAAGTTAATGTTGCTGTACTGGCAACAAATATAGAGGAGTAAGTTCCAATAACAATACCAACAATCAAGGCAAAGGCAAAACCATGTATCATCGCTCCACCAAGGACAAATAAAGCAACTAACACTAAAATAGTGGTCATTGAGGTAATAATTGTCCGTGATAATGTTTGATTAATGGATACATTAAAAACTTCGGCAGGTGTTTTTTTACGCAACCCAAGAAAGTTTTCCCTTACCCGATCAAACACCACAATCGTATCATTCAGCGAATAACCAATCACTGCTAACAAAGCAGCTAAAATGGTTAAATCGAATTCCATCTGAGTAATCGAAAAGACGCCAACAGTAATAATAACGTCATGCACCAAAGCGATGACTGAACCCAATGAAAAACGCCACTCAAATCGCATGGTAACGTATAACAAAATACCAATAATGGCATATAAAATAGCCAAAGATCCTTGCTCAACCAACTCATCACCAACTTGAGAGCCAATAAAATCTCCTTTTCCAACCAAGGCTTTAGCATCAAGTGACGTGACAATATGCTTTAATTGAGTCACTAATTTAGTGGATTCGTCCCCATTGGCTGTTTGGAATTTTATTTGCACGGATTTAGCTGACCCAAAATTTTGCACCGAAGCATCAATAAAATCATTGCTTTCTAATGCTTCTCGAATAGCATCAAGCTCAACAATCTTATCAAAATTAACCACTACCGAGGTTCCACCAGTAAAATCCAAACCAAAGTTTAAACCGCGCGTTACAATCGAACCGATTGAAATAGCAATTAATACAAGTGAAAAGATTAAGGCAAACTTTCTTTTGCCCATGAAATCAAATTTTACATTTCCTAATAAATTCATGTTCTTCTCCTTATATTGAAAGTGATTTAAGTTTAGCTTTACCACCATAGATTTTATTCACAATTGCTCGTGAAACCATGATAGCAGTAAACATTGAAGTCATAATACCGATACTTAAGGTGACTGCAAAACCCTTAATCGGCCCTGTTCCGAAAGCAAACAAGACAATAGCTGCAATAAATGTGGTTATATTGGCATCTGCAATGGTTGATAAGGCTTTTTCATAACCAGCATTGATTGCTAATTTAGGTGGCGTCCCTGCCCGCATTTCTTCTTTAATCCGCTCAAATATCAAAACATTGGCATCCACTGCCATACCAACGGTTAATACGATACCAGCAATACCCGGCAAGGTTAAGGTTGCTCCGAGCATGGATAACAGCGCAACAATCAATACAACATTAAAGCCCAGTGCAATATTAGCCACAAGACCAAACATTTTGTAATAAACTAACATAAATAATAAAACGGCAACAAAGCCTACCAAAACAGACAAGAAACCTTTTTCGATATTTTCTTTACCTAAAGAAGGGCCAATAGTTTTCTCATGGACAATATCCACAGGTGCTGCCAATGAACCCGAACGCAATTGCAAAGCCAGTTTTGATGCAAACTTTGGTGATTCTAGACCTGTAGTTTGAAACCGATCACTAAATACACCATTTATAACGGCATTACTAATCACTGTTTCACGCGGTTTATAAATGTTGCGTGTGGTGGGAACTCTCGTGTCTTCATCCACAATCTTTTCTTTACCAACCAAAACACGGTCTTTAAAGACAACTGCCATGTTATTGCCAACATTATCCTTTGTAAAATCCAACATGCGCTTGGCACCAATATTATTCAAACGCACAGATACCATAGGACGACCTGATTGTTGGTCATTTCCTGAAGTTGCTCCAATTAATTGATCACCTGTCACAATGGTTCTTTTGCTTAATAACACTGGACGACCATCTTGGTCTTTATAGAGTTTGAAACCTAATGGAGGGTGCTTTCCTGTTTGCATAATTTCATAAGCGTTATGAGCAGGATCCATATCAACCGCACGGTATTCTAAGGTTGCTACAGAGCCCAAAGTTTCTTTAATTTCAGTAGAATCTTGCACACCTGGTAATTGCACAACAATACGCTCAGAACCTTGTCGTTGAACGATGGGTTCAGCAACACCATACTCATTAACACGGCTGCGAATAGTTGAGATATTTTGCTCTAAAGCGTTGGTTTTTATGTCATCAATAGCTTTTTGACGAATTGTACCAACGATGGCTTCTACACCATCAATTGTACGTTGTTTAAAATTCACTTCATTAACTTGTTTGCGCAATAAATCAAAAGCTTTATCGGACATCTCTTTGGATTTAAACTTAATTGTTAACCTGTCTTTATTCCACTTTAAACTTTTCTTTGAAATTTTAGCTTTTTTCAAAATTTGTGTCACATCACCACGAATTTGATTACTCTTATTAGCTAGTGCCTCCTTCATGTCTACTTCCATCAAAAAATAAACACCGCCACGTAAATCCAAACCTAAAGTCATGGCTTTGCCACCGGCATCACTTAACCATTTAGGCACGTCAGGTTTTAGATTTAACGCAGATTTATAACCTGTTAATCCATCAAGAATTTCTTTGGCTTTAAACTGATCAACCGTAGTTTCAAACTTGGTGATAACGGTGTTGTTTTCAATAGTAGTTGAAAATTTTTCAATACCTGCCGCTTGAAGTTTATCACTTATTTTTTTTAACAAATCTTCATTAACGGCTTGTTCTTTGAGCGCACTGGTTTGCACCACAGCACTTCGCCCATAAATATTAGGTAAGGCATAAAACACACCAATTGCTAAAACAAAGACAATTAGTAGATTTTTCCATAGTGGATATTGGTTCATATTAAATCCTAAAGTTTAATTATTTTTATTTGATTGCTTTGATTGTGCCCTTTGGCATAACCGTCGAAATAGCAACACGTTGTAGCTTTATAGTGACGTTTGGCGCAATTTCAACAGTTACGAAGGAATCATCTAAAGAAACTATCTTTCCTAAGATACCACCATTAGTGGTGACTTCATCGCCTTTACCTAAAGCATTGACCATCGCTTGGTGCTCTTTCATTTTCTTTTGTTGTGGACGAATCATTAGAAAATACATCACACCGAAAATCAAAATCAAAGGTAAAAAACTTAACAAACCGCCTTGAGGGGCAGCACCGGTTGCTGTTTGTGCTACAGCATCAGATATAAAAAAACTCATTGTTATTCTCCAAATAAATTGTATCAGGAACACTTAAAAACGCGCGTAAAGAAGCGCATAATAATTCCCAACAGTAAAGCCGCGGAATTATCGCATATTTTTAACTTAATTGATAACTTATGATTGAACAATAGCACAAAACTTGTATGATTTAGGGATGAATTCTTTTCTTTACACAGGTGGGTGCCATTGCCAGTTGATTCGTTTTGAAGTCAAGCTCAATCAATGTTTGGAACAAACAACAATCACTTCATGCAATTGCAGCATGTGCGAAAAAACAGCTTACCTACATCTAATCATTCCAAAAACTGATGTGAAATTACTTGGTGACTTCGACAAACTCAACAATTACCAGTTCAACAAAAAGATTGCCAAACATTATTTTTGTAAAGTCTGTGGCATTAAATCTTTCTATCAACCACGCTCTCATCCCGATTGTTGGAGCATTAATGCTCGCTGTCTTGATGATTTTTTAAAATACAAAATAAAAGTCAAAAACTTTGATGGCAAAAACTGGGAACAAAATATTCACAAAATAACATGAATAGAAAAGACCTAGAACAATACATTAAAAATTACAACAAAGACTTATGCGATACGACAGACTATTGTTTCCCTTTATTTGCCGAAGCTAAGCGATTAAAAATGTGCAAAAAAGATATGTTTGGTCGCGATGTTTACTTGCAACCAAAAGCAAAGAAAGCATGGAAAAAGATGAAGAAAGCCGCAAAAAAAGATGGTGTGAATTTAAAAATCATCTCAGCTTATCGCAGTTACGATTACCAAAGACAATTGATTCAAAACAAGTTAAACAAAGGCATAAGCCTAGAAGAAATACTCAAAGTCAACACTCTGCCAGGTTTCAGCGAACACCACACAGGATGTGCCATCGACATAGGCGTTGCAAATGAAGCGATTTTAGATGAAAAATTTGACCAATCCAAAGCCTTTGACTGGTTACAACTAAACGCCAATAAATATGACTTTTTCATGACTTACCCAAAAAACAACAGCACAGGCATAAACTACGAACCATGGCACTGGTGTTTTACCAACACCGCATAAACCACAATTTATCAATTAATTTAAAAAAAACAGAGCGTATTGTTTTATGAGCTTATAGGGAACTCAAATTATCAACTTCAGATTTTTCATTATTTCAAGTTTATTAGACCATTACATATGTATTTTATGAAGTTGTTGGTCGGGTGAAAACCAAAATAAACGTTAAATAATCTAAGACTAGAGGGTGAGCCATGCCCACCGAGTAGAGTTTCGGGGATTGCAAATAATCTAGCTTTGTTTACACCCTCTTAAAGCTCATTAATTTCAGCAAAAGTATCTCAATTATTATCGAGCAACTGGATTCCTGCTCTCGCCTAGGCTCGGCTGGAATGACAAAGGAGGTTTAATTTATACTTAAACCTAATAAGGGTCGGTTAAAACCGACAATCCAAAAAATCGAATCCTCCGACACCTTCAAATTATCATGTGAAAAATTCAAGATAGCGGGGTTCGGACTTTAGAGACTGTGAAAGTATTATGTGGCGAAAGAAAAATGAGGATAAAATTTGCTAATTGAGGCGGAAAACGCCGTGACTAGCTGGCTAATTCCAAGTTTTTCAACGAAAAGTAGCGAAATTTAGACCATTTTTACTCGTCATCAGAATACTTTCACAGTCTCTTTA
>CAMZLQ010000184.1 GCA_947311585.1 uncultured Alcanivoracaceae bacterium | reverse complement strand
TTAATGTTGATGTTAATCCTAGTTTTAGTTATTTTTGCTCCTTTTATTTCACCCTATGACAGTGAATTTATTGATTGGGAAAACATGTCCATCCCACCGGATTTTGCCACATCCCATTATTTTGGCACCGACATGATGGGACGGGATTTATTTGTTCGAACCTTACAAGGCGGTCGTATTTCTTTATTGGTTGGCTTTGTAGCCACCTTTGTTAGCCTAATTATTGGTGTCAGTTATGGAGCAATTGCAGGTTTTTATGGGGGCAAAGTAGACAGCATCCTGATGCGTATTGTCGATATTCTCTATGCCCTGCCGTTTATGTTTATCGTAATCGTACTCATGGTGCTCTTTGGGCAACATTTATTTTTAATCTTTGCTGCCATTGGTGGATATATCTGGTTAGACATGGCAAGAATTGTGCGCGGACAAACTTTAAGTCTCAAAAATAAAGAATTTATCGAAGCGGCTTTTGCTATTGGTGCTAACAATGCAAGCATAATTTTCAAACATATCGTCCCAAATTTGCTTGGGATTGTCATTATTTACATTACTCTTACCATTCCACAAGTAATTTTGGTAGAATCATTCCTGAGCTTTTTAGGGTTAGGCGTTCAAGAACCACTTACATCGTGGGGCGCATTGGTCAACGAAGGAGCAAGTGACATGGAAATCGCTCCATGGTCGCTGTTGTTCCCTGCAATTTTTTTAGCCATTACCCTCTTGAGCTTTAATTTTATCGGAGACGGATTGCGTGACGCACTTGATCCCAAGCAAAAATAGATTTATGGTACTTTTGCCCTATTGTTTTTCATTTCATCAACTGTTAGAATAAGTTAACCCCATAGCATTGATTACCAATGGAAAAAGCAATCAAAGACAAGTTAGAACAATTATCACAAAACTCCATTGAAAAGAAGAAATACCAAACACTACAAATCAATGCTGAAAAACACTTAAAGAAAGAAAGGTGTTTACTTCACTTTCTTAACATTTCCTTAAATAATAAAAAACAGAGTATTGAACAACTAGAAAAATTTAGCCTTACTTCATTGTATCACAGCATTATTGGCGACAAACGCGAAAAAATCAATATTGTGCAACAAGAATACCTAACCACTAAGCTCAAATACGACAGATGCCAAAGCACAATTAATGACTTAATAAAAGACATCAAAAGTTATCAAAACAACTTAGATGACTATGAGCAAATTGAAGATAATCTTATTAATATTCTTAAAGTTAAATCACAACTAACCCAAGAACAATTCAGACAAGTTAAGTCAATTGAAAAACGCACTCAATTAAAAGCCACCAAATTTAAACTACAACAAGCCATTAAGGTGGGAGCTCAATTAAAGAAAAAACTAAACTCAACCTATGCAACCATGAGAAGTGCTGGCAATTGGGGGTTTGGAGACATGTTGGGTGGAGGTTTAATCACCACAGCAATCAAACATCGTAAAATAAACAGTGGTAAACAACAATTAGAAGAAATTAATAATTTAATGATTAAATTCAAGCAAAAACTGCATGACTTTAATAAATTTGATAACCAACCTTTAAAAATAAAAATTACAGCCTTTAATACATTCGCAGATTACTTCATTGATGGTCTATTTTTCGACGGGATGGTGCAATATAAAATCAAACAATCTATTAAAAACTTAGAAATATCAATCCAAACCACCACGACAATACAAACACAATTATTTAAAAAACTTGATTCAATTAACAAACAGTTGAAATCACTGGATTAAGCGCTTTTTACGCAACCCAAAGATAGTTGTATAATCTAAGCAGTTACCTTATAATTAATTCTTTTAACTTACCACAATTAGTAGAAAATACATGCCAACAAATAACGACACACCATTACTAAGCATCCAAGACCTAACGGTCAAATTTAAAACTCAAGAAGAACTTATCACCGCAGTGAATAAGGTTTCTTTTGATATACCAAAAGGCAAAACCGTTGGCTTGGTGGGTGAATCGGGTTCTGGTAAATCGGTTACTTCGCTAGCAGCCATGGGATTAATCCCCATTCCTCCAGGCATGATAACCAATGGAAAAATATTGTTTAATGGCGATGATTTATTACAGAAATCTGAAAAAGAAATGCGCCAAATTCGCGGCAATCGCATTTCCATGATTTTCCAAGAGCCAATGACAGCTCTAAATCCTGTGTTTCGTATTGGTTCACAAATTTCCGAAGTCTTGCGTTTGCACAAAGGCATGACCCGAAAACAGGCATGGAATTATTCCATCGATTTACTCGACCAAGTCGGTATTCCTGACCCAAAAAGAAAAATTCGCGCATACCCTCACGAAATGTCAGGTGGGCAAAAACAACGGGTAATGATTGCCATGGCAATCGCCTGTGAACCAGATTTGCTGATATGTGACGAGCCAACAACAGCACTTGATGTAACCATTCAAAAACAAGTATTGGAATTAATGCTGGACTTGCAACAAAAATACGACATGGGCATGTTGTTTATCACCCATGATTTGGGCGTAATTGCCGATTTAGCTGATGAAGTGGTGGTCATGTATCGCTCAAACATTGTTGAGAAAAATCATGTTCACAACATATTTAAAGACCCAAAACACCCGTACACTAAAGGTTTGATTGCCTGTCGTCCTATGCTTGATGGCAATCCCAAACGTTTATTGACTGTATCCGACTATATGGAAGAAGATGGCACAGAAAAACACGTACCACCTGAAAAGTTTGAACCGATGATTAAACCTGATAAGTCCGATATTGACTCACATCCTGTTTTGCTTGAAGTTAATAACCTCAAAACATGGTTTCCCGTCAAAGGCGGGTTATTTGGACGCGTTCAACGCCACGTCAAAGCCGTTGACGATGTCAGTTTCGTTGTACACAAAGGCGAAACCTTAGGACTTGTCGGCGAATCAGGCTGTGGCAAAACAACACTGGGACGCACCATTTTACGTCTACAAAAAGCCACCAGTGGCGATGTTATTTATAATGACACCAACCTTATGAATTTGGGTAAGGAATCCATGCGGAAAATGCGTTCACGCATGCAAATCATCTTTCAAGACCCTTATTCATCACTCAATCCACGCATGACCATTGGCGATATCATCACCGAACCCATGGCTATTCACAACATTGGCGAAAGCAAAAAAGACCGTTTTGCCCGTGCCCAAGAATTAATGCACAAAGTGGATTTAAAACCCCAACATTTAAACCGTTATCCACACGAATTTTCAGGTGGGCAACGCCAAAGAATCTGTATTGCCCGCGCCATCGGTGTCGAACCCGAATTTATTATCTGCGACGAATCGGTTTCTGCCTTAGATGTTTCCGTCCAAGCGCAAGTGTTAAATCTCCTGCAAGACCTGCAACAAGACATGCACCTTACTTACATTTTTATCTCTCACGATTTATCGGTTGTCAATTATATCTCTGATCGAGTCGGTGTGATGAACCAAGGTAAAATAGTCGAACTAGACACCGCAGAAAACATCTACAAAAATCCGCAAAGAGAATACACCAAACGATTATTAGATGCGATTCCTAAGGGCATACCTAAAGATTTGGTTTTGTAATATCTTTTGAGAACAAGTATCACAGAGGTTTTAAAGGGTGTGTCTCAGGTTTCACAACGTTGTTGATGTAAACCCATCTTATTAGAATCTTTTATTATTAGAGGCTTTTGCTTAAATTTCCTAGGTTTTTTTTTAAAGTATTTGATGCAGGTGATGAACTGGGTCAAGAAATTGCTAATTCGTTGGATAATAACATATGGAAGAAAATAGTTTAAACCTACAAGGTAAATATACTTGTATAAATAGGTAAAAATACCTATAATATTCTTTAAGCTACTATTATAAGGTGTTTTATGCTCGCAGTACAGTTAGAAAAATCCATACCCGTTGGCATTAATGACAGTCAATTGTTGCAGCAGTTACAGGAAACGTCTTTTAATGGCTTCTATTTAGAGGTCTTAAAAAAGGCTACTCCTTTTAACGATGAGGAAATTGCTCACTGGCTGAATATCAATGTCAAAACCTTTCGTACTTACAAAAAACCCAATCAAGAACTCAATATTGGTTTGCGGGAGCATGTTTTGTCGTTGTTGTCATTGATGAAACACGGCAAGAAGTTATTCGGAACAAGCCAAAATTTTAAACAGTGGCTAATGGCAGAAAACTTCTTCTTAGATGGCAAAGCACCGGTGGATTTTTTACAAACTATTACAGGCATACGCTTTATTGATGAAAAACTCACCGCCATGGAGTTTGGTGACAATATTTAGAAATTGGTGCGTTAAATGGAATTATTTAGAATCTCAAGCAAGGAATATTCAAAACAGCTAAGTGCCTCAGGTTCTCCCAACCGTTGGAACAAAAAGGGAGAATTTGTACTTTATAGCAGTTCTTCTCGATCACTTTCCACACTGGAACTCGTTGTGCATCGCAATGCCATAAAACCAACCATCCCCTATAAAATCATGGTGGTTTCGGTTGCAGATGATGATAATTTAACTCACACCATCAAAACAAAAGACCTACCAAATAAATGGAACGCCATGCAAGCCTATGCAGAATGTCAAGAAATCGGCAGCCACTGGTACCAAAATAAAACCAGCCTAATCCTTAAGATTCCATCGGCAATCATTCAACAAGAACACAACTATATCATCAACACCAAACACTCAGAATTTGAAAAACAGGTTCAATTAATTCGCACAGAAAACTATTTCTGGGATGAGCGGTTGTTGCCCCCCATCTCAGATTAAAGATTTTCGAGGCAACATACTCCGTTGGTGGGTAAATCCACCTTACCTATATTAACTCAAATTTATCGGATCCAAATCTAAGCTCCAGATGATATTGTTGCAGATTTTATTGTTTCTTAGAAAATACACGATGTGTGATAGGCTTTGATGCAGGGATTTGCGGTCGTTGCCGTTGAAGATGAGTTGCATTTGGTATTGACCCATTTTTTTGTACATGGGTGCAGGAATTGGTCCCATGATAGAAACAGTTGGGTTTTGGTTTGTGTGCTCTAGAATGTATTGAAAAAATGCTTCCACTGTTTTTTCATGGCGCGAGCGGGCACGGATAATTGCCATATAACTGGCTGGTGGAAATCCCACTTCTTCTCGTTGTTGCAGTTCGTGGTGGGCATAATCTTCATAACTCTTACCAAGCAGTAATTTAAAAAACTCGTGTTCAGGGCACTGACTTTGGATAATAACTTTACCTATTTTATCCTTTCGTCCTGCTCGCCCTGAGACTTGTATCATTAATTGTGACAGGTGTTCAGTGGCACGAAAATCCAGTGAAAAGAAACTATTATCGACATTAACAATTACTACCAATGTCAAATTG
>CAMZLQ010000183.1 GCA_947311585.1 uncultured Alcanivoracaceae bacterium | reverse complement strand
GTATGATTTGTTGTTATTTTTGCTACAAAACCCAAACAAAATGTTTACTAAAAAAGACATTTTAGACACGCTTTGGGCTGGTAAACACGTCACCGAAAATTCCATCGACCAAATTATTTCTAAGTTACGCAAAATTTTAAGTTCTGTTGAAAAAGACAGTTACATCAAGACTGTCTATGGCAAAGGCTTAATGTTTGTTCCAGAAGTTAGCCTTCACCCAAAACAACAAACCAAAGTTCATAAAAAAACAAAACGACTGCATCCCAAGGTGCTTTTATTGCTTGTGCTAATGACTGTTATTTTCGGGGTTATCTTCACTTATATGCCTTCATCACCTGAGCCACAAGAGCCATCGCTGTTGCTTATTATGTCATCAAATGATGGCGAATCATCACACTTGGAAAACAAAGAATGGTTAAATCAAGCACCCAGCTCTTTTGTCAATCAACTCTTTAATTACGCCAATATTGCGCAATTAAAAGACTACAAAAACAAACCCGAACATTTGGATAGACAACAATATATCAATAGCCAATGGCGTTTATCTCCAAACCTTAAAGTGGTTAATATTCATGTCTTTCAGAAGGATAATTTAAGCACGGTGGAATTGCAGGTATTTGATAAAAACACCCTGCGTTTAAAACAAACATTTACCGAATACAATCTGGCGCGCGCCTTACTCTCTGCAAGTAAATGGTTAGCAAAAACAACAGGCAATCCAACCGATGTAAAACAATTGGAGTCGTTGTTTCCACAAAGTTCTCATGTCATAGAACTGTACCTTCGCGGCATAACCAGTCTGAACAAAGGAGAGATTGATAAAGCCGAACAATACCTGCAATTATGCCTAACCCAAGACCCTAATTTTAAAATAGCACACCTGCAATTAGCACACGCTAAAAATGCACAAGGAAAGCAAGATAAAGCCTTGGCTATTCTTGATGCTTTATCAGAATCACAGCTAACACCAGCACTCGAAATTGCCATCGCCACCCTTCGCGGTGACATCTATGACACGCAAGGAAAGTACCAACAAGCACAAGAGTTATACCTCAATATTCTCAAAAAATACCAAAACCAAAACCTTCTGGCTTTAAATGAAGTACGCTATAATTTAAGTTTTACCTACGCTATTTTGACTCAATACCAGCAAGCATTAAACGAATTAGACACCCTTGAGCAAAACCTTAAAGGCAGCGAAAACCCAGAGCTTTTAGCCCATGTTTATCAGAAAAAAGCCAGTTTATTACAAAAATTAGGGCACCTTCAACAAGCCCAAGAAGCGGCGAATAAATCATTAACACTGTTTTCAAAACTTGATGATTTATTGGGAGAAGCAAAAATTTACATCACTTTGGCACGCATTAGCACACATAAATCAGCGTACAAAAAATCGGTACAATTTCTCGAACAAGCCCTAGTAATTAATCAATCATTGAACTATAAACTCGGCGTAGGCGCGACCATTAATGAACTAATTTATGTCCTTATGGTTCAAGGCAACTTTGATAAAGCGTGGGAGCTGAATCAGAAAATGCAAGACATTGCACTCGAAATCAATTACAACGCCATGTTGCAAATCGCCAAACAATACGCTGTTGATATAAGCCGAGCCCTAAAAAAATGGAAACGTGCCGAACTTTACCTGCAAGAACACGCAGAGCTTGCCCAAGCCTCTGGCAATAAAAGAGCCTTACTAAAAAACAAGTTATTGGCTTTGGATTTGTATTTAGACCAAAATAAAATTGAAAAAATTGAACCGCTTCTTGAGCAAATCCAACAACACATTGACAAAACGGGTGAAGTTAGATTGCAGCCACGCTTAAACAAACATCTCGCTCAATACTATTTTCTCACCAATAAATACGAGCAAGCCATCGCCCTACTCTTATCCAGCAAAGAACTGGCAAAAAAATCCGAAGATGGCGAAACCATCATAGAAATCAACAACGCCTTAGCCAAACATTATATCCAAAATAAGCAAGCCCAAAAAGCCCTAGCCATACTGGAAGAGTCAAATCAATACGACCCACTTCCCTATCCTTTTTTACTCTTAAAAGCCAAAGCCTACCACGCACTTGGCAACCACTTACTCGCCCTAGAACTGGGCAACGAATGCAAAAATACTGCCAATCAATGGTGGTCACTAAAAGACGAGAGATTTTTACACCAATTACAACAAGGCGTTAGTCAACAACCTCATTAACCCCATCACAACACCTTTCGGAGTTATAGCTTTTGCTCTTGATTTTCGCTGTGTGTAATGCTCCATAAACAAAAGAAAGCCAATCTGGTAAGTGGGATTTATCCCACTCCAAGCCTAGTTTAAAGCACTTTTTACGCTTGAAGTCTTAGGCAAACCTTTTATGTACTTCTGTTTTAGGTTTTTCCAGTATTTTTTTAGATTATCCACC
This sequence comes from uncultured Alcanivoracaceae bacterium, assembly GCA_947311585.1. Taxonomy (GTDB): domain Bacteria; phylum Pseudomonadota; class Gammaproteobacteria; order Xanthomonadales; family Marinicellaceae; genus NORP309. Next base: position 213 of record CAMZLQ010000183.1, on the reverse strand, counting down.
GTTCCTATACCCTTTGGAGCCAGTCAACGCAATAATGAAGAATATGGTATTCCATTTGCCTTCGATGATTACCTAAGCTTAGTAGAAACCACTGGCTCCAAAGGGTATGAGTTTGGTTTGCTTTTTAGTTATTCTTTCTTGAATTGAGGTGTAATCTGATTCTTCAGGTGTTTGCGCCATTTTGGCTCGAATTGGGTTTAAATCCACATACGC
>CAMZLQ010000182.1 GCA_947311585.1 uncultured Alcanivoracaceae bacterium | reverse complement strand
CCATCGCCAAGGTCGGTTATTTCAACAGTAAAACCACATTGCTTGAAATGATTATCCAGTTGAACATACAACTCATCTCCTTGGTAAATCTTGCGAGGTGGATTTTGTGTGTCTTGTTGGATTAAAAAATCCAAATTGTTTAGTATTTTTTTTATCATCTTCTGACCTTATTCACCAGTGTTGAGGCTTGTCCAGCAAGCTTAATAAATCCAACGGCATCGGCAGGTGACCAAGCACAGGATTGAGCGTAAACTGAGTCTTTATCTTGAACGATATAATCCGATTCTATCGCTGTTGCCAATAAATTGCCACCTTCGCTGTACAATGTTACCGTGCCTGTTACGTGCGATTGCGAGCTTTTGAGGTAGGCTTCCAAGTCAGTTTTATGCGGGTCGTGGAAATAGCCGTTGTAAACCAACTCAGCCCAACGGTTAGCAATAATGTGGTTAAATTGGTTTTGAAATTTGGAATTAACTGTATCTTGCAAGGCTTGATGAGCGGCTAATAAGCCATCAATGGCAGGGCATTCAAACACGATTCTACCCTTTAAGCCGATACTAACATCTCCGGTGTAAATGTGCCTGCCTATTCCGTATTGTCCAAGTTCTTTATTGAGCTTTTCGATAATGCTGATACCATCGAGTTTTTTACCGTTTAGACTGACCGCCTCGCCTTGTTCAAAACCAACAGTTAAAGACAAGGGTTTTTGTGGCCAGTCTTTTCTTTGTTTGACCCATAAGTATGAGCTGTCATCGGGTTGTTGAAATTCGTCAATCTTGCCTCCAGAAATCGTTACACCCAGCATATTTTCATTAATCGAATAGGCTTTGTGTTGCCCTGCGACTTCTATGCCTGCTTTGGCTAGTTGTTCAATTTCATAATCCCGCACCGAATTGACATGGGCTTGCAAATCTCTAATTGGTGCCAAAATTTCGTAATCACCAAGTGATTTAACCGTTTGGTCAAAACGAAATTGATCATTGCCCATTGCGGTGCAACCGTGGGCAAATAGTTTGGTGTCAAGTATATCGCACAACTGTAAGCATTTTTTTACAATCATGTATCTATCCGAACATAGTAGCGGATATTCATTGTTCATGCGGGCATGTGACCAGACCAATGGTGTAACGAATTGTTTCCAGACATCGTTTTTTATATTAAAACTGTGGTGTTTTGTTGCTCCTAATTGCAAAGCACGTTGTTTAATTGATTCAATTTCTTCATTCGATATTCCACCCGCATTGGCAAAAACCGAATGCACTTCGTAGCCTTTTTTGACCAAGTCATGCAAACAATAAGTGGTGTCTAATCCACCTGAAAAGGCCAATACAATTTTTTTGTTACTTATAGGATTCATATTTTTTCTCCAAATAATGCCAGCATCATGGCTTTTTGTACGTGTAATCTGTTTTGCGCCTCTTCAACGGCAACACAATAATTAGCATCCATCACCGCATCGGTGGCTTTTATGTTTCTACGCAAGGGCAAACAATGTGAAAATTTAGCATTATTAGTCAAACCCATTTTATGTTCATCCACCATAAAATGCTGAAACTTACGTCGTTGTTTCCATTCTTCATCGGGATTTCCATAAAACGGCAAAGCGCCCCATGATTTAGCATAAACAAAATCGGCATCGGCATAGGCTTGTTCAATATCATGGCTAATGGTGAAAGTTGCCCCTTGTGCTTGGCAGTTTTTTGTTGCCAATTCGATATATTTTTCATCTAAAATATAGTGCTCATTCGGGCATAATAAGGTCACGTCCATGCCAAATTTTGAAGCAATGGAAATGCCTGAATTGGCAACCGCCGTGTTTAAAGGTTTAGGATGATAAGTCCAAGTCATCAGGAATTTTTTATTTTTGACTTCACCAAGGTGTTTTTTAACCGTCATCATTAAGGCTAATTCTTGGCATGGGTGGGTGATGGTTTCCATATTGATAATTGGCACAGAGGCGTATTTTTTAAATGCTTGTATTACCTTATCTTGTTTATCGTCTTCCCACGAGATAAATTTTGGAAAAGCCCGAACCGCAATGGCATCAACATAAGTCGACAAAACCGCAGCGACTTCTTTGATGTGTTCTTCAGCATCACCATCCATCACTACGTTGTTATTAAATTCAATGCCCCAGGCATCTTTTCCTGGTTGTAAAACCACGGCTATTCCACCGAGTTGCTGTATGCCAATTTCAAAAGAGGTTCGGGTTCGCATGGATGGATTGAGAAATAACAAGGCAAAAGATTTGTTTTTCAAGTTTGCATGAATGGGATTCTTTTTTAGCTCACTGGCAACCGACAACAAATCCTCCAGTTCAGTTTTTGACCAACTCTCGGTTGTTATAAAATTTTTATGCATTTATTGCTCCACATTTAAGTTTTTTAAAAGTGTATAAGCCAGAAACAAAAAAACCCGGCTTTTACACCAGGTTTTTAAAGTATTTGTTTTAATTAAATAATTAAATCACAAGACCTCACAACCTGGCGTGCTTATACGTCGGCGGTTGCGTCGAACAACAACAGATACACATTCACAAGTGATTGTGAAAAGTGATGAATTAAATTGTTGTGTTGTTGTTTTCATTTGTGTTAATTTCAATTGTTGACTGAAGTCTAACAATGATAAATTACTCAGGCAAGAATAATTTTGATATTTTGACAAAAAAATGACAATGTAAAGAATCATTAACTACTCTTGTATCTTTCTGCGTTGATAATATAATAGTTATTAATATCGTGTGTGGGATACATTAATGAAAAATAAATCAATACTCTTATGGGTACTTTTAACTTTAACTATAGTGGGATCACTTCCATTTTTACTTTCTTGGTACCAATTGCAAGACGCAAAAGTAGCAATAATTGATCAAACGCAAAAATCACACATGATTATTTCACGAGCAACGGCTGATCGTATTAACAATCATATAAAAAAAATAACAGAACTATCTAAGACGCTCGGAAACAACCCTACAATCTACATCGAACCTAACTCAAAGAATGCCTCAGAATTATTAAAAGCCACTTTATTGTCGCACCCAAAAATCATTGCCATTGGATTAACGCTACGCAGCAATGAAGACTCCGATGAAATCATTCAAATCCTAAATAAAAACCAAAGCCCGTTTGCTCATATTAAACCTGAAATTCAAACCGTCTCTAAACAAGATATTTCGCTTTTATCGCAAGGTGAAAACAGGTACTTACGAATTGCGATTCAAACAGCCCGACCCCATGTGTACATCAAGATTATTCAAGCAATTGATTTCACCACTTATCTTGCTCCGCAAATCCTTGGCGATTCTGCTCGCTTAGATATGGTTAATTCATCAGGCAATATTATCTTTTCATCCGATGAGAATATAGCACCATTAAGTAAAGACATACTTAAACAAATTCAATCTAAAAATTTAACATCCTCAGCAAATAGAGAGCCAGATAGCAATAATGGTCAAATCTATTCTTTAGCAAAGATTGACGGAACTCATTGGTCCATTGTTTCAAGACAACCCATTAAACTTGCTGAATTGGCAGCCACCAAAATATCAAGCACTGCATGGAAGGCCTTTATTATAATATCTGCCATTATGACTGCGTTATTGCTTATTGCTTATTATTCATGGGTAAAACCAATTCGCAGCTTAATAAAATCCTATAATAAAATGACTGGAAAACAAAACAACACATCTTGGCAAGGAGACGAGGTCAGAACCTTAGAGAAAAGCTTTTCCGACATCTCCAAATATTTAGATAATAAACACGCCTTAAGCCAAACATTTGTTGACCGCTATCAAGTGATTAGCGCAATTGGTTTTGGCGGAATGGGCAGTGTCTTCTTAGGCTGGGACCCGCGACTCAAAAGACATGTAGCTTTAAAAACATTGCCCATAAAAAGTGCGTTTGGTTCACGCGAAGACATGAGCGACACATTGGTGCAAGAAGCCATAACAGCTGCCAAAATTTCACACAGCAATGTTGTTTCAATTTATGATGTTGTTTCAACAAAAAACACGGCTTTTATTGCGATGGAATACATCAATGGCGAAAGTCTTTATTCATTATTAAAAAGAAAGAAAAAACTATCGGTAAGCAATACCTTATCTATTGCTATTGCCATTTCAAAAGGGCTGGAGTCCGCACACAACCTCGGATTTGTTCATCGGGACATTAAACCCGAAAATATTTTGCTTGGACTTAATGGAGATATAAAGTTAACCGACTTTGGCACCACCGTTTTATTACAAACCATAAAAACTGACAAGGTCACAGGTTCGCCTGCACACATTGCTCCCGAAATATATTTGCATGGCAAAGTAAGCATCCAAAGCGATTTATTTGCTCTTGGCGTTGTACTTGTCACCTGTTTGGTCGGAAAAAACCCCTTTAAAGGTAAAACCCCCAAACAAACAAAATTTAACATTATAAATAAAAACGTGTCTTTTCCAAAAGAAATGAAGTCAGACTCATTAACAAAACTTGTTAATGCTTTGCAACAAGTATTAAACAAGGACCCAAACCAAAGACCCAAATCTGCTGCTGCGTTTATTGATTTAATTCGAGACATCGCACCAGATACTATTAAATGGAATCCAGCAGAAGCTGGCATTCAATCTACTAAGGAGATAATATATGCACAAAGCAATGATACTACTGTTGTTAACCTTCATAATTAATCAAAGTAAAGCACAAACCATAACACTTACCCCTTCTGACAATCTTGTCACATCATTAAACCTTGTTCAGGGTGAGCAATGGGCGCTTGATGGAGGTGTATTTACAAGAATCGGTGAAGAGATTTATTTAAAGAAGACTGGTAATTACACTTTATTGATTTTGGACAATGGAAACAAAGTGACCCAGAAAAGGGTTGCTATTACTGGTGAGCAAAGAGATAACATCTCACCAACTATTCTGCATATTGACAATAAAGGGCCTGATTTTTCTCTTCAATGGAAAAACTGCATTGAAAACAAAGACGGCGTTATAATTGGCAAAGACAGCTATGTGTCTTGGTCCAGCCCTGAAACCCCTGTAACTTATACTAGTTTTATAAACCAGAGCACTTTCAATACAGACAATCAAATTTCAAGCTTTACTGAAAATAATCGCTCCCTAAAAATTACTGCTGTTGATAGATTTGGCAATGAAACCACCCAAACTTACCACTTAATTCCTGATTTCTCACCACCACAAATTTCATGGGAACTGATAAAGCCAGCTACCTTCAAAAACAATCAATGGATTGCAGGAAAATTAGCCATAGCAAAAATTAATGCAACTGATTCCTCTGGAGTGAAAACATTAAGCATCAATCAAAGACCAATAAGCGTAAACCAGGTTAAGGTTAAAAATTCAGACACTATTCATGCCTCAGACATTTTGGGAAATACAACCTCAACAGAAATATATTGGACTGTTGACAAACTCCCTCCAAACTACACAATTAACTATAACGAAAAAACACACACTAACAAAAGAAAACTCAAGGTTCAGATTAAAAAAGATATTATTATTGATGTTCACGATGAAGGCATTGGTTTGAAATATGCCAAATTTAAAAATAAAAAGGGTCTATGGGAAGACCTGCCAAAAACATTTCAGCTACTTTCAACTGGAAATTACACAATCCGCATAATAGCTGAAGACTTACTTGGCAATAAACTAAAATCAAAAATAAAATTTAGAGCGAAAAAATAGGAGACTACTATGACAACTTGGAAATTATTTCACACCAGCGTTCTATTACTCATCTTTACAATATCAGATGCTCAAATAGTTGATAAAAAAATTACACATACAGTAAAGTCGGGTGAAACACTTCATTCTATCACTCGTCAATACCTAGGAACTGATATTTTATGGCAAGAGAACTGGAAACTAAATCCACAAGTTCAAAATCCAAACTTACTCTCAATAGGCCAAAAATTAACCATTATCAAACAACGAATCATTCCAGCCGAAAAAGCAACAATGATTGAGGTGGTTAACCATGTGGAAATAAAAACACCTAAAGAAGACTGGAAAAAAGCAAGCCTTGGTGATGAGTTAAAACAAAAAGAGGGGGTAAGAACTTACGATGAATCCTCTGCATTATTGCGATTTAACGATGAATCAGAACTCAAAATTTTAGCTTTCTCTCAAGTGTTTTTACAATCCAGAAAAACCACCTTATCCGGAACTGATAGTGCCACCATTGAAATCACAAAAGGCGATGCAGAACTTTTATGGGAACCATTAAAAACTGGGTATTCTGATATCACCCTTATTTCGGGGACAACCACTCTAAAGCCCTCCATAGAAAAGGGAGAAACCGCGTCGCTACGCGCTGGCATTACCAAACAAGGAAACTCTATAGTTTCCATGTACAAAGGCAAATCAAATATTGAGTCTGCTGGCAGCAGCATTGCCATTCCTCAAGGGATGGGAGTGCGTGTAAAACCTGGACAAATACCACCAAAGCCAAAACCTTTACTCAAAGCTCCCTTGATAGAAAACAAAACAGCAAACTACAATTACTCCAATCCAATTCTGCAATGGAACAAGGTCAATCACGCGCACAATTATTTAGTGGAGGTATGCCAAGATGTGCAATGTAATTCTATTTTTATGCAATATTTCACACCTCAAACACAGCTTCAACTTCAACACTTAAAACGCAAAGGCACCTTTTATTGGCGTGTATCTGCGATAAGCTCTGATGAAATTGTTGGGTATAAGTCTCAAACAAGCAAACTTTCTACTAATCAAGCCATCAACGATGAAAATCCACCCGTTATTGCACTAAAAATAATCGGTCAACACGCGATAGAAGCAGAGCTAATCACTTTAGCTCCTACAGCAAAATTATCAATCAAGGTTTATGATGAATTATCAGGCGTGAAACTCAGTCAATATAAATTTGATAACAATTCATGGTTAAACGTTACAAATAATCCTATCGACCTTCCTGAATTAAATAACACTTTACATATTCGCTCAACAGACAACTTAGGCCAAAAATCCTCTGTCACTTACAGGATAAAATACTAATTTGAACAACCACAATGGCGAACAAAAAAGCCTGACTCTTTGAGCCAGGCTTTTGTTAAGAACTATATTAATTTTAAATTACAAGAACCTTTAAAAGGTATACCTCGCCCAAACTCTAAAGAAATTCTGATTATCATCATCCCCTTGCCTGTCATCATTTTGATTAATATAGGCAAAAAACATATTGATGTTTTTAGCTACTTTTCTTTTGTAAATAAACTCAATTTCTTGGTAAGTTCCTTCACCACCTACACCCGTCCCAAATACGGAGGGCAAGGCTTCACTACCCAAGTCAGAAGTCATATAAGCTGCGATAACTTTACCACCTAGAGCTTTCATGCTACCAGTTAATTTAATTGAGTTTGCGTCTCTTTTAACTCCATTTTGGTTTAAAACACCTTGAGTATAAAGTGGAGACTTTACTCCAGAACCTGCAATATTTGCCGTATTAATTGTTCCTTTATTTACAGTTGAGTAAGCCAAAGATAGATTGACATCACCAACTTTACCTGAAAATCTAGCTCCAAATGCTTTAGAATCTATACCACCAATGCTATCGGTAAAATCACCATAAATTCGACCCAATTGAGCTTCTGCTTTCATACCGTGTGGCAAAGCATATTTACCGTCTAACCAAATAGCTTGCTGATCATCACTGGTTTGAGCCACATCTAAGATATCATAAAATGAACCTGTTAAGGTTAGATTCTCAAAAGATTTATTCTGAGCGGTTAACATTAAAACACTGTCAGCATTCCAAATTTTATTGAAATCATTTAAATCACCAATTGAATTATTCGCTTTTGTCACATAAGCACCAACAAGTGTTGTATTTGGAATATCAGAATTGACAACTAAAAATGCTTCAAATGAGTTTTTAATCGCATTCCAACCTTCTGTATAAGCCAATGGTGACAATGATGCAGGTAAATGTTGACGACCTAATTTTAAACTTGTGTTATTAAAACCATAGGTAACATAAGCCTGTGTAATTGCACCACCTGTTGTACCACCAGCATTTTGTACCAATCCACTAACGATATCTGAATCAAGGGCTGCAGCTGATAAACCAGTTACTTCAAACCCTACTCCAAAACCACCAACCAAATCTTTGTTTTCAGCCTTTAACTGTAAACCAGTCACCGCTTTTGACGAACTTTGGTTAAATAAACTACCATTTCCATGTGCATCTGTTGTTTGGTAGTATGCCAATGCTTGTCCATTAAATTTCCAACCATCGTCTTTTTTGTTGTCATCTCCAGCATAAGCAAAAGTTGATGCTACCAATGATGCTAAAATTAATTTTTTCATTTTTATTCTCTAAATTATATAGGTGAGACCTTTGCATAACTCGTGGGACGTGTTAAAAAGTTGCAAAAAACACCACTCTGCGTCAAAAAATTCGCAAATAGCGGGCTATTTGACTCATTTTTTGCCTTGATTGGAGCTTTTTTCATTCTTTTTTCCATCATCCCAGAGTTATGCAAAAGTCTCATAGGTTAAGTTAAATATTTATATCGTGCCAACACGGCTATTATTAAACGAACCCAATATAACAGTTAAAAAATTTTCGTAATTGACTAAAGTCAACAAGTTACCAGCTTTTTATATAATACTTCGATTAAATTACTTTATAAAAGTCTTAAAGGATAAATTACACTACCTGTTAGATACACTCAATGCTAAAATGCCCTTATGAAATTTGTAGATGAAGCAAGAATAGTGGTTCGTGCAGGACATGGTGGCAGTGGCTCATCCAGTTTCCGTCGTGAAAAATTTGAACCCAAAGGTGGCCCAGATGGTGGTGATGGTGGCAAAGGTGGGGATGTTATACTAATCGGTCACGAAGGCTTAAACACCTTGATTGATTTTCGCCATAAGAAAATTTTTGAAGCGCAACGGGGCGTTAGTGGTCGTGGTCGTCAAATGTATGGCAAGCAAGGCGATGATTTGATTATCAAAGTTCCTGTTGGTACCGAAGTTTATGATTTAGAAATGGACATCAAGGTGGGCGATATTACTGAACACAATCAAGTGCTGATTGCGGCAGCTGGCGGTAAAGGAGGCTTGGGCAATATGCACTTTAAGAGTTCTCGTAATCGCGCACCCCAACAATTCACGCCAGGTGAAGAAGGACAAATCAGGCAACTGCGCCTTGAGCTTAAAGTTTTAGCTGATGTTGGCTTACTCGGCTTTCCCAATGCAGGGAAATCCACTTATGTCGATGCTGTTTCAAGTGCAAAACCAAAAATTGCTGATTACCCATTTACCACACTTTACCCTGCCCTTGGCGTGGTAAGCATAGATTCGGAAACTTCTTTTGTTGTTGCCGATATTCCAGGGTTGATTGAAGGGGCCGCAGAAGGAGCTGGACTTGGTATTCAATTTTTAAAACACCTGCAAAGAACAGGTTTATTATTGCACATGGTTGAATTACCCGCCTACGAAGGCTTGTCCGATCCTGTGGAACAATTTAAAGCCTTAGAAATTGAATTGGAAAAATTCTCCAATGAATTACAGGGTAAAGAGCGTTGGTTGATTTTCACAAAGTCTGATTTAATGGCAAAAGACACGGTTAAAGAAAAAGTTAAAGAGTATGTTAAAGAACTCAATTGGAAAAACCCTGTTTTTGTTATTTCTTCCATAACCCGAACTGGACTGAATGAATTAAACCAGCATATTGCTGATTACTTGAGCAAATCTGATGAAGATATTTGGGATTAAAAACTGCGACAAAATTAAAAAAACAATTCTGTGGTGTGCTAAAAATGGGCGCATGTGTGAATTTCACGATTACCGAGTTGATGGTATAGATAAAAAATTAGTTGAATCCTTTTTATCTCAACATTCAATGGAAGAACTGGTCAACAAGCGCAGTACCACTTGGCGTAAACTTTCAGAAAATGAAAAGTCCAATTTATCAATAGACCTAATTGTCACCAATCCAACCTTATTGAAACGTCCGATTGTGGAAATACAGGGTCAATACTATATTGGCTATTTCCCTGACAAATGGGTTTAACACTTCAAAATACATTATTGGTGGGCAAGCCCACCCTACAACAGGTAAAATCATGTCTAAATATGATGTCATAGCTTTAAGCCAAGAACTGATTAAAAGACAATCCATTACGCCTGATGATGCGGGATGTCAGCCATTACTTGCACAACTTTTAATCGATGCAGGATTTCAGATTGAGCACAAACGCTTTGTCAAAGTAGATAATTTATTTGCTTGGCATGGTCAAGACAGT
>CAMZLQ010000181.1 GCA_947311585.1 uncultured Alcanivoracaceae bacterium | reverse complement strand
GCTTATGGTGGTTTAGGACAAGAGTTGTGTAAAAGTTTAGACCGACTCGGAACGCATTTAATTATTACAGGCAGAAACAAAGAAAAGCTTAAACAATTAGAGCAAAGCCTTAATAACTGTACAAGCCTAGTTGGTGATGTGGGTTCTGATGAGTTTATGAATGAACTATTGGTCATTGCAATGAATAAAAAAAACAACGGCCATATCCTTATCAATAATGCAGGGGTTAGTACTGCTGCCTTTTTAGCACTGCAATCAAAGGATGAAATACAAGCCCAATTAAACATCAACTTACTCGCACCTATTTTGCTTTGTCAATCTTTATTGCCTTGGTTAAAGTCCTCAAAGAATGGCAAAATTATCAATATTGGTTCAACCTTTGGTGCTATTGGCTACCCAGGATTCAGCATTTACAGTGCCAGCAAATTTGGTTTACGGGGATTTTCACAAGCCCTCAATCGCGAATTATCAGATACCACAGTCGAAGTTCAATACCTTGCACCGCGAGCCATCACAACCAAAATAAATTCGGACAAAGTTAATAAACTCAACCAAGAACTTAAAAATAACGTTGATACTCCAGAGCAATTAGTACCACAAATCATTAACGCCATAGAAAAAGGCAAAAAAGAGAAGTTTTTTGGCTTCCCAGAAAAGCTCTTTGCCAGAATCAACGGATTGTTTCCAAGTATAGTATCAGGCTCAATCTCAAAAGAATTAGCAACCATAAAAAAACATTTAAACAAAGTAGGTCAATCATGAAAATAATAGTTTTATTACTTAGTTTAGCCACATTTATCTCTCAAGCTCAGATGACCGATGAAATCAGAGCTATTCAAAAACAATGGGCAGTTGTTAATTATCAAACACCAGAAAAACAAAAAGAAGATGAATTTGAAAAGCTAGCTAAAATAGCCACCCAATACGTGGTCAATCACCCAAAAAACGCCCACGCCTTAACTTGGGAAGGCATCGTTTATTCAACCTATGCCGGAGTAGCAGGCACATTCAGTGCTGGCAAACTGGCAAAACACGCCAAAAAGTCCTTTGAACAAGCCATAAAAATTGATGGTAACGCACTTAATGGTTCGGCCTACACGTCACTTGGTGTGTTGTATTTCAAAGTACCCGGCTGGCCTTTGAGTTTTGGCAACAACAAAAAAGCCCTCAAAAACCTCAAAAAAGGACTGGCTCTCAACCCCGATGGCATCGACTCCAATTATTTTTACGCCGATTTCTTACAAGACGAACAAGACGATTACCAACAAGCCAAAAAACACTTGCTAAAAGCCCAAAGTGCTGCCCCAAGACCCTCACGTCCATTGGCAGATACTGGCAGACAAGCCGAAATTACCCAATTACTTAAAAAAGTCAATGAAGAGTTAGCAGATTAATACTGTTATGGTTTATTATTGAACTTTAGCTGACAATCATGTCAAATATTCATTAGTAAACCATAACGCACATGTACCTAAACACCTTCGGTTTTGATGAACCGCCATTTTCGATAACGCCAGACCCTAAGTTTGTGTTTTTAAGTCAAAAACACCAAGAGTCTTTGGCGCATCTTGTTTATGGGATTACGCGTGGTGGTGGTGCGGGGTTTGTGCAATTAACCGGCGAGGTCGGCACAGGCAAAACCACCATTAGTCGGTTGTTGTTGGAACAAATCCCTGAGAAAACCAATATTGCGTTGATTCTTAACCCTGTTATCACGCCTTTGGAGTTGATTCAGAATATTTGCAAAGAATTAAAAGTCTCTATGCGCGGAATTAAAACCAAGCTTAATGCTTTGGTGGATAAACTTAATGCTTATTTGTTGAAATCATGGGCGAATGGTGAAAACACGGTGGTCATTATTGATGAAGCACAGAATCTTCCGCGTGATACGCTAGAACAGTTGCGTTTACTAACTAATCTTGAAACCGACAAACAAAAACTTTTGCAAATAATCTTAATCGGACAACCCGAATTGCGCGCCACTATGCGTCGCGATGATTTGCGTCAATTGGCTCAACGCGTCACGGCTCGTTACCACTTGATGCCACTTGATGCGAATGAAACCTATGATTATTTACAACACCGCATTGGCGTTGCTGGTGGTAAAAAAGAAATCATTAATCAATCGGTTGCCAACAAAATCTATAAATTAACTGGCGGAGTTCCACGATTAATCAATATTTTAACCGACCGTGCTTTGTTGTCTGCTTATTCGGATAGTTCACAGGGGATTAAGGCAAAACACATTGGCATTGCTGCCAAAGAAGTGTTGCCAGAAAATTATAAAAAGCATTCAGGCAAACGCATTAAGCTGGTATTAATTACGGCCACCGCTTTAGTATTGGGCTTTTTGGCATATGAATATTCAAAAATATTTGCTCAAGATATGAATGCAGTTGATAAATTAGCTAAACCAATGACAGTTGCAGCACCCTACACCATTGAACTTCCATCAAATGATAGTGCATGGAAAAAATATTTTGAACTTTGGGATGCCAAACCGGATAAAAACTGGCATAAAACCCTTTGCCCTCCCAGTGATGAAACTGGCATGGCATGTGTCAGAAGACAAGGCAATTTAACCATTATACGCAAGCTTAATCACCCTGTTATTTTGCAATTAGAGAATAATTCTTTGGCACTGTTATTATCGGTTAACGAAAACAAGCTTGGGCTTTTTAGTCAAAATGGCAGCATTTCATGGCAACAAAAATCGTGGTTAGATAAACAATGGTTTGGAAATTATTTTATTATTTGGCCAATGCCAGCGCAATTATTAGTTGAACCAAGTGCAAAAGACTTGTCTAATTGGGCATTAGAAATGGCAAACACCATTTCTAATGCTAAAATAACCGCGACTCAATTAAGCCAGTGGATTAAAGACTTTCAATCAAGCAATGGATTGCTTGCTGATGGAATTATTGGCAAAGAAACGCAAATGGCTTTAAGCTTACGTGCTTATAATGGACCAACACTTAACAATTAATTAGAAAAATATGTCAACTATACTCGATTCTTTAAAAAAATCTTCCGATCAACGCAATAACAGTGGAGGGGATTCTTTGGATAATTTTAACTTTTCCAATCAAACCAAGTCCTCCTCATTTTCTAAAATTATTGTTATTTTAATTATTGCATTGGCTTTGGCTGGCGCATTTTGGGTTTACCAAAACTATTTTGCTGGGAACATGCAGGAGTCAGAGCCTCAAGAAGTGATTGCAGAACAAGCAAACAAACAATCCCTTAAAAAACCCACAAGTGAAAACACAAAAACTCAGGCAGGAAAGAATAATTCAAAATTAGAAAATCTACAGCTCTCCCAAAATGCAAGGAAAAAAGATAAACCAAACAGCAACGCCATTAAAGCGCGAATAAAAAAGCTTAAAGAGCAAAAAGAACAGCAAGCAATGGCAAGTCGTGAGGCGAAATTGTCCGATTTAAACCGAAATAATTCTTCTTTTGTTGAATCCAATAAAAAAGAAGATATTTACGCTAAAATCAAAGCACAACGTTCATTAGTCAATTCCAATGAAAATAAAAAGAATGAAAATATTGAAAAAGCCGTAAAACCAACTCGCTTAGCGCAACAAGAAGCCAATCCTAAGCTGAATAAAGCCGATAACACGGCTACAAAAAAAACCGTACCAAGCCAACAACACCGTTTGCTTTATCAGTTGCCCTTTTCTATACGAAAAGAGATTCCAGAACTTAAACTCAATATTCATGTTTACGATGAAGTGGCAGAAAATCGTATTGCTATTATTAATGGCACTCGTTTTGCCGTTGGTGACATGGTTACTGACCAGATATTGCTCAAAGACATCGTGGTTAATGGCATAGTATTGGATTACAACGGCAATGAGTTTTTTATTCCAAACTAGCAATACACCCAAGAATAAAGAATAAAGTTCTATTTTAGGGCTAAAACTTAGTGTGAATGTTTTTCGATAAAATCCACTATATGCGGCAATACTTCTGCTTTATTTTTGAAGGGTTTCGCTAAATTTATAATAATCTTAGCATGACTCATTTTGTCAAAAACAACCAGTTCGTAATCCACCTGATATTGTTCTAATTTAGCGGCTAAGTTAACGGCATTATGAACAAAAACTTTTTTATCATTTCTGCCTTGTAAAAGCAAATGTGGAGGTTCGTTGCCGTTAACAAAGTGTATGGGTTGTGAGGCATAGTAATTATTTTTTTTATGAAATAAGTCAAATAGATAAGCGTCGTTAACATTAAAAGGATAAAAATCATACGGTCCTGCTAAACCTATAAAGCCATTGATTTGATTTAATTTATCTCCCAATAAAGTTTCATCATCAACCAACATCGCAGCCAGATGTGCACCGGCTGAATGCCCCATAACAAAAACATTGTCTGATTCTATCCCATATTTTTCTTTATTTCTCAAGACCCATAAAGTGGCTGCTTTGGCATCGTCCAAAATGGCATCAATCTTAACATTGGGGTATTTTCGGTAATCGGGAATAACCACCGCATAACCTTGTTTGGTTAATGTTTCGGCAACAAAAAGATAATCGTCTTTGTTGTAACTGCTGCATTGCCCCCAACACCCTCCATAAAAATAAATCACAGTGGCAGTAATCGTTTTGCCATTTGGAACGTAGAGATTTAATTTTTGACTGCCGTAATCTATATTTTTGTGTGTTTCAAATTGACCTGATTTGGCAAAGTTATTAATGACATGCAATCCTGTTTTGGCACAAGAACTGAGCAAACAAATAATTAAAAGAAGTGTAATTTTTTTCATTTATTTATTGTCAATTATTGTTCGGTCAATTGCAAGTCATTGACGGCAAGTCTATTGACTTAATGGATTTATAATTTTAAGATAGTGTGGTATCTAAAAATAGCAAAAAAGCCTTATGTCCGACAACAAAAACCTTTCCGAAATCCAAATCAACGACCAAAAAATTATTGCTAACACCGAGTTAAATTTACTTGAAGCTCTCATTCCAGTTGTCGCTCTGATGTCTATGTTGGCTTATAATATCTTTTTTTCAGAAGGGGAATTACTTGGTGCCTACTCCAATCAATATATATTGTTAATTGCCGCAGCCATTGCTTTGGTTGTTGGATTGCTCAATAAAGTCACCATAAAGACCATGAGCAATGAAACTTTCGAGAACTTAAAGAAAGTATTACTACCTATTTTTATTTTGATTTTTGTTGGTGCCTTATCGGGTACCTGGTTAGTTAGTGGCATTATTCCTGCCATGGTTTATTATGGTTTGAAGTTCTTAAGCCCTGATGTTTTCTTGCCCGCTTCAATACTTATTGCCATTGTCGTTTCCTTAGCCACAGGCAGTTCATGGACAACCTCAGCCACTGTCGGGATTGCATTAATCGGTATTGGAACAGCTTTGGGCATCCCTACAGGAATGGTCGCTGGAGCAGTCATATCGGGAGCTTATTTTGGCGATAAAATGTCACCATTAAGTGACACGACAAATCTTGCTCCTGCGATGGCAGGAACAGATTTGTTCACTCACATACGCTACATGGCAATCACAACAACTCCAACGATTATTATTACTTTCATTGTTTTTGTTATTTTAAATATGAATGTCGAAATTTCTGGCAGTACAGATGTTGAGTACCTATTAACCTCAATTAGCAAAACTTTTAATATAACGCCGTGGTTGTTTATCGTTCCTCTATCGGTTATTGCACTGATTCTTATTAAAACCAAACCTTTAATCGCTTTAGGCACGGGTGTGGGCTTAGCCATTATTTTTGCATTGATTTTTCAACCTCATGTCATCAACAACCTTGCTGATTCAAAATCAAAAGCCTTGCTGAATGCAGTTATCACCAGTACGGATATAGAGGTTGATAATAAAGCAATGCTCTCCGTTTTTAACAGTAAAGAATTGGGTGTTTTAAAAACTAATGAAAACTTTAAAAATTTATTTACCGATGATGAACTAAAAAACCTCTTTTCTGAGCAGGACTACAATCAAGTTTTTTCTTCATTACCGTTAAACAGTGAAGAGAAGCAAGAAAAAATAGCCAATCTTAAAAAATTAGTCACTTTAGAAAAGCTCAAAAAACTATTTTCAGCCAGTGGTATTGAAGGCATGTTGTGGACTATCTTATTAATTATTTCTGCCATGATTTTTGGTGGGATTATGGATGGTATTGGTGCATTGGCACGTATTACTTGTGCTTTATTGAAAGTAGCAAAATCTATTTTTGGTTTGTTTTCAAGCACTGTTTTAAGCTGTATTGGCTTAAATATTATTGCATCAGATCAATACCTTGCCATTGTTATTCCTGGTAAAATGTATGAAAAAGCATTTGCTGACCGCAATTTAGCCCCTGAAAACTTAAGTCGAACACTTGAAGATTCTGGTACTGTCACCTCCGTTTTAGTGCCTTGGAATACCTGCGGAGCTTACCAAAGCAGTGTGCTTGGTGTGCATGTTGGCGAATATTTTGCTTTTGCCATTTTTAATTGGCTCAGTCCGATTATGACGCTTATATTTGCTGGCTTTAATATCAAAATTAGGCAACTTGTCAAAAAATAAATGCCAATAAATCAATTTGTCCGCTAATTGTAAGCAATTTGTCATTAAGATAAGGTAAAATCATTTGGATAATAAAAACCTTACTTCTCCGATATGAAACAATTATTTAAAGTCTTGCCTTTTTTATTTCTTAGCCTTAATGGCTATACCCAACAAATGTGGATAAATGAAATCCATTATGACAACTTTGGGGGCGATGTCGATGAATTTATTGAAGTGGTAGTGGAAGATTCCTTTGCCGGCAATTTAGCCGATATTGAAGTTGTTTTTTACAATGGCTCTAATGGCAATGTTATTTCTCAGAGCAACCCACGTACTTTAGATGATTTTGTTGTGGACGCATCCTCTGGGGGGTTTACCATTTATTCTCGGATTTTATCCAGCATCCAAAATGGTAATCCCGACGGCATGGCGTTGGTCAATAATGGTGTAGTTGTCGAATTTCTCAGTTACGAAGGCGTTATCACTGCCAATAATGGACCAGCAACCGGTATGACTAGCACCGATATTGGCGTTGCAGAACCTGGAGCGGTTGGTGAATCTTTACAATTATCAGGTACGGGTAATATTGCCAGTTATTTCACTTGGCAAGCCCCTGCAACCCATACCCGTGGTTTACTCAATAACAATCAAACCTTTGCAGATATTCCTGCTCATGTGCTTTCTACTTTTCCACAAGATGCATCGAATGCGGTGGAATCAACAACTGCTGTTATAATTGATTTTTCAGAGGCCATTAACACGGTAAGTGCTGCATTTACTGTGACTTGTGGTGGTATATTGCAGAGTCTAAATTATTCAATCAGTGCCGATTTATTGCAGGTGACATTAACTCCAAATTCCAACTGGCCAGCATCTTCTCCATGCGTTATTAACTTAGATGCGACGCAAATAATCGACACCGAAGGCAACAATAACCAACTCGATGGCAATAACGATGGTGTTGGTGGTGATGATTTTTCCTTTAGTTTTGCCGTAGCAAGCGACCCTTTACCTCGGTTTGCCTCATCAACGCCTGCAGACCAAGCCTTTTTAGTGCCAGTAGGGGCTAGTATTGACATCACCTTTACTGAAAATGTTGATTTAACGGCTTCTGCTATTACTCTTAATTGCCCAGCTAGTGTGGCATTTAATGGCTTACCTCTTAATAACAATTCAACAGTAACTATCACACCAACAACCCCTTTTGCTCAAGGCGATATTTGCATAGTCACTTTAGTTGGCAATCAAATCACCGACTTAGATGGTGACCATGACTTTTTAGATGGCGATGAAGATGGGATTGCTGGGGGAGATTATCAATTTACCTTTTCTGTCATTGAACCCATAATGCCCATTTATGATATACAGGGCAGCGGTAGCGCCTCACCCATAGCTGATAAATTTATTCGCACCCAAGGCAATATCGTGACGGCTTTGACTTCATCAGGTTTTTTTATGCAGACGCCCAATAGCGATGCCGATGTCAGCGTGGATACATCAAATGGCTTGTTTGTTTTTTCCAATGCGGTTGTAGCCGAAGGAGATAGCGTGGATGTGCGCGGAAAAATTGTTGAATTTTTTAACTTTACTGAAATGTCATTCGTTTCATCCGTAGTTGTGACCTCCAATAGCAATCCATTGCCAACGCCTATTGAATTTGATGGCAATACGCCCTCTGGTGACCCAAATAATCCTTCTTGCGCTATTGAATTTGAATGTTATGAAGGCATGTTAGTGCATGTCGCCAATGGCACGGTTAACTCAGGTTCCCAAGCTTTTGGCTCCGATATAAATGCCGAGGTGAATGTTTCTGCCACCAGTTTTCGCACCATGAGAGAACCTGGAATTGAATTCAGCAAAACGGGTGACTCTACACTTCCTCCCTTTCCAACTGCGACTTACAACCCTGATATTTTTGATGAAAACCCTGAATTGTTTGAGCTGGATGTGGATGCGTTGATCGGCATGCCTTCAATGGAAATAAATGGTGGTGCAACGTTTTCTGCCACTGGAGTTTTGGCTTATCAGTTTAATGATTTTGAATTGTGGCCTAAACAATTAACCTTAACCCCAAAACCGATTGAAACAATTCGCACACCAACAACTAGCGAAATAACCGTTGCCACCCAAAACATGTACCGATTTTTTGATGGCACAGATGACCCACTAATTAATGATTTTGATGAAGACAACACCACTGTTGCTGAGTTTAATGCTCGCACAGCACAAGCTTCACTGTATTTTAGAACCAAAATGCATTCTCCTGATATTATCTTTTTACAAGAAATTGAAAACATTGAAGCGGTTCAAGCCATTGCTGATAAAATAAACATTGATGATCCATCTCATACTTATTCTGCTTTTTTAGAAGTTGGCAATGATATTGGTGGCATTGATATTGGTATCTTAACCAAAGAAACGGTTAGCAACATTACCATCACGCAGCTAGGTGCTGATGAAACACTGGCTTATAACCCGCCACCACCGCCTGAATTACCACGCAAATTACACGATAGACCGCCTTTATTAATTAGCGCAACCATTACTAAAGCAGGATTCTCACAAGAGGTTAATGTCCTTGGTGTTCATATGCGCTCACGCAGTGGTATCACGGGTTCTCAGCGCACTCGCATTCGCCATAAACACTTAGAACAATCACTTTCGGTTGCTACTATGGTACAAAATATACAAACAGCCTCTGCTAATATCCCGTTAATCGTTACTGGTGACTTCAATGATTTTGAATTCTCTGATGGTTATGCTAATGTTGTGGGAGAAATAAAAGGTGTGGTTGACCCTGTTAAAAATTTACTTTCAAGCAATGGTGCCAGTGTGGTCACGCCAACCTTAGTTAATGCTATTGATACACTGGCTATTGATGAGAAATATTCTTTTGTTTTTAGAGGTACCATTCAAGCACTCGATCACATGTTAATAAATGACGCTGCTTTAGTTATCATGTCTGATGTGAAGTATGTGCGCGGCAATGTGGATTCACCACTTAAATACCGAGGAGATTATTCTCAAGTTTTAGCAATGAGTGATCACGATGGTTTGGTTCTTTATCTGAACCTACTTGATGAAGTTTTTGCAAATGGTTTTGAATAATTTGTGTGCTGAAATTTAAATCAAAAAAGCGTAAACACTTTCCAAAACTATCCTTACTCATTTGGATAGTGACTCTTGTTGCTATTGTTTTGTCACTGTATTACCCACAAAGAATTGATATTAATAGTCAACTGGCAATTATTCCTGCACAGATGCACGATGCCATAAATCACTCATGGACGAATAGCTTCAAGCTGATTAGCTCACTATTTATTCACGGTAACTGGCAGCATTGGGCGGGAAATATGCTGCTTTTTCTCATCATTGCTCTGCCTTTAGAGCGAAAACTAGGCAGCTTTTGGTTTGTTATTATTTACCTTGTCTCAGGTATTTCTGCCAACCTCTTGAGCATTGTACAACTCTCGGATTCAACCCATTACTTATTAGGTGCCAGTGGAGCTGTCTCTGGTTTGCTAGGGGCTTGGTTAATGCTCTTTCCGCGGCAAAAAATGAGTGTTATTATTCCGATTGGGTTATACATACAAAAAATCAGCATCCCCATTGTCTTTGTTGCAATCATTTGGTTGAGTATTCAGTTAGTTTTACAAATGACCAGTATTGGTTCCATGCCCATAGTTTGGAGTTCTCATGTCATTGGCTTTGTGGTGGGTTTTTTTATTGCTTGGTTGTATCGTGTTTCAAATACTTGAGAGCAAAGCCTATTAAGAGTACAATTAAGGCATGAGCGATAATATTCTTTACAAAGTCATTTTTTTTAATCAGTCAAAAGTCTATGAGCTTTACGCCAAAGATGTTTATTCAAGTGATATTTATGGATTTATCTACGTTTCTGAGCTGGTTTTTGACCAAAATTCAAGCATTGTAATAGATCCAGCTGAAGATAAGATTCGAGATGAATTTGCAAACGTGAATGTTCTGCATTTACCCATGCAAAGTATCATTCGAATAGAAGAAGTCAAAAAGAAAATGTCATGCAAAATTCGTGACATCAAAAAAGGTGAAAACATCGCTTCGTTTCCTTCTCTACCCAAGCACTCTAAATGAACCAACAACACATATTAATTGTCGATGACGAACCAGATATAAGAAACCTTATTTCTGACATTTTGGCAGACGAAGGTTATTCTGTCGCCACCGCTGCCAATGGTGAAGAAGCAAATAAACAACTAACCATTAAACAGCCAAACCTTGTGTTGCTTGATATTTGGATGCCTGATATTGATGGCATTAGTTTAATGAAGGGTTGGATTGAAAACAACTTGATTACAGCCCCAATAGTCATGATGTCAGGGCATGGAACTGTTGAAACGGCAGTTGAAGCGACCCGAATTGGGGCTAAAGATTTTATAGAAAAACCCCTATCCTTAGCTAAACTATTGCAAACTGTCGCTGAGGTATTAGCGCAATCCAAGCAACAAGATTCAACCGAATCTGAAAGTGAAATCGCGATTAATTCACTGGAACCCATAGGCAATTCTGATGCCATAAACCACATAAGAAAAGCACTCGAACGTATTGCAAAGACAAAAAACCACATCGTTATAGAAGGCGAAAATGGCACTGGAAAATACACAACAGCCCAGCTCATCCACAACAAACGGCACGGCAGCAACCAACCTTGCATAACACTTGACATAAAAACAGTTGGGGACGATTTTGAGGATAAAGTAACTGGAATCAATGGTTGTTTTAACCGTGCCCAATCTGGCACCTTAATTATTAACAACATTGATTCACTTTCTACTGCGCAACAAGATAAACTTTATTCCTATTTAAAACACGCTCACTATACCATAGCTCAACAAAATACCGCACAGGCTATTAATTTTCAAATAATAGCAATCAGTGAATTTCCTTTAGCCGCGCAAATTCAAACAGGAGATTTTTCAGCAGAGTTATTTCAATTATTAGCAGAAGATAAGCTGCATTTGCCCTGCCTTGCTCAAAGGCAAGAAGACGTCCCCGAATTAATTACGTATTTCGTTAACACATTACCTGATACCGAGCAAACGCCTTACCGCAAAATGTCTTTTGCCGCTCAAAACACCTTACGAAACCACCAATGGAACAACAACATTCGTGAACTCAAAAACACGGTTAGGCAATTATTACTCAATGATGCAGAGGGTGAAATTTCATTAGACGAAGTCACCGCTATGCTGTCACAAGAAACGGCAGATGAACCCAGCATCTTTCATAATTGGTATAGTTTACCCCTTCGTGAGGCGCGAGATGCCTTTGAAAAGGATTACCTTATCCATCAACTTAAAGCAGTGGATGGACGCGTAGGAGAACTTGCAAAGATAGCAGGAATGGAACGCACGCATTTATACCGTAAAATGCGCGCACTCGACATTAACCCCAAAGAAATTATTAAGTCATGAAAATTCTCGTTTTAGGAGCTGGACAAGTTGGTTCATCAATTGCAGAACACCTTTCCAAAGAAAACAATGACATTACTGTTGTTGACACCGACTTAGAAAAACTCATAGACATGCAAAACCGCCTTGATTTGCGCGGTGTTCATGGCAACGCATCCCACCCAAGTGTGCTTATGCGTGCCGGGGCTGAAGATGCCGATATGGTTGTGGCATTAACCAACAGTGACGAAATTAATATGGTGGCTTGTCAAGTGTGCCACAGTATCTTCCATACACCCATAAAAATTGCTCGCGTGCGACAATCAGAATACCTTGATTATCCAGAATTATTCGATGATGCACACTTACCCATTGATGTTTTCATCAGTCCAGAACGGTTAGTCACCGAACACATTCGTCGATTGATTGATTACCCTGGAGCGTTGCAAGTGATGGATTTTGCCCAAGGCATTGCACAATTAGTTGCCATTGTTGCCGATGACGAAGGTCCATTAATCGGCCATCAATTGCGGGAAATTGACAATTACATGCCCGAAGGCGTCGACGCCCGTGTAGCTGCCATATTCAGAGACAATAAACCCATATCGCCTGATGGTGATACCGTGATTAAAATTAATGACATGGTGTTCTTTTTTGCAGCCAAAAAAGACATCCAAGCCGTCATGAAAACTTTGCGGCATACCGACAAACCTGTCAAAAAAGTTATTCTAGCTGGTGGCGGAAACATTGGCTTTGCACTGGCAAAAATGCTTGAAGAAGACCATTCCATAAAAGTTATAGAAGGCAATAAAAAACGCTCTCGCTTTATCGCAGAAGAACTCACAAAAGCCCTAGTCATCAAAGGTGATTGCACATCAGAAGAAATATTGTTTGAAGAAAATGTTGATCAATGCGATATATTTTGCGCCGTAACTAATGATGACCAGACCAATTTATTATCCGCATTAATGGCAAAAAAAATGGGCGCCGCAAAAGTCTTAACCTTAATAAGCAAGCACAACTATGCGCAATTACTCGAACGCGATCAAATTGACATAGCCATTTCACCACAACACATCACCATTGGTGGTTTATTGGTGCATGTACGCAAAGGCAATATGGCACGTATTCACTCACTACGCAATGGCGCAGCAGAAGCTATCGAAGTGGTCGTCCACGGTGATGCTAGCACTTCAAAAGTTATTGGGAAACAACTCAAAGACATCAACCTACCACCAGGTACAACGATTGGTGGAATTATTCGTGGAAAACAAGTCATCATCGCTCATCGCGATGTATTGGTTGAGCACGAAGACCACATCATTTTATTTGTCACCGATAAACGTAATATCAATGATGTTGAAAGATTGTTCCATGTAAGCCCGACCTTTATGTAAGGGACTTATTTATTAACCTTCTTTGTCTTGATACTTCAAATAAAGCAATGCCAGTTGCCACCGATACATTAAGGCTTTGCACCGTTCCAAACATAGGAATATGAACAAGAAAATCACAATGCTTTCGTACCAGTGGACGAATGCCTTTGCCTTCATTACCCAAGACAATGCCAAGCGAACCTTTTAAGTCTGCTTGGTAAATACTGCTCGAACCTTCAGCCAAATCCGTGCCAGCAATCCACAAACCATTGTCTTTTAAAATTTCCAAGGCTTTAACAATATTGGTGACTTGGTATATTTTCAAACTATCCGCTGCTCCTGCTGCGGTCTTTTTAGCCACTGGCGTTAACCCTGTGGATTTGTGTTTTGGGAAAATTACCGCATCAACACCGGCGGCATCCGCACTACGCAAACAGGCACCAAAATTACGTGGGTCTTCGATATTATCCAGTATTAAAATAAGTGGGTTATCAAGCTTGCCAATATCATTTTTTAAGGCCGATTCATCAGGTAATTTAGGCACACGAATCAAAGCAATAATCCCTTGATGCCTTTCCCTGCAATGTTTGTTCAAATACTGCAACGGCTCAAAACTGAGTTTCAAACCCAGTTTTTGTGCTAATTCAATACTGTTTTCTAAACGCGAATTGCGACTGTTTTTTGCCACAACAATTTGTACAATATTCTCAGGATGTCGCTCGATAGCAGAGTCTAAGGCATGGATACCATAAATCCATTCGGTTTGTGATTTATTCATAAGCTTGTGAATCTTTTGCGCAAATTTAAAAGACTATCATAATCAATTCCACCAGTTGTGTCACATACTACATCAAGCTTAGTCAATAAAATTCATGCTTTACTCATAACCTCTTCCATGATAAGCTTTAGCTTCCAATTAAAAGAGTTTGCCACTATGAAGATTGATTTTCACTTATTATCTGCTACTCCCTTTTATAGAAAAACAGTTAATCGCCCTGCTTTTTTTAGGTCGTTTCTCTTCATTTTTAATGTCAGCATCCTTTTATTTGCAAATAATCTTACGGCTAAAGTTTTACAAAAACCCTCGGCATATGCACAGCTTGAACCAAGCTTATATCAAAAATTTTCTGCTCCACAATTTAATAAAAGTCATCCATTTACCTTACCCATATCCCAAAAGAAAACTGCGGAATTTAAAATATTAACTCAACACCTACATGCCAATAACGATGTCAGCATCCAGGCACAAACGTTGGATAAAAAAGGTTTCATTAATGCCACTTTAGGGGTACATAGCATATTTGGTCAAATGCACTATGATGGTAAAGACTTCCTCCTAACAACTGACGCCTCTGGAAGTTGGAAAATAGAATTACCGCAATCAGGAATGAACTATAATAGCTGTGGGCATAAACTACATAAAAATCATGGTATGGTTCCAAAAAAACATTATAACAATCAAACTTCAACTAATAAAACGGTAATTGATTTAATGATTGTTTATAACCAAGCACTGCAAGAAAGATACCCCGGCGACCTCATGCAAACCCGATTAAACCAATACATGAACGTCGCAAATCAAGCCACTGCCAACACAGAACTCTCATTGGTTTTTAGGCTTGTAGGATCGGAATACCTCCCTTACAATAAAAATGATGGCAACTCAACAGTACTTAACAGCTTGTACAGTAGCTTAAGTGGTAATGTCGTTTTGGGTATGGAAGACTTAAAACAAAGGCGTGAACAATTGGGTGCAGACATTGTTGTCTTTATGCGGCCCCATGATATTATGACGCGCGGCAATTGCGGAGTGGCTGCTTTTCCTTATACCGATGATGGTATAAACTTTGATAGCAATATTGGCGTTCAAGTGGTTAGTGATGGCATGAGCAGTTGGTCTATTTGCACTGACCAAGTTATGATACATGAACTGGGGCATAATTTAGGTGCTGGGCACAATGACGTTCCACTTGAATCCCGTATGTTACCTGATGCTTCAGCATTTGCCAAACCAGGTCAATTTACTACTATTATGGGTTCATTTGGTACTGGCCAACCTACACGTTTTTTTGAGCTTGATGCTTTTTCCAATCCCAACATTCAATGTGCGGGCGTTAATTGTGGCATCCTTAATGAATCAAACAATGCTAATGTTATTAACCAATACATGGCTATTGTTGCGAGTTATCAGCCTTCAATTTCACAGTTACCTATTCCACAATTTTCTGCCAACAATCCCGATCATGATGGTGATGGAGTTAATGATTGGCATGATTTTTTTCCTTTTGATGCTTCTGAAACTATTGATACAGATTTAGATGGTGTTGGAGACAACAGCGATGCTTTTGTTACCGACTCCTCGGAACAGTATGATTTTGATGACGATGGCATTGGCAACAACCTCGATGACGACGATGACAACGATGGGATTGAAGACATTACCGATGCTTTTCCCTTCAACCCACTTGAATCGCTGGACTCCGACAACGATGGTGTTGGCGACAATACCGACAGCTTTCCAAATGATTATACCGAGCAACAAGATTTTGATTCAGATGGTATTGGCGACCACAGTGATCAGGACGATGACGATGACTCCTATACTGATTTAGACGATTCATTACAAGATTTACTCATTATCAATACTGGTAGCAATCAAATTGTACGAATTGATGCCCAAACAGGCGGGCTTCATGGCGTTGAGGTACTCTCAACCGACGGATTGTTAACCTTCCAGTCCGATTTAACCTATAGAAAAGAATCTCAAACCCTTTTTTACACCAGTTCTAGTGCGGTTAAAAAATTAGATTTAATGAAGCGAAGTAACAAACAGAATGTCTATCTTCCTGCTTATGATGACAATGGTGGCGCACAAATAGGAACAGGTTTCCCAACCAGCCTGAGTAGCTTAAATGCTAATGAATTAGCCATAGGCCAATTGTATAACCAACTTATTCTCACAGTCAATGGGCAAGAAGTTGTCCACCCTATTGTTTCGCAAAGGTGGTTCTTAAATTACTCCTTTAGACCAATAGATATGGTTACTCGAGAAAACGAGACTTTTGTCTTAGATGCCTTTGGTGTAATATATAAAGGACAACCTTCACAAAACTACCCTGATGTGGTTACTGAATCCTCTGGAGTTTTTGCTGACTGGCTTGATAAACCATACGCCCTTACAATTAACTCAAATAATAAACTGTACATTAGCGACCAAAATTCCAATACTATTGTGCGATTAGATACCTCTGGTGAAAATATTGAAGAAAATTTTATCACCTTAACAGATTTAGGATACTCAAAACCAACAGGTTTAGTCATTACCAATGACAACATCTTATTAGTTGCAGCTGCCAACCAAAACAGCATTTTAAAATTTAATGCAGACTCTGGGGATTTTCTCGGCGTTCTTCTGAAAGAATCTGGATTAAACAAACCCCATAAAATGATACTTGTGCCAAAATTAAGGGATAGATACCACCATGATAAAGACAAGGTATTAAGACCCAATGCAGGGTTTTGGTATAACCCAGATACAAACGGTAGAGGCTTTGACATTCATATCTTTGAAAATTTCTTATCTGTTATTTGGTACACTTATGACAACCAAGGCTCGCCTATTTGGTATATCAGCTCAGGTGAATTAGACGGGTTTGAATACAGTGGTGATTTAAATAAAACCCACTTAAATGCCGATGGAAGCGTTTCACTAACCAAAATTGGTTCTACATCTTTGTCTTTTTCAGATGAACGAAATGCACAAGTTGATTGGCAAATCAATAGCACACAAGGCTCCGAATCACTTCAGTGGATTGTATGGAGTAATGAAGAAGAAAGTAAAAATTACACGGGATTATGGAATCGACCAGATGCACCAGGGTGGGGTATTTCAATTTCTACTATTGGAAAGACTTCGGTAGGAATAGCGTATTTATATGATTCACAAGGAGAACCTCGGTGGTTAATTAGCGACCCTGCACAAGGAAGTGCACCGTTGAATCTTGAGTTAAAGGCAGTTTTTAGTCAGACTTTATGTCCGAGTTGTTCAGGTGCTTCTTCATTTAATTTTAATGACGCAGGAACTATGACTCTCGGTTTGGATACAGATTACAAATGGAATAGCACTGTCGTATTTCCTCCTCCTTTAAATGGAAGTTGGTTATTAGATAACACCACTATTGAGAAAATTTCATCTGAACCCATACGTCCTAGGTAATAATATTTGCCTGATTTTTACTACATAGATGAGTGTCCCTTTTATTTGATTTGTTTTTTTGGGGTATAAGGCAATCATACATGATAAAACCATTAATAATATGTTATGTTTATAAAAACCTTGATTTTGCGTACGTATTGGCGTACGCTTAATTCGGAGGTAAATAACCATGACTATACTAAATGCTACTGAGGCTAGGTCAAAGCTGTACAGCCTTATAGATGAGACCACTGAAACACACCAACCTGTTGTAATTACAGGAAAAAGAGGCAATGCGGTACTTGTCTCCGAAGATGATTGGAATGCAATCTTAGAAACTCTTCATTTGCTATCTGTACCAGGAATGAGAGAATCTATCCAGGAAGGGTTGAAACAAGATCTATCTGAAAGCTCCAAGGAGCTTGATTGGTGACTTGGGAGATTGTGTATACAAAACAAGCCCAAAAGGATGCTAAAAATCTAGCTTCTTCTGGGCTAAAAAACAAAGCAAAAAAACTATTAGATATCATTCAAAAAGACCCTTGCCAAAACCCGCCGCCGTATGAAAAATTGGTTGGTGATTTGTCAAGTGCTTATTCACGCCGTATCAATATTCAGCATAGGCTCGTATATCAAATATACAAAAAGGAAAGAACCATTAAAGTTATCAGACTCTGGACGCACTATGAATAAAAAAACATAACAATTCATTCAACATTGACCGTTTTTACACGTCGCGTTACTCTGTGTAAAAGCGGCAAGTTAATTCGAGCGTTAGGGTTAAAAAAAAGAAATTAAATGCCAATTAATATTATCAATTACACTAATTGTAAAGAAGGTGAAAAAGGCGAAGCTTTAGAACACCTATGCGACGACGAATGGGAAATGCCCACACAAATTACTGCCTTAGAAAATTGGTTATTTGTATAGTTTCACAACGTTATTAGATAATAAAAGCATTCTTAAAAAAGGCAATTATGTTGCAGACCTAGGTTTTAGTCCAAGGCCTTCTGCATGTGGTGGCGGCGTCGTATTAACACTACAAGCAATGGAAGCTATGGTTTCAATTGGTATGGAACTTTATCTATCAGAATATCCAGAGTTCGAAGATGAATAACAATAAAAACCTTTTCGCTGTATCTCTGTGCCGCCGTGCGATAGTTGCTCTTGATCTTTATTTGTAAATGCCCTTAAAAAAATCACAACTTCTCCACAAACTCAAAATCAATCTTTCTGTCATCAATAGAAACAGCTGCCACTTTGATCTTAACTTTATCGGCTAATTGAAATTTATGCCCCGAGCGTTCACCAACCAACTTGTGTTGAATTGGTTCGTGGCGATAATAATCATTGGGTAATGAAGTCATGTGGATTAATCCATCGACCATAATATTATCCAGTGTCACAAATAAGCCAAAATGAGTAACACCTGAGATGATTCCTGTCATTTCTGCACCAATAAATTGTTCCATATACATGCATTTCAAACGCGCATCGACATCGCGCGAGGCGGTTTCAGCTCGGCGTTCATTGAGTGAACACTGCACACACATTTCAGCTGCTTTTTGTTGTGAATAAATGTATTTTTTAGGTTTGTTTTCTTTGATAATATAATCAATAGCGCGGTGAATCATTAAATCAGGATAACGCCTAATCGGTGAGGTAAAGTGTGCATAGTGTTTTAATGCCAAACCAAAATGCCCGCCATTTTCGGCTTCATACGCGGCTAGGGCTTGCGAGCGTAATAACACGCTTTCGATTAAGGCAACATCATCTCGACCTTGTATGGATTCGATAATGTACTCAAAATCTTTGGGTTCTACTGGGTCATGAAAATTGGGCTTTATGCCAAGTGAATGCAAAAAGGCTTTTAAATCAGTTAATTTTCTCTCGGGTGGTTTGTCATGCACCCGATAAGCCGCTGGAACTTTATGCTTTTCAACAAACTGAGCCGCACTAATATTGGCTGCAATCATAAAGGCTTCAATAAGTTTATGGGCATCATTGCGTGTGTAGGGATGTATGCCTGACACCTGTCCTTCAGCATCAATTTCTATGTGCACGTCGGTTGAGTTAAATGTAATGGCTCCGCGTTTGCTTTTTTCTTCATTCATGGCTTTGTATAAGTCATTCATGGTATCAAGAGCAGGAGCCACTTTTTCGTGCCAACCACTTTGTTTTTCTTGTTTATCAATGTAATTCCAACATTGTTTGTAAGTAATTCGTGCGTGAGAGTGCATTACCGCACGGTAAAAACGGTGTTTTTTAATGGCTCCATTTTTGCCAATAAGCATATCGCACACCATGCACATTCTATCCACTTCTGGATTAAGTGAACAAATTCCATTGGATAATTCTAATGGCAACATCGGGATAACTTTGCCAGGGAAATAGACAGATGTTCCTCGTTTAAAAGCTTCTTTATCAATTTCAGAATTTGGCGGAACATATTTGGACACATCTGCAATAGCAACAATTAAACGCCAGCCACGCTCAGTAGTCTCTGCATAAACCGCATCATCAAAATCACGGGCATCCTCACCATCAATAGTTACTAGCGGTAAATGGCGAATATCCACCACATCAGGAGTAATATCTTCATCCCTCACCTTTGAAGGAATATAGGATACAACGCGTTCAAAATCCTCAGGCCATTCATTTGGCAAATTTGCCGATGCCATGGTCAGTTCCATAGCCAGACGAGAATTAAGTTTTTGTCCCAAAATAGCAATGACTTCACCCAATGCAGGGCGATGACGATTAGGGTACTCATTAATTAATACCGTAACAAAATCCCCATCATTGGCATTCGCCTCAGAGCCTGATGGAATAATAATACCATCAATGGAGGTATTGTCAGGTTCAACTATGCCTTGACCTTTTTTGTGGTAAAACTTTCCCACCAAAGTTTTATGTGCGCGCTCTAGCACTTCCACAATAAAAGCTTCTTCCTTATTTTTTCTACGTCCTGGTTGAATACTGGCGAGAACTGTATCACCGTCCATGACTTTGCGCATTTCTCTAGGTAAAATAAAACCATCTTTTTCAAGTTCAGGCGAGACCAAAAAACCGAACCCATCAGGATGGGCTTGCACCACGCCTTTAATGAGATCGGTTTTATCACGCACACCGTATTCTCTTTTGCGGTTGATAAACAATGAGCCATCGTTAATCATGGCATTTAAGCGCCTGCGTAAAGCTTCTAGTTGGTCATCATTTTTAATGCCAATAAGTTTAGCAATTGTATCCAAATGATGTAATTTTTTCTCTTTGGTTAAAAAGTCAAGCAAAGCCTTACGACTTGGAATAGGATTATCGTATTTTTTGAGTTGTTCAGCAAAATCCGGATCAGGGATATTGAAAGGGTTTTTCATGTTTTTTGTTAATTTTTCCATAGCCGTGCATTGTATCACAGCTCATATCATTCCATTCTTTAAAAAAGATGAAATATTATGACTTTTTACACATGCGACAAGCTCTAAAAAGTTTACAATGACTAAATGGATAATTTAAACTTACACAAACAAGAACGCAGCTACCTCACAATAAACCGCATGGTTGCTCTTATGATTTTTGCAATTATACTCATCGCAGCCACTGTTATTACATATCTCAGCCCTGCACCTTACTGGCTTATGCTTCTTATTGATGGTGCTATAGTGCTCATT
>CAMZLQ010000180.1 GCA_947311585.1 uncultured Alcanivoracaceae bacterium | reverse complement strand
TGTGATGTATGATGAATTCAGTCAAAAATTGGCTGCTTAAATGAAATGAAGATTCTACTAAGCACCTGTCTTAATAATGGGGTACAGCTCTAACTGAAACCAATAAAATTGGAAAAATATATTATTATAAGATTAAAAATTATAAGAAAGCATTAAAATATTTTAAAAAAACTGTTGAATTAGATGAAAAAAATAGAACAAAAGCAACTGAAAATTCTGGCTATTTTTATAAAAATATAGGAATGGCATATTACCATAATTACATAAATAATGAGGCGTTAAGATACTTACATTTATCTAAAGATGTTTTTGAGAATATACATGTGGGTCACGAAGATATTTTAAAATTTATTAATGAAATGATTGTTTATTTAGACAATTTAAATATTGAATGAAAGGAATTTTATCATTATAATAATCAAAATACCAATGGAAACTCTAATGAAAATTATAAATTTAGTAACTGTAGCTTTTTTAATATTATTTAGTATAATTGGCAAAAGCCAACCTACTGAAAGTGAATGCACTACTGGTGATGGAATTAATTATTACGCAAAAGTAATTTCATTTAACAGTGAGAGTGTTGCAGTGCTTTGCGAAGAAAATGATTCTGTTCTTGATTCTTATTTAGGATTGTATGGGGCTACTCATGTATTTAACATGCCAGTTAATGGTGTCGAATTCAAGACAAGAATAACAATTGACCCCAGTTTTGATTTTACATCAGGTTACTTTAACTTTATGGAAGTGTCTCAAGACAATATTTTTAATCCATTACCAAGTATGCAAAATATGATTCTTAATGCGAGCATATTATCAAATAAATTAAATAATTTGAGTTTAGTTGTTAACTATAATGATGGAAGTGATCAAAGTTATATAAGTATCCCTTTGGATAATAATTTTCTAAATTTTGAATTGACAATTACATGGTTAAATAGCGGCTGTATTAATTTAGAAGTTCCTTGCAATAGCTTATATGGCCAGATTGAAATAAAGTTAAAAACAGATACTAGTGAAATTGTTGAATTAGTAGAAGAAATTTTACTCGTTAATGAATTGAGTGCGAAAACCGACTTGTTAACACATTTAAAAGCTTCGTCCGTTTTTTGGGGCGAACTAGATAGTCAAAATTATAATGATGGAATCAGTTTATCATTACCTGATCAGAATAATAGCTTATTATAATTGAAGAGACCTTTGCACAATTAGTTTAATAAGTTTCTAATTCACACAGCAATAATCGCATCCATCTCAACCATGGCATTTTTGGGTAATCCTGCGACTTGAATGGCTGCTCGTGCAGGGTACGGTTGCTCAAAGTATTCAGACATAATAGCATTTAATGTGGCGAAATACGACAAGTCCTGTACAAAAATATTGAGTTTTAAAGTGTTTTGGAGGCTGGTACCTGCAGCTATAGCTATGGCATGTAGGTTATTGAAGACTTGATGGGTTTGCTTGGAAAAGTCTTCTTCTAACATTTCTCCTGTTTTAGGATTAATGGGAATTTGCCCTGATGTGTATAATACGCCATTGTGAACAACGGCTTGTGAGTACGTTCCTATTGCGCTGGGCGCATTGTCTGTTTGAATGATTTTTCTCATTTGAATTCTTTCCTGTTGGCTTTTAAGACTTCGGGTAATTGCCTTAGTTTATATAAAATATTATTGAGCATATCTGTATCAGTGATACTTAAGTGAAATTCTAACCCTGAATAATTGCCATCGCGATCAAGTTGCTCAAAGCGTTCGATATTACCGTGGTTATCAGCCACAACACTGGCAAGTTTTGCTAGCACACCTTGTTTATTAATAACATCCATTTGTATGGTTGTTTGAAACATCATGGTTTGTTCTAAATCCCAGTTCATGACTACCATGCGTTCTGGGTGCTTTTCGAGTTCTTCTAAGTTGGCACAATTTTTTCGGTGCACAACAATGCCTTTGGCGGGGCTTAAATAACCAACGATTTCATCACCAACAATGGGCTCACAACAATGTGGGTAATTGATGATAGAGCCTTCTTTGCCCGTAATTGACAGGGCTTCTTTGGGCGAATAGGTTTTGCCAATTCCGCGTTGCTTAAGTAAAGGCAAGAGTTTTTTGGCTGCTATTGAAGGCAACAACTCACCAAGAGCAAAAGATTTTAACAACTCATCCATGCTTGCTTTTTTATAATACTTTAGTACGCGTTTAATGGAACGTTTATCTAATGAATCAAAGGAGTATCCATAGGTGTCTAAGGCTCTATCGAGCATTCTGTGACCCACAAAGACGGCATCTTCATCTTTAATTTGTTTTAAGGCTTGCCGAATGGCAGTTCGAGCCTTACTGGTAGTGACAATTTGCAACCACTCGGTTTGAGGTGTTGCTTTGTCATCGGTAATAATATTAACCGTTTGCCCTGTGTGGAGCTTTTGTTTTAAGGAGGTGGGCTTATCATTGACCTCAGAGGCAACCGCATGAGAACCAACTTTTGTGTGAATAGCATAAGCAAAATCCAAAACCGTTGAATTTAATGGCAATTGAATAATCTTTCCCCGCGGGGTGAAAACATAGATTTCATCGGTGACTAAATCTTTTTTCATGTTTTCGTAAAACTCCAATGAGCTTCCCGTGTTTTTTTGTAAATTGAGTAGAGAACCCAACCAATTGCGTGCTAACGTTAATCTTTTGTCATTTTTGTGGTCATTTGATTTATACATCCAATGAGCGGCTACACCAGATTCACACACTTTATCCATTTCATCGGTACGAATTTGTATCTCAATTGCCAGTCCATAGGGACCTGTTACCAAAGTGTGCAGGGATTGATAACCATTGGACTTTGGAACGGCGATATAATCTTTAAAACTGTGCTCGCGCGGGGCATATAGCCCATGAATAACGCCAAGTGCAATATAACAATCTTGAACAGATTTAACAATGACTCGAATACCAAAAACATCATGAATTTGTTCAAATTTTAGGTTCTTTCTTTTTTGTTTTTTATAAATACTGTAGATGGATTTTTGCCTGCCATCAACTGTGGGTGTAAGTCCAGAGTGCAATAAAGCTTTTGAGATTTTCTTGTGAATTTTTTCGATGGCTTTTTTTCTGTTGCCGGATAATTCATTGACATTTTTTATTATTTTTTCAGAAATATTGGGAAGCAGTGCAGAAAATGCATGGTCTTCCATTTCTTCTTGTATTGATTTTAGTCCTAATCGTTCGGCAATAGGGGCATAAACGTCAAGTGTTTCTCTAGCAATACGTTTGCGACTCGCTTCACTCATTGCTGCAATGGTGCGCATATTATGCAACCTATCGGCAAGTTTGATGATAATAACGCGAACATCTTCTGCCATGGCAAAAAGCATTTTGACAAAGGTTTCTGCTTGCGCTTCGTGCAAGTTGCGGAACTTGAGTTTATCCAGTTTGGTAACGGCTTGAACGAGGTATGCAACTGTTTTATTAAATTGTTTTTTTAACGCTTTTTCAGTAACATCGGTGTCTTCTATGGTGTCGTGCAACAGGGCGGCACATAAGGTATTAATGTCAAACTGATGCTTGGCTAGAATCGCAGCAACTGTAATTGGGTGTGTAATATAGGGTTCACCCGATTTGCGGAATTGTTTTCTGTGTGCGGTGGCTCCATAATTGATTGCTTTTGAAAGAATCAACCGCTCCTTAGGCTTTAAATAATTGTTGGTTAGGTTAGTGAGTGTTTTTTGTGCAGAAACAACTGCAGGGTGAGCGAGTATGGTCGTGACTGTGGGTTCTTCAGTCACGACTTTTTTTGCATTATTGTGTTAATAATTACCTGCATTTGAAGTTAAATCATTTGAGAATCTTGTTCTTCAGCTGCTGCATTCCATTCATCCAGCTCTTGAACGCGTTTTTGTTCGAGCTCTAATTCTTTTAATTTTTCAGTTGTCATTAACCCGGCTGCGATTTCACGTAATGCCAAAACGGTTGGTTTATCATTCTCTTCTTCAACCAATGGTGCTTGACCGTTGGCAATTAAACGGGCGCGTTTTGCGGCTAACTGAACCAACTCAAAGCGGTTATCAACAAATTCTAAACAATCTTCAACTGTAACTCTTGCCATTATCTTTTCCTAAATATCTAAAGTGTTATGCATTATTATGCGACCCGCTATAATAACAAAAAAAAGTCAAAATACTTAGTTTCTTAGTGATTTTAATGTGTTTTTGTAGTTTTCTTTAATGCTTTGTTGCATTGGAATGATTTTTTTGCCTTTGAGGTAAGTTTGGTAAGGAATTTGGTTATTGGCAAAAATCACCGAATCCAAACATTTCTCTCCTGATAAGTTAACTAATAAGGGATGACTTGTATCTAAACTAATCCAATTGGCTTGTTGTCCTATTTGTATGCCATCAACAGGCAATTGGCAAGCTTGAGTTCCTCCTGTAACAGCGTGTGCCCATAACAAGGTGCCAACGTGGCGGTTGTTTTCACTGCTGGCAATGACTCTTTGTTGCTGCTGCAATCTTTGCGAATATTCCAGCATTTGCATTTCTTGAAAAGGGTTGATTAAGATATGACTGTCTGAGCCAATGGCTAAATGACCTTTTTGTTGTAAATATTCAGGGAGTGGAAACACACCATCGCCTAAGTTAGCTTCGGTGAGAGGGCAAATTCCTGCAATTGCTCCTGACTGAGCAATGTGTTTGACTTCCTTTTCATTAAGGTGAGTTGCATGAACAAGACACCAGTTTTTGTTGACGTCAAAATGATGGTACAAATATTCTACAGGTCGCATTTGAGTGTGTTGTTGAATTTGTTCAATTTCCGCTTGCTGTTCGGCAATATGTATGTGGATAGGTTGTCCTTTGTCTAATTCTTTGAGAACGTATTGCATTTGTTCCAATGAAACTGCGCGCAGAGAATGAAAACATATTCCTGTGTTTTGTTCTTCAAAAAGATGTTTTTGAAGAGCCTGATAAAGTGCAATGTATTCATCTGTATCAAGCTTGAATCGTTGCTGCAAAGGGCTTAGTTGACTGCCATTAATATGGGCTTGCGTGTATAAAACAGGCAGCAACGTAAGGGAAATTCCCACTTCGTGTGCGGCTTTTATAATCGCTAATGACATGTTTTTTACGTTATTATCGGTTAAATCACGGTGTATGTAATGAAATTCGCACACCGAGGTGTACCCCGCTTCAAGCATTTCACTGTAGGCATATTTGGCAATATGATAGAGTTGTTTGGCATTAATTTGATTGGCGTATTGGTACATTAAATCTCGCCAGGACCAAAAACTGTCGTTGTCGGCTGTTTTAAATTCGGTTAATCCAGCCATACACCGCTGAAACACATGAGAATGGCA
>CAMZLQ010000179.1 GCA_947311585.1 uncultured Alcanivoracaceae bacterium | reverse complement strand
GAAGGAACCGCTGATTTACCCATGGGACAAATGGGATTTGCCGCTTTTAATCAATCACCGCTATGCACACATTTTTTCAATATCATGGCAAAACCAACGGATGCTTCACTCTTTGAAGGCGTTATGACCCTTGGTGCGTTACTGAACGGCATGACTGCAAACTTTGAAACCTTATCGACTTCGGCGGAAGACACGGCTGTTATTGTTTACACCTCAGGCACCACGGGACAACCCAAAGGAGCTGAACTAACTCACAGCAACTTAGTCATGAATGCTATGGTATGTCAGGAGTTTATGCGATTCTACCCAGAAGATACGCAATTGGTGACCTTGCCATTATTTCATATTTTTGCCATGACCGTGCAAATGAACATGGGTATTTACAAAGGCGTACACAGTATTTTATTGCCGAGATTTGATGCCAATGATGCCGCTGACTTAATGATTAAACACTCGATTAATGTTTTTGTCGGTGTACCAACCATGTATTGGGGATTGATTCATGGAGTTGATGATGAAACAAAAATTAAAACAATCGCGAATAATTTGCGTATGGCAATCTCTGGAGGAGCAGCATTGCCAGTTAATCTACTTGAAGAATTTAAAGGACTGTTTGAAATTGACATTTTAGAAGGTTATGGTATGAGCGAAGGCTCTCCAGTTGTCACCTTCAATCAACCTGAAGTTGGCTATAAACCTGGCTCAATTGGAACACCAATTTGGGGAGTTCAAGTAAAATTGGTCGATGATAATGGCAATGAAGTCACTCAAGGTGAAAAAGGCGAACTGCTGTACAAAGGACATAATGTCATGAAGGGTTACTACAACCGACCGCAAGCCAATAAAGAAACCATTGCCGATGGCTGGTTGCATTCTGGTGATGTTGCCATTAAAGATGAAGATGGCTTTTACTTTATAGTAGACCGAACCAAAGACATGATAATTCGTGGCGGTTTAAATGTTTACCCTCGCCAAGTCGAAGAGGTCATGATTAAGCACGAAGCTGTTTCATTGGTAGCTGTTATTGGCATACCAGATGAAAAAATGGGCGAAGAAATAAAAGCATTCGTGGTGCTTAATGACGCCATGAGTGTTGAGGCCGATGAATTAAAAGCGTGGACAAAAGAGCGACTAGCCAGTTATAAATACCCCAGAGTGATTGAGTTTCTCGATGCTTTACCCATGAGTGCAACGGGAAAAATACTCAAGAAAGAATTAAGAGACTAAAAGGGGAATCATGATTTCAGTTTAGTAAGGAAATTAATCACATTCTTGGCAAAATCACCGTAAGGAGGGTATAAATATTTAACGCTACTGATATTGGCTTGGTAAAAAACCGGACGCATTTTTGAAAAAGTTAAAAAACCTTCGTACCCGTGATAATGCCCCATGCCGCTGCCACCAATACCACCAAAGGGTATGTCGTGTTGTGCTACGTGGAATAAGGCATCATTGACGGTGACACCACCGGACATGATGCGATCTATGTATAAATTCAGCAGTTGTTTGTTTTTAGAAAACGGGTAAAGTGCCAAGGGTCTATCGTGATTATTGACATAATTTATAACTTCTTGTGGTTCTTTATAAGCCTTAACCATGAGAATAGGACCAAAGGTTTCGCGGTTCGTGATTTGCATTTCATCAGTGGTATCGAGCACTAAGGTAACGGGGAATTTTTTAGTGTTTAAATCCGCCCCTTGACTGCATAAATTTATTACTCGAGCACCTTTTTCCTGTGCGTCTTTAATAAGTTTTTCTAAACGAATAAATGAACGCTCATCAATAATCGAAGTATAATCTTCACAAGCAATATCTGGAACATGTAGCTTAACCCATTTTCTGGCTTCTGTTATAAAATCTTTTGTTTGTGATTCATACACAAAAACATAATCCACCGTGGTGCAAATTTGACCCGCATTAAATTGTTTAACAAATAATATCCGTTCGACTGCTTTTCCCATGGGATACTCTGGATCAATAATGGCAGGGCATTTACCCCCTAATTCCAAAGTGACAGGCGTTAGGTTTTTTGCCGCCGATGCCATGACTTTTTTCCCTGTTGCTCCAGAGCCTGTGAACATAAGGTGATCAAAAGGAATTTGTGAAAATTCTATGCCCACTGCTCCGGACTCTTCAAAGAATTGCAACTTTTCGGGCTTAAAATATTTTGGCACTAATGCAATCAATAATCGCGATAAATGAATGGAATTTTCAGACATCTTAACCATGGCTCGATTGCCCGCCGCAAATACCGCCGTTAATCCAGAAAACGACAGGTTTATCGGGAAATTCCACGGAACAATTAATCCAACCACGCCTATGGGTTGAGGAATAACTCGGTTTTTTGCACCAAAATACAGCATTTTATCAACGTGTCGCCGTTGCACTTTCATCCATTTCTTTAATTTTTTTAAGGTGGTTTTAATGTCATCGGTTACCACCACAATTTCAGCAAATAGTGTTTCAAATTTAGAACGGTTTCCGTAGTCTTTACAAATGGCTTCCACAATGGCATCACGGTTTTCGGTGAGTAAGTTTTTAAGACTATTTAAGTGTGCTTTTCGCTCGTGAATGGATTCAGTTGGACTGTTCAAAAAACTGTTTCGCTGCAATTGAAAAACGCCGTTTAACTGTGTCTTAATTGAAGTATTTGCTGCTTGGTTTAATTGATTCACCATAATAAATACGCCTATTTTATGCCGCCTGTATGAAATATGTGGGTTAGTATAACCCAAAATCTGGAATGATACTAAGCAGTTTTTCTAAGTGCTCTCTGGTCGTGAATGGGTTCATCAGAGTAACACGCAAAAATGTTTTGCCGTTCAATACCGTTTGCACTATATAAAACTCACTGTTTTGCAATAGATTTTGCCTGATGGTTTTATTCAAATCATTAAGTTGTTGTTCATCAAATCCCTTTTTAAGGTAACGAAAACAGACAATATTGGTTTGTGGCTCTAATGCCAATTCATACTCTTTGTTTTGCTTTATCATTTCTGCAAAAGTTATGCCCAAACCATACAGACAATCAATATTTTCTTCAAAGGCTTCAATTCCAAAGGTTTTCCATAAAACATAAAACTTCAAACACATCATAAATTTTGTGCATTCAAAGGTACGTAAGCCACCGTTATACCACTGTTCTTCAATTGAATTATCTTCAAATAAATACTGCGCTTTTTGGTGAAAGGTTTGATTGCCTTTATTTTTATCCTTAAAGACCACGACCGTCGATAAAGCGGGTGTCATCATCATTTTGTGCGTGTCAATAATTACCGAGTCCGCTCTTTCTAAGCCTTTGAGTAAAGGTTTATATTGAGCAGAAAAAACAGCCGCACCACCATGAGCACCATCGACATGAAACCACAATTTATGAAGCTGACAAAAACTGCCTATAGCCACTAAATCATCGTAAATTCCTGTTGCCGTTGAACAAGCACTGCCCACAACTGCAATCACTTTAAATCCAGCATCTATTGTGTTTTGATAAGATTTTTTTAATGCTTTAACATCCATTGAAAAATCCTTCTTGGTTGGCACTAATACAACGCCATCATTGCCAAGACCCATTACGCGAGCAGCACGATCAATGGAATAATGGGCTTGATCTGATACCAACACAGCAAGCTTTTGCTGGCTTCCATTTTGCCAAACATCTTCATCGGGCATTGCCTGCCTTGCTGCTAATAAAGCGGTTAAATTAGCCAGCGTTCCACCTGAAGTCATGACGCCATTGGCGTTTTCATCGTAGCCAACAGTTTGGCAAAACAATTCAACCACCACTCGCTCGATGGCAGTTGCGGCTTGTCCCATCTCATAAACTGCCATGCCATTATTGAGCAAGCCACTCACGAGATTCATTAATGCCGATAACGGTGTTGGCACTGAAACCTGATGTCCCATGTACTTGGGGTTGTGTAAATGAATAGAATGATTGAGCAAATCATCAACAAAAGATGGTAGGTTTTGGAATTGATAATTTTGCCAAAAGAATAATTCTTCCTTTGGATTCAACCAATTATTAGCCCTTGAATCAGGGTGCTGTGCATTCTTTAGGTGTTTCGTCAGTTGAGCAACAAGGTCTTTACCTTGTTTTTCAAAAGCCTCAAAATCATAAA
Source organism: uncultured Alcanivoracaceae bacterium (assembly GCA_947311585.1). GTDB lineage: Bacteria > Pseudomonadota > Gammaproteobacteria > Xanthomonadales > Marinicellaceae > NORP309. The sequence continues at coordinate 4,422 of CAMZLQ010000179.1, read as the reverse complement.
TTTGTTTCAGTAAAGGGTAATCGCTTTTCATCTGGAATATTCTTAATTAGACTCAATGGCTTGATTTTACATTCATTTCTCCTTAAACAAAAAGGTATAATAGACCCATGATGAAAAAAGTATCTTTATTCTTAAACGGCGAAAAGCCTTCTTTAGCAGTAGATTTAGCACCAAGTCACTCTGTTTATTGCGTAGATGGCGCCTATAAACACCTGCAAGAGCTAAAAATCATACCTGATTTACTTATCGGTGACTTCGATTCTATTGAATCTTTACCTGAAAATGTAAAGTACATCCACACGCCTAATCAAAATTTTACGGATTTTGAAAAAGCATTGAAAATAATAATAAAACACGAATTTACTCATGTGGATGTATTTGCCGCAAATGGGCTAGAACAAGACCATTTTTTAGGCAACATGAGTACCGCCCTTAAATACAAGAACAAATTAGAAATTAAGTTTTATGATGACAGACAGAGTTATTATTTTATCCAAAAGAAAACAAAACTAACTCATGTAAAAGGCAAAATCATTTCACTTTTTCCATTCCCCAAAGCAAAAAAAGTTAATTCTTCAGGACTTAAATACCCCTTAAGAAATTTAGATTTGAACATGCAAAAAAACAAAATTGGTACGCGCAATAAAGCCTTAAAAGACACTGTCGCCATCGAATTCAAAAAAGGAACAATACTGTTGTTTGTCCAGAGGTAGCGTTTTTTAATTTATGCAATTTTTCATTATCTTTTTTGGTTAAACTACTTTAGAATTAAGTTCTAATTAAATTTTGTATGAGAGAACACCATGTCAAAACTGTCAGACGCTGAGATTGCTGAGATTCGGGATCACTTTGAATTTTTCGATAGAAACCACAATGATTTATTAGAAGAGCGAGAGTTTATTGAATTATTTAAAATTTTAGCCCCAACTGCAAGCCGTGAAATGGCTATTCGTGGGTTCAACACCATTGATACGGATGGCAATGGTGGCATTGATTTTGATGAGTTTCTTGATTGGTGGCAAATGAATTGGACTGTTTTTTAGGGTTGTTTGTCGAGTACCTGAGAAATCAAATCATCCAATACATTTAATGGCATGTTGTTTTTGCGAATGTTTTCAAATTGACTTAATCGCTGGTCTATGGATTGAATAAAACGTTTGTGCTTTGGAGATATGGCGTTTTGTGCTATGGCAATGACCACTTTGTCGGTTGCGCAGGCTTCACTGACCATGTTGATGCTATCGGCGGTTACGATAAAAACATTCCCTTGAGCCAATAAAGGCATATAGGGGTTTTCCCCATCCTTGTTTGACAACCATATTTTTTGTGCTTTATTGAATGTTTTTCTGATTAAGTCAAAATATTTCTTGGGCGTTCGACGAGACCCACAAACAATTAGCTTGTGCTTTGGAAAACTCTTTTCAATGCGAATTTTTAAGTTTTCCAACTGTAAAAAAAAATTCTTTTGCGGATTGCCCAATAATAACACCACACTATTGATATACGCTTTATTGTGTTGCTGTTTTTTTAATTTCTCAAGCGTTATTCCATGCAAACTGCCTTTGGTTGTAATAATGTTTTTTCCTCTTAACTTATCGTGTTCAGGGCATACCAATAAATCGTATTTTTTCGGGTTATCACCTGGATTGAGTATCTGAAAATGTTTGCAATGCAATAGGCGTTTATAATATTTACCAATCGCCGCCATACGCCTGCCACAGCTTATAATTAAATCGGGTGGTATTTGGGTGTTTGGTTTTTTGTCTTTCCAAAGGATGTTTTGACCAAAACGAGGTAATATTCGCGGTGCAAAACTGAGCCACGGCTGACGGATGGTGCAATTATACAGCTTAACGCGTTTCGATAATGCCTGGGCTAGTGCCAATGATTGAATTTCATGACCCTTAATACTATCGCTAAAAACCCAAATGATGTTAAACTTTTTCAATTCTTGCTGTTTCTGTGACTAAATTGTTATAATACCCTAAAAATCCGCAGAGATGAATAATGAAGCAAAAAACAGTCGAAGTAAAACCACAAGATTTACCAATAGCCTGCCCAAATAAAGACATGCCATCATGGAGTTCTCATCCCAAAGTCTATCTTGATTTAAGCAAACTCGGTCAAGCGTGTTGCCCTTATTGCAGTACCAAATACGTTCTTGCTTGCAACTAAGTGTCTGATTTGGTTGTTGCACAGCTTTTACCTGCGCTCAATAACGGTGGTGTCGAACGTGGCACGGTTGAAGTCGCGAATTATATTGCTGCTGGTGGCAACACCTCACTTGTCATTTCCGCAGGAGGAACGATGTGCCTGCAATTATTTGATGGTGTTGAACACATTTCATTGAATATTGGCAAGAAATCGCCTTTTTCTTATTTTTTAATCCATAAACTCAAAACCTTGTTTATTGACAAAAAAGTTGATGTTGTTCATTGCCGCTCGCGTTTTCCTGCGTGGTTGGCTTATTTGGCAATTAAAAAGATAAAAGGTAAAAAGCCCCTTTTTATTACCACCATTCATGGTTTGTATACGGTTAAACGCTATTCCTCCATTATGGCACGCGGAGATATAGTCATTGCTGTTTCACAAACGGCTGCCGATTACATTCAAAAAAATTACCCAAAGGATTTAAAGAGTAAACCAATTATTATTCATCGAGGCATTGACCCTAATAAGTTTACCTACGGCTTTGAACCAGATGTGCTGTGGTTGCAAAAATGGTATGAAAAACACCACCAATTAGTTGGGCATCAAATGGTTTTATTGCCAGGTCGTTTAACGCGTTTAAAAGGCGCTAAAGACTTATTGCCATGGCTAAAAAGTACAGATAATGATGCCAAATTGGTGTTAACAGCGGACCCAGGGCATGACATGTTTGCTGCACGTTTATACTACTGGTTTAAACAACAAGGTGTTGAGCATCGCGTGCACTGGGTCGAGATTCAACACGACATTGCTCCCCTTTATGCTATTGCCGATGTGGTTGTTTCGGCATCAACACGTCCTGAGTCTTTTGGGCGCACGGTCATTGAAGCATTAGCGATTGGAACGCCTGTTGTGGGTTATAATCATGGCGGAGTCGGTGAAATATTAGGTGAGATTTTTGAACAAGGCAAAGTAGAAGTTGGTAATTGCCAACAATTAGCACAGCGCATTAATCAGTTCTTAACAAGTAAGCCAAAGGTTAAAAATAAACAGCCTTACTTATTGGAAAACATGCTCTCACAAACGCATAAACTTTATCAGGATGCTTTAAATGCCAATTAACTCATCCAAAGCTGTCATTGGTTTATATGTTTCGGTTATCTTTTTGCTGCCCTTTTCTCGCTACACCGAATTGCCGTTATTGATTTTATCTTTGCTTGGTATTTATGGAATAATTAAGCAGTTTTCATCACTGGCGAAGATGCCACAGTTCAAAATATTAAGCCTTGTCTTTGCCAGTTATTTTTTAATGGTTATTATTTCAGCTATTGACTCTTATTGGCAACAAAAATCTTTTATGGTGGCTCTAGCGAGTCTGCGTTTTTATTTTGCAGGCATTGCTCTGTTGCTTTATGTGGATAGAAAGGACATCCCTTGGCTTTTTAACATAACTTCATGGCTGGTTTTGTTTTGGGCAGCGGATGCTTTACTTCAATATTTCATTGGCGTTGATGTTATTGGTAGAGCCAGTTATCCAGGGCGTTTAAATGGTGTTTTTGGTGAACACCACGTTAAATTAGGGCCGTTATTAGCTCTTGCCTTACCCGTTGTTATGATTGCTCTGCGAAACTTTCCATCATTTCTGCGTTGGATAAGTGTTCTACTGCTCATTGTTGTTATTATTTTATCTGGCACACGGTCGGCTTGGATAATGATGCTCTTTACCTTATTGGCTTACTGGTTTCATCATGTGAAGCAACGCCGCTGGCAATTATTGCTGAAAACAAGCGTGATTGCTGCGGTTATTGTTTCTGTTTTGTGGTTTTCATCGACTGATTTTCAGCAACGAATAAACCGATCCTTGGCGATTTTTTCCACCTCTCAATCAGCGATTGATTTTGCTTTGGCAGATAGACTCTCTATTTGGCAGACCTCACTTAGCATGATTAAAGAGCACCCAATCAACGGTATTGGTGCGCACGCATTTCGTAAGGCATACCCTAATTATGCCGATATTGATGATGTCTGGCAAGCCCAAGGCGGTGTTGCCATGCACGCTCACCATTGGGTTTTAGAAATATTAGCCGAAACTGGAATTATTGGTTTGATTATCACTTTATTTGCTCTTTACAAATTAATTGATTTTATTAAAAACAACTACCATAAACACTATTCTTGGGCATTTATGATTGCCATTATTAGCGCCTTTTTACCCATCACCAGCACCTATTCCTTATTTGCGTCTTTTTGGTCTATTTGCATTTGGTTTTTTGG
>CAMZLQ010000178.1 GCA_947311585.1 uncultured Alcanivoracaceae bacterium | reverse complement strand
TGGAAAATAAAGAAATAACGGTATTCGGGCTCTTTGAGGACTCCTGAGATAAATAAGCAAAGAACCGTAAGGTGGGTTTACCCACCAACAGTGTTTGGCTTGTTTCGATAATCAATGTTTTATTCAATTGGTGGGCAAGCCCACCTTACGGTTCTTTGCTTATTTATCTCAGGAGTCCTCAAAGAGCCCGAATACCGTTATTTCTTTATTTTCCAACTATCCACGTATTCTTTCCACTCGGTTTGTTCTAGCTCTGTAGTAATTTCCAATGAATCACGGGTATCAATCATCACAGCCACTTCATCAGTCATGGCATTATCTTGTTTAAAGGCTTTTTTCATGGCTCCAGGGTGCGGGCCATGGGTGAAACCTTGTGGGTGATAGGTTATCATACCCGGGTGTATATTGTCGCGTGAAAAGAAACTACCCATGTGATAAAACAACACTTCATCGTAATCATCGTTGTTGTGGAAAAAGGGTATCTTTAAGGCTTTTTCTGCCGTTTCAAATAATCGTGGCACAAAAGTACAAATAATAAACCGATTGCCCATGAAAGTGGTGTGAGCCGATGGCGGCACATGGTATTTGTGGCTCATTAAAGGTGAAATGTCACGCCAATTCAGTTTAATCGGCATTAAATTTCCACGCCAACCCACCGCATCCAGTGGATTGAAAGGGAATATTTGGCAACTCATTTTGTTTCTGTGTTTAATTAAATGCGTCCATGTTTCGTTATCATTTTGTTGTGCCTTAAAGGTTTTATTAATCGCTGGCACTTCTATTACTGCTGGATCAACAATCGCATTCGGCCCAAGCAAGCCCTTATCTGGAAATTGATAATGCGCATTGGTGCATTCTATCATCAAAATTTCACACAATTCATCCATTTCTAAACGCCATTTGGTGCAACGTGGCAACATAAAGTAATCGCCTTCAGATAATTTGATATGACCATAATCGCAAAACACTTCACAATTGCCTTTGTGAATAAACAACATCTCATCGCCATCGGCATTGCTAACCAAATGATTCATGCTTTCATCTATTTTGAGCATTCTCACCTTAATTGAAGCATTGTGCATGATGATTGGAGATTTGTAGGGACTGCTTTCAATATCGGTTATTTTATTGGTATCAAAAGCACGTGGTTGAAGCTCGCCCTCAAAATCTATCCAACCAGTTGGCATATTTTTATGGTAAAAATGCGCAACTGGTCCAAAAAAGCCTTCTTTACCCACTTCTCGCTCAAAAGTCCCTTCTGGCAAATCATAATGGGCTTGTTTGGCAACAACCCCTTCTTTCTTAAATGTTTGTATCCAGTTTTTCATTATAAAAATCCTCTTCTTTTTTGATCCAATTCAATCGAGTCAAACAAAGCTTGAAAATTACCTTCACCAAAACCTTGATTGCCTTTGCGTTGAATGATTTCAAAGAAAATCGGGCCGATACAATTTTGCGTAAATATCTGCAGCAGTATTTTTTCTCCAGTTTCTTCATCCGCATCAATCAAGATGCTGTTTTCCTGTAATCGCGGTATATCTTCATCATGTTTTTTAACGCGTTGATCAATAATAGTGTAATAAGTGGCTGGTGTCACAAGAAAATCAACTCCTGCTGCTTTAATGGATTCAATTGTTTCATAAATATTTTCTGTGTACAAGGCAATATGTTGTATGCCCTCGCCTTTGTATTCATCTATGTATTCATTGATTTGTGATTTTTTATCGGGGGATTCATTTAGGGGTATTTTAACCGAACCATTAGGTGATTTCATCGCTTTTGATGTCAATCCCGTCTGCGAACCTTTGATATCAAAGTACCTAATCTGTTCAAACTGAAATAAGTCCACATAATATTGCCCCCACTTTTCCATATTGCCATAGTAAACATTATGGGTTAAATGGTCAATAAACGTCAGTCCAACACCACTTGGGTATTGATTCATACCAACAATATCATCAAAGTCATTATCCAACAATTCTTTGTAATTTTGCTTATCCACCAAATACAAAACCGCGCCACCAATACCCTTGACCGCAGGCAAGTTTAAATCGCCTTTAATTTCTTGCGAACCATTTGCTAACGCGTGTTGCAAAGCAGCTTTGGCATCATCAAACACAATAGAAAAGCCATTGGCGCAAGGTCCATGTTCTGTGGTAAATTTATCCGCAAAACCTTGTTTTTCATTATTTAAAATAAAATCAATACTTCCTTGCCTAAACAGTGTCATGTCTTTTGTCTTGTGCTTTTTAATGGCACTAAAACCTAATCGCCTAAACAATATATCTAAATCTTGTGGATTTTGCGATGCATATTCAATAAAACCAAATCCATTGATTGTATTTGTTTTTTGATTTGTCATAATAAACAGCCTAAATTATAAATTACAGCTATTTTAAGTATTTTTAGTTTCAAGTGAAACTATTTTATAAGAATTAGTTACAATTGAAACTATTATGGAATTAAATAAATTTTTACCTTACCAACTTTCTGTGCTGAGTAATAAAGTGAGTGCGGGAATCGCCAAGTATTATCGTCAACAATACAACATCTCCGTATCGCAATGGCGTGTATTGGCTTTATTATCAGATAAAGGCAACCAAACAGCCAAAGAATTAACCATAAAAAGCCAGATGGATAAGGTCCGAGTTTCACGAACCATGAAGTCCTTAGAAGAAAGAAATTTCATTTCTCAACAAGCATGCCAAAAAGACAAAAGAGCTCGCCGATATAAACTAACAAAAGAAGGGGACGCTCTAATAAATGAAGTCAAACCCAAAGCCATTGCATTTGAAAAACGCTTACTTGAGACATTAAGCACCAATCAAGTTGAAGAACTGCAAAACTGCCTACAAGCGTTAAACTCACAAGTCGACAAAATTACCGAAGAAATCTAATTTTTTCAAAAAATGTACTTGACAAAATTAACCACAAGGTCGAAAATGCACGCCCTCAAGGTAACGCACAATCAAAATGGTTATGTAGCTCAGCTGGTTAGAGCACGGCATTCATAATGCCGGGGTCGGTGGTTCAAGTCCACCCATAACCACCATTTTTCTCTATACAAATCAACAACTTACAAACATTAGCACCTTTATAAAGCATTTGTTCGGGTGTTATTTCTTTTATTTTCGGGAGGTTTAAGGCTTTTGGTTCATTTATATTGATGTCCTTGAAATTTTCAAAGCTTTACTTTGGCAAATATTTCAATGGGTTTACTGGCTGTCCATTTTTTCTGATTTCAAAATGAAGCAAGCTTTGGCCGTCCGTTCCTTTGCCTGATTTTGCTATGATTTGTCCTTGTTTGACAGCCTCTCCTTCTTTAACTAAGCGACTGGAATTGTGCGCATAGGCACTTAATAAATTATTGCTGTGTTTAATTATAATTAACTCTCCATAGCCACGTAAACCGTCACCACTATAAACAACAGTTCCATTTTGACTGGCTAAAACCGGAGTATTGGGTTGTGCCGCAATGTCTATGCCCTTACGAGCAATATCGGATGCCAAGAAAGTGCTTAATATCCGACCTTTTAGCGGCCATTGCCAATGACTATTGGATTTCGCTACTGGTTGAATTACCGTAATTTTATTGCTTTTCTTAACGGGAGTTGGAGGTTTATTCTTTGCCTTAATCAATGGTTTTGATGGTATCTTTTTAACAACCTTCGGTTTGGGTAATGGTTTTGTAACGGTAATGGGCTTGAAACTTGGTTGTTGAAGCTTTACTGCATGAGTCGATGCTTTGGATGCATTAGAAACAACACTAGGTGCATTATTTACCAGTGAATTATTGGCTTGTAATCGAAGCTTTTGACCTGGGTAAATGTTGTATGGTGGCTTAATCCCATTTATTTTTGCCAAATATTTATAGTCAATACTTCGGCTAAATCCAATAGAGTATAAGGTGTCCCCTTTTTTAACCGTCGTGTACTTCGGTTTGAATTTCTTCTGTTTTGACATCGGCTGGGAGGATTTTATGACTCTCTCCTGGTTCACGTCATTTACAGGGGCTGGATAATGTTTTGCACAAGAACTTAAAAGCGCCATGACAACAATCAGATTTATAACTTTTAAGAATTGCATAGCACTTACCTAACTACTCCTTGTAAAAAAGGGACAAAAAATACAGCTTCTAATTTTTCTTCCAAATAACCCTTGTTTGTTTTGGTAATTTTCACCAAACTTTGAGACTGGTTATCACCCAGTGGCAATAACATCACGCCATCTACTTTCAACTGTTTAAGCAGTTCCTCGGGGACATTCTCAGGTGCTGCTGTTGCAATAATTAAATCATAAGGAGCCTCATTGTTCCACCCTTGAAATCCATCGCCTGTTTTGGTGCGAACATTCATGTAACCTAATTTAATAAAGCGTCGTCGTGCGATACGAGTTAAATCATCTATGCGTTCAACACTAAAGACCTGTTCAACCAATTGCCCCAATACAGCGGCTTGATAACCCGATCCTGTACCGATTTCTAATACTTTTTTGGGTTCACACTCCAATACAACTTCGGTCATTCGCGCAACGACCCAAGGCTGGGAGATGTATTGACCATGCTTTATTGGTAACGCCGTATCTTCATAAGCTCGGTGTGCCATGGCTTCGTCCATAAATAAATGCCGTGGAACACGGGACATCGCTGCTAACACACGTTGATCTTTTATGCCTTGATTTTGTAAGCGCTCAATCATGCGATTTCTCGTGCGTTGAGAAGTCATGCCAATACCAACTGCTGATTTCATTAGATTGTTTGACTCCAACTTTTGATGCTTTCTAACACACTATGCTTGGTCATATCAACTTGCATGGGAGTGATAGAAACATAGCCATTTTTAATGGCATGAAAATCGGTTCCTTCTCCGGCATCCGCCTCAGGGCCTGCTGGACCTATCCAATATATTTTCCTGCCGCGCGGATCGAGTTCTTGAACGGTATTTTCTGCCTTATGGCGATTACCAAAACGCGTCACTTTGATGCCTTTTACCTCATCAATCGGTAAATTCGGAATATTAACATTGAGTATGGATTCTTTTTCTAAAGGACTTTTCTGAAGGTTTTGAATAATTTTTTTAACAAAATACTGTGCCGTTTCAAAATGCCTTACTTGATCACTTTTATGAGAGGTTGCTAAGGAAAAAGCAATAGCGGATAAACCCAAATAACGCCCTTCAATTGCAGCTGCCACTGTTCCAGAATACAAAACATCATCTCCAAGGTTCGCCGCATTATTAATTCCTGATACCACCATATCTGGCACATTATCCATTAATCCAGTTAGGGCCATATGCACACAATCTGTTGGTGTTCCATCAACAGAAAACTTGTTATTAGCCACTTTATGAATACGCACAGGCCTATCCAATGTTAGGGAATTACTCGCTCCAGAACGGTCACCACTGGGTGCGTAGACGGTAATATTACCAAGCTTCTCTAACGCTTGAGTTAAGGCTTTGATACCTGTGGCATTGATACCATCATCATTACTAACTAAAAAGTGCATGCGGATATTTTAGACTCTCTTTTTAAAAGAATTTATTATATGCCACAGCCCTCTGGTTTTAAATTATTATTTCACGCAATTAGCATTTGGGGTTAATATTAACCCCGCGACATAATACCGAAAATTCAGTCTAAGCCTATTTGTTCTTGGCAAGGCGTCAGCATGCAGTCCTAGTCATTCTAAAGCAAATGCTGATAACGCAGTCCAAGAGCGAATAGGCTTAGACCATTCATAACAAAATCAATAAGTTGGGACTACAAGAAATCCCCATCTCTGCATCAAATTATTTTATGCGTATCATCCCTGATACTTACCCTCATCCATGAGGGCTTACGTGAAAATTCATTCCATATGAATTTTTGAGATAGACGACTAACCCTACAATAATTTTCTTTGATATGAGAATTTCTTGTAGTCCTGAATTACGGTATTATATCGCGGGGTTAATAAAGTGTTGGCAATTCATTTGAATCCGATGATTGCTTTTGGGTTATTTTTTTCAAACCACTTCCCTTAACTTGTTTATTCCACAAAGCTTTATCAAATATTAAATCTTTTGTATTTGTGTACAATTGTGATTGCAGGTCATCAATCAATTTTTGCATGGTCGGATTAACATGTGATTTAAGTTGCGCTAAATTGGTTACTTTAGCCTCTTTGTACTGTTGATTCCACCAATCAATTAACACCGTTTGCAGCTCTTTAGGGTTGCGATTTTCAATGGCGTATACTATTTGATTCTTGCTTATCTTAACAGGCTTTTGGGTTACTTTACTTGGCATTTTTTGCTTTTTAGTATTCATCCAATATAATACCGTTAACACCCAAAGCAAGGCAAAAAATGCCGTTGCAATTTTCCACAATGAATCTTCTTGTTTAACTATTTTAACCTCAGTAGTCGCGGTGTCTTCGGCTTTAGCACTTAACTGACTTGGCTTTTCTTTATTTTTGAAAATGTTTTGTATTGCAGGCTTTTCCATTGCATAATCACCTGCAGCAACTTGCAGAGTTACTGGAGGCAATTTAGCGTATTGAGTCTTACCCGTTTGGGTATTAAACCATTCTAACTTATACTCAGGTATGCGTATCGCTCCGGCGTGGGTCGGAATCAATGCAATTTTAACTTGTTTATAAGTTTTAATCGTTTGTGGTGTTTTTTCTTCTTGGGTTTGCGGTTGCTCTGGGTAAATTCTGACATCAGGAATATCACCCAATTTAATGTCAGGCACTTGAGTTTCTCCCAAACCTTCTACGTAAACTGTTATTGTTCGTGTTATGGGTTCGCCCACTTTGTATTCACCTTCGCTCCATTGTTGTGACAATTGCACATTTTGTGCAGGAATCCAATCTTTGCCAATGGCACTTTGTGGAATAGGCTTGATTTCAAAGGTTAATGGCTTTGCAACCGCTCGCACTGGCTTGCCTGTAGAAAACATACTAAAACTTCTTCTGGAACTGTTATCTCTGCCACTAAAAATGATGGGGTTCACTTCTAAGGTACCACTTTTTTCGGCAAACAGTGCATAGTGTCTCTCAAGCACGGTATAATTTCTACCGTTTCTGTTTGTGCTGTAGGTTGTTCCTTTATCTAATTGAGTCACAATTGCATTGCTTGCGATTGGTTCTGACAAACTGCCTTCGCTTAAAGACATGGAATAAAACAGCTTGACCGTAATGACTATTTGTTCTTTGACAAACGCAGAGGTTTTATCGGTTTCAACTTCAATAAACAAATCACCATTTGCCTTTGCATTTGGGTCTGATTTAACCACTTCCACTTGGATGGCTCGCGTCATCTCATTACCCAGTTTAATAGGAGGAATGGTGTTTTTACCCACTGCTGATGGCATAAGGGAAATCTGCCAGGTTTTATTCACCGAGTAACTGCCATTTATTATTTGTGTCGAAGATGATTGACTTGTTCCAAGGACTTGAAACACCTCTTGCAGTTCACTCAAATCGGGTTGTTCATTGGTATTGGAATCAACAGAAATTGTTAAATTAAAAGTTTCGCCAATAATAATTTTTGTGCGGTCAACGGTGGCAGTCACTTTTGCCTGACTCACAAAAGTCATTATTATTAATGAGAGTATGATTGTTATTTTTTTCATATTTCTACCAATCTTCGGTTTCATCGGGTTTATTATTTTGTTGATTGTACTGGTAATAAAATTTACGTCGCAATAATCCACCTGGATCATCAGGAATGCGTCGCAACCATTGTTCAATCGCTTCTTTGTTTTCTGCTTCTTCTGCCATTTCTTGCGGCGTTAGATTTTTCTGTTTCGCTTCTTGTTCTTTTTGTTGTTGTTCTTTTTGCTGCTTTTCTTTGGCTTCTTTATCGGCTTGTTCCAGCTTTTTTTGTTCTTCTTCTTGTTTCTTTTTATCTTCTTCACTCATTTGTGAAGATTTTTCTTCATCTTGTTTTTGTTCGGGGTTATCTTCTTGATTCTGCTGAGAATCTTTATTTTCACCCTCGCCTTCTTTTTTCTCTTGATCTTGTTGACTCTGCTTATCTTCAGAGTCTTGATTTTCTTGGTTCTTTTTATCTTGTTCTTGTTGGTCTTGATTTTTCTTGTCTTGATCTTGCTTATCTTTATCTTTATCCTTTTTATTTTGATTTTCTTGGTCTTTTTGTTGTTGCTCTTGTTGTTTTTTAAGTGCTTCTTCCACTTGTTTCTTATTAAACAAGGTGTCCTCATCTTGAGGACGAAGCTTCAATGCTTGTTGGTAAGATTTGAGTGCTTGTTCCAATTTTCCTGCAGCTGCTAAGGCATTACCTTGATTGTAAAATCCATCTGCGCTGCCATCATTAAATAAATTTTGTGCTTGTTTATAGTCTTTATTTTTAAATGCAGCAGTGGCTTTCCATTGGTTTGATTTTGCTAACTCCAAAGCCTTTTTAGCATCGCCTTGTTGCAATAGTCTTGCGGCTTGTTGATCGGCATTAAGCCATAAATCATCAAAATCAAAAGCATAAGATGCTTGTGGAGAATGCAAGCCCACAACCAAAAACAACCCCAACAACAGTCCTTTTCTAAATAACAATGCCACCAAAGGGATTAATAACAGCACTAACCATGGTCCTTCATCGATGTATTTTTGCGAGTCAAAACCATCTTCTTGCTCTTCAAAATTTTGGGCTTGCTTCTCATCATTGACCACTTCGGGTAAAAGATAATCAATATCCGAGGAATCGCCAGTAATTTGGGCAAATCGCCCCTTTGCTTTTGATGCTATATCTTTCAATTGTGAAAGTTCTAATTTTGGAATAACAATATTGCCCTGACGGTCTTTAACAAAACCCGATTGCAAAGGAATTGGGGCTCCTTCTTTGGTGCCTACACCTAACACAGATACTTTAATTCTTTCATTGACCAAATCCTTTGCCACTTTATTCGCTCTTGAAGCATTGACTCCATCAGCAATCAGAAGCACATCTCCTGCTGGATATCCCGCTTGTTTAAGTAAATCTTTGGCTTTTCTCAAAGCGATATCCACTCGCGAACCTTGCACTGGCATAATTTCAGGGCTAATTGCCTTTAACATCAAGGCAATGGTTTGGGTATCATCGGTTAAAGGCGTCACAACAAATGCATCACCTGAGTAAACCAACAATGCCGTCTGTCCATCTTTGCGTTTTTCTAAAATATCATTAATCTTGTATTTTGCACGCTCAAGTCGGTTAGGTTTTATATCATCTGCTAACATACTCTTAGAAACATCTAAGGCTATAACCAAAGCCGATTGATTTTTTATCACAGGGGTTGGAAGCTTTTGAAAAGCAGGACCTGCTAATGCTAAGATAGCGACAAAGCTAATGGGCCATAACAACCAAGTCAAACGACTGCCTTGAGAAGCTGATTTAACTTTTATGGCACTCAACAATTGCGGGTCACATATTTTTGACCAGCCATCTTCTTTGCCGTTTTTTTGTTGCAAATACCACAAAATTATAGCAACAAGCGGAAATGCCCATAAAACCAAGGGACGTATAAAGTGCATTTGCGATAAGTATTCCATATTAACTCCTAATCCTAAATAAAGTTAATAATAAAAGCATCGATAAAGCCAATGGATAATAAAATAAATCCTTTGTTGGACGATAAAACTGATCTTCTTTTGCCAACGGTTCTAATTTATCCAACATGGCATAAATCTTGTTTAAATCTTTGGTATTTCTGGCACGAAAATATTGTCCACCAGTCATTTTAGCAATTTTTCTTAAAGTCGCTTCATCTAAATCTAATGAAGGATTTACTCGCCTATTGCCAAAAATAGTACGGCGATAAACTTCATCTGCACCAATACCTATGGTGTATATCTTTAAGCCTTCTTTTTGTGCAAGTTCTGCTGCTTTTAACGGCTGAATTTCACCTGCGGTATTTTGCCCATCGGTTAATAGAATTAGAATTCGGTTATTGTCATTAGTTCTGCGAACTCGTTTAACTGCCAATCCAATGGCATCACCAATGGCCGTTGCTTTACCTGCAATACCAATAATGGATTCATCTAATAAGGTTTTTACGGTTTTACGATCAAAACTTAGTGGCGTTTGCAAGTAAGCTTGCTGCCCAAATAAAATAAGACCAATGCGATCACCTTTGCGGCGCTGGATAAAGTCACCTGCAACGTATTTAATCATGGTTAATCTATCAACCTCTCGCCCATTAATTTTCATGTCTTTTTCTTGCATGGAACCAGAAACATCAACTGCCATCATCAAGTCTCGTCCTTCAACGGGCAAAGCAATGGCATCACCAATCCACACAGGTTTTGCTGCGGCTACCAACAACAGTATCCAAGCAAGAATTGCCAATAACTTCAACCACCATTTTGTTTGTTGATTAACACCAGATAATGATTGCCAAAAATGATTGAAAAACGGCACTTTAACCGCAGTTATGCTAGCTTGTTTAACCGCAGGCAATAACCAGACCAAAAGCGGCAATGGCAATAGTAAAAACACCCAAACCCATAAAAACTCTAACATTAACCTTTCTCCTGATGCTTAATGGCAACTGGAAAATAATTTTTCACTGCCGCAATAAGACTAGGTACATCAAATTCTGGTGCGGCAATATATTGTGCTTGAGTTAACGGCACAGTGAATTCATTAAAAATAGCGTTAGGGCTTTTACTATTTAAGTAGTCTAACCATTGCTGACCTGTTAACGAGGCAGCAGCAGAATCTTTGAGCACATAGCGAACAAACCGTTTAAGCAAATCAGAAACAGCAACCGCTAACTTGTGTTTATCTTTATCTGTCCGGAATTCATCATGAATAGTCATTAATTGCCTTTGCATTAAAGCAATAAGTAGTTTTTTCTTGTGCTGCTTTTTCCAATAGTTATACAAGAAATAAATAACCACTAAGGCGATAACAATTAAAACCCACCAACCTGGTGCAAGCGGCCAAAAACTTGGCGCATCAGGCATATGAATATCTCTTAATTGCAATTGTTGTGCCGTTTTATCCATCACACTATTTTCCTCCATGAGGACCACGCAGCAGCCGGTGATTTAAGTCCTTGTTTTACTTTGTCTTCAACTTTATCATCGGTCATCACGGGGATAACAGGCACACCTGATTTTTGTATGTTTTGGTAAATATTTTCTAAATGCTGGTTCTGTTTTTGTTGCATTGATTTTTTCTGGGACTCTTTTGCACTATTAAACACAACTGTTTTATCTTGATTCTGGATTCCATAAACTGCTGGTAGGGGTGTGCTGACTTCAAATTTATCGCTAATGAAAAAGGAC
The DNA here is from genome assembly GCA_947311585.1 of uncultured Alcanivoracaceae bacterium. GTDB lineage: Bacteria > Pseudomonadota > Gammaproteobacteria > Xanthomonadales > Marinicellaceae > NORP309. The sequence goes on along the minus strand of CAMZLQ010000178.1, from coordinate 3,169 downwards.
AAAACATCATTATGCTTGCTCAATTGCATTAAATGCCTTTTAACGTCTTTTCCTAAATGGTAAAAATCACTGACAACAATAATTAAAGAACCAGGACGAATAATTGTTCGTAAACGCTGCAATGCTTCTTCTAAAGGTGTATTTTTTTCTGATTCATTATTAGATGATTGCACCAAATGCGCAATCAATCGCATCATTCCACGTTTGCCACCCACTGGCTTTTCATGATGGATTCCATTTTTTCCATAACTCATAACACCCACTCTATCGCCATTTTTAACCGCTGCCCATGCTAATAAAGAAGCGACTTTTGCAGCCGTAACCGACTTGAACTCTTTGCGGGTACCAAAATCCATCGATACATTAGTATCCATAATAATATGTATAGGTCGCTCTCTTTCTTCCTGAAATAATTTTGTATGAGCCGTTCCTGTTCGGGCAGTCACCAACCAATCCATGTTACGAATATCGTCGCCCGCTTGGTAAACCCGCGACTCTTGGTAGTCCATACCTCGTCCACGAAAACGTGAGTCATGCAAACCCGAAATCGCAGAAGTTGCTTTCTTGCGACTGGACAGTGACAATGTCTTTGCATAAGATTGCTGTGCAACCAAAGCTTTAGTGGTGACTTGAGTAGCTGAGTTCATAATTTATACAATCGGTACTACACGCAACAAACGATCAATAATATCATCGGGTGTCACCCCTTCAACTTCTGCCTCAAAACTCAAAATCAGGCGATGACGCAAAACATCATGAATAACAGCATGAATATCTTCAGGCAATAAATGGTCACGACCTCTTAAGAATGCATGAGCTCTTGCACACCTATCTAAGGCAATAGTGGCGCGAGGTGAACCTCCATAATTAATCATTTCAGCTAACTGTTTATCGTATTTTTCGGGTTTCCTAGTGGCAAGAATAAGCTCAACCATATAACTTTCAAGATTTTCAGCTACATAGAGATTCAACACGTGTTGTTGAGCAGCAAACACCACTTCTTGGGTTAAAAACACAGAATCTTTTGCTGGTTTTTCATAACCCTCTTTGTCTCTATTTTGAGCAAGTTTTAAAATATCTTTTTCTGTTTCTGCATCAGGATAACCAATGGCAACATGCATTTGAAATCTATCCAACTGCGCTTCAGGCAATGGATACGTGCCCTCTTGTTCAATTGGGTTTTGTGTTGCCATAACTAAAAACAATTTAGGCAGTGGATAAGTTGTGCTGCCTATGGTAATTTGTTGTTCTCCCATAGCCTCGAGTAAAGCGGATTGCACTTTGGCAGGCGCTCTATTGACTTCATCAGCTAAAATTAAGTTATGGAATAATGGACCTTTTTGAAATTCAAATTCACCCGTTTGCGCTCGGTATATTTCTGTACCCGTTAAATCTGAAGGCAACAAATCAGGAGTAAACTGAATGCGCTTAAAGTCCCCTTCAAGTCTATCCGCCAACGCTTTAATTGCAGTTGTTTTTGCCAAACCTGGAGCGCCCTCTACGAGTAAATGCCCGTGGGACAGTAAAGCCATTAGTAATCTATCCACTAATTTGGCTTGCCCAAAGATTTCTTGTGATAAGGAAGCACTCACTTTTTGGAAAATTTGTGCGGTTTTAATTAAATTATTATCTGAATTATTATTATCCATATTCATCTGCTATTTTTTGACCATGTTATGACAGTTGGCTTATAATATGGTTCAATAATATTGATTTCAAGTGAGAAATATCATGATAAAAAAAATAGCCTTTATTTTCAGCCTTATTTTAATTAATGCCTGCGCCATTCAAACGCCTGTCATTGCCAATGACAACAGCAGTAAAAATGATGATTTTGAAATTCATAAATTAGTTATTCAAATGAATACTCGAGACCCAGAAATACAATCCGAAGTCATTTCAAATATTGTTAATGTCTCTAAATATTATGGTGTTGACAATGTTGAAATTGAATTGGTAGCTTACGGACCAGGCATCTATTTTATCACCAAGCAAAGCGAATTTCGCAAACGCATAGAAAGTTTAATAATGCAAGATGTCACCTTTTCTGCTTGTGGCGATACCATAAAATCAATCAAAAGAACAAAAGGCATTGATTTGGACTTAATTGATGATGTTGTGGTTGTAAAAAATGGAGTGCCACGAATAATGGACCTGCAACAGCAAGGTTATTCCTACCTAAGCCCCTAAACTGAATTTTAGGGTTGTTAATTTTTATTGTAAAATTTAGATAGAAGTGGCATAATTATGAAATGAAAATATTAAAATTAAGCTTCTTATTATTTTTTGCTGTATTAGTCATGGGTTGTCAGTCCAATAATAATCCAACCATTACTCACGTAATCATAAAGAATGATTTAAAAGGTATCATTTTAGATACCAGCGATAGAAACACCTTAGATAAATTTGAAAAGGATTTTTATAATAAAAAGGAGTTCCCACAAGGAGACCCAACTTTTGAATACTTGATGGACATTACTAGTGGCAATAAATCAACACGGTGGCAATATAACTCAGATGGAAAAATTAGAATTTTTCAGCCGAATTCTAAAATTTACAAAATTGAAAACTTTAGTTCTTTCAATAAAACTTTAACAATTAACTAAAAACGATACGAAAGCAATATACCACAAAATAATACCAACCCAACCCAATTATTATTAAGAAATGCCTTAAAATAGTTAGTTAATATTTTTGTTTTTAATAGTTTATTTTGATATATAAATAATACAACCACCAAGCCTAAAGCCACATAATAAGGACTGTTCATTTCAATTTTTAAACCCAACAAGAGCAAAACCAGTAGCATCATCGCTTGAATAATCGCAATAATGATATAATCCAAATCTCCAAACAATATTGCAGTGGATTTAATTCCTGCTTTAAGATCATCTGTTCTATCCACCATGGCATACATCGTGTCATAGGCTGTGGTCCAAAATACATTGGCAATAAACAACAACCACGCTTCAACAGGTACATTGCCTCTCAACTGAGCAAATGCCATTGGTATGGATAAGGCAAATGACACGCCTAAATACAATTGAGGTAAATAGGTGTGGCGTTTCATAAATGGGTAAGTGATAGCAAAGAATGCTGCAATAACCGCTATAATTATGGCTAGTTTATTTAAGAATATGAGTAATGATGCTGCCAGAAGCAATAAAAC
>CAMZLQ010000177.1 GCA_947311585.1 uncultured Alcanivoracaceae bacterium | reverse complement strand
TTGCAAAGCCCCATCGCGAGCCACATCAAAATCTTCACCAAAATAAATAACTTCGGCACCAAGAGAGCGCATCGCATCTACTTTTCCTTGGTTAGCAACCTTAGGAACATAAATCGTTGCCTTAACTCCAAAAGCCCGTGCGGCAAAAGCGATGGATTGCCCGTGATTACCCGTTGACGCGGTATAAACACCCGCTTCTTTCTGCTCATCGGTCATCTTAGAAAGGCAATTAATACCACCCCGCACCTTAAAAGCACAAGTCGGATTATGGTTTTCATGCTTCAACCACACATCTGCCCCAACCAAATCACTCAAAAATTGATAACTCAGCAAAGGCGATGCTTGCATGTATTGATAGATAAAACGAGAAGCTTTGATAACGCTAGGCAGTGTTGGTGTTGTGTTCATGAATATACTCATAGTCTTTAATAGGAATTATAACCCAAATGGCAGGACAGCACTTGATAAAATACTTTTTGACCCTAGATATTGAACTAATTTAAAAAGCACCTTTTTGCATGAAATCATCCGTATTACTTTTTCTATTAGCCACTTTTTCTTTCTCCGTAGCCAAAGAACCCACAAAAACACCAATAACTGAAAAAAACAAAACTACTTTTTTACGTATCAAAAAGGAGGGCAACACCCCTGTTGCTTTGCAATTAGCCAATGTGCGTTATGTGCCTGAAAATGGTATTCCATCGGATTTACGTGTTGACTTAATCAGTGCGGTACATGTGGCGGATAAATCTTACTACGACAACCTGAATAAACTGTTCAAAACTTACGATGTGGTGCTGTATGAATTGGTTGCGCCCGAAGGCACACGCGTGGGTGATAAAGCTGCCAGCGAAGGCAAAGGCTTGTTATCCATGATTCAAACAGGCATGAAGGAGATGTTGGGTTTAACTTTTCAATTGGATGAGGTCGATTACTCGCCCAAAAACTTTGTGCACGCTGATATTTCACCCGATGATTTCATGAAGAGCATGGATGAAAAAGGCGAGTCATTTTTCTCGATGTTTTTACGCATGTGGTTGGTTGGAATGCAACAACAAGCCACCAATCCCGATGCCATGAATGACATGGATTTATTGTTTGCTTATTTTTCTGATAACAGAGAAAAACAAATGAAAATTGTGGCAGCCCAACAATTTATGTCCATGGATGTGGTTATGGATGCGATGGAAGGCGATAAAGGCTCAACTATTGTCAGTGCTCGAAACTTAAAAGCACTTAAAGTGTTGCGTCGTGAAATGGAAAAAGGCAACAAAACTTTCGCTATCTTTTATGGCGCTGCGCATATGCCTGAGATGGAAAAGGTCTTGATGGAAGAATTCAAACTCAAGAAAGCCCAAGTCAATTGGATTGATGCATGGGATTTGCGTTAATTATTTTGCCTGTGAGTGAAGTTTATCCCAATAGGAAGGATTAAAATCTTTGTTATTTTGAATTAAGAAATTCATCATATAGTCCATTTTATTTTTCAAAATTTTGTCTTTTTTTGCCCATTTCTTCAATTTACTGTACTCTTGTTTGATAAATAAAGAGGCAAAAATTTCTGCCTTATCTTCTTCAAGACCTGATTGTGAGTACAAGTTCAGAAAACCAATTTGTGGATGAGAAAAAACAGAGGCATTAGCATTTTTTTGCATTGTGGCGCCTCCTTTTCCATAATTAAAATCAGGGCTATTATAACTTTTCCAAACAGGGTCTTTCCAATATGAACTTCCATTCAATTCTTGTTCTATCATGTGATAAAATTCATGATGGATAACGTGTCTTTGATAAATTTCAAAGTCACTGCCATCTAGTATATCAAAAAAAAGAATTTCTCTTCCATAGTCTGGAATTGCCCCTCTTAATTGGTAGTTATAAATAAGACTACGGACTAATGCAATGGCTCTGAGCCTAGTTTTCCACAAAAATTTAAGTGGATATTTGCTCATTTCTTCATCGAGTATTATCATGTATTCATATAAGTCTTGATAGAACTCCTTGGTAATAACTTTAGATTCAAATTTCGAAATAGAAAAAGGGGTTTGTTCTATAAATAAAGTGATGGAGTATTTTTTTTCAAAGTCTGCTTTAAGATTTCTTAAGTCATCAAGCGAGACATCTTTAGCAGCTAGTGCGAAACTAACAATTAATGAGATGAGTAATAAAATATATTTCATGAATTTGTCTCTTTATAATGTGCTGAATTTGAATCAAAAGTTGCAATACTTAGTACAAAATTAATGTTTTTGATTCACGATAGCAGTTCACCCCATTGTTTGAATACACTTTCATCATTGAAGCACATCTTATATTCAACCATCGGCAATTGTTCCTGCCATGTTTTAATTACCTCTAAAATTTGTTTACTGTTTTGTGCATCAATCATGTTGTTGTTTTCATGCAATATCTCCCGTGCAGCACCTATATCATGAGCCAATACGAGTGTACCAAGTGCATTGGCTTCGGCATAGATAAGACCAAAAGTTTCGGCAAAAGAATCCTGTGGATAAAACACGCACAAAGATTCGGCGACATGCTGCATCATTTGTTGGTGTGGCAAACTGCCTAAAACTATTATATTTTTATTTAACTCAATACTTTTATCGTCCTTATAACCTGGGTTGGCGATATAAAGCCGTAAATCGGGTATTTTTTTATTAATCGCATTGAAGCTTTTTACCACTTGTTTTAAACCTTTGTTTGGCGATGAAAAGAACAGTAGTTTATTGATGTCGCGTTTAATGGGTGGTTTATCAGGTTTAGCAATCGGGTTGTAACAATAAGCCACTTTGGTTTTATTTGAAAATAATGAAAACAAAGAACCTAAAAATGAATTGTTCAAAATTTTTGCCGTGTGTTTTGCGTGAGTTTTTGAATTGCAAACTAGGGTGGTGTTTGTTTTGGATAATCCCATTCTTTTAAAGACGTATTCGGTGTTTTTGTAAGTGTGTAACCACAAAAACAATTTCGCCTGTGGGAACTGTTTTTTTAACTCTTTTAACAAAGGGTATTTGCGCAACACTACGATAAAATCTGGCTTGGTTTTATCCATCTTACTTTTAGGAATAAAGCAAAGACTGTCGTTTTCAGCATGTAATGTATCTCGAAATTTCTGGGCAACGATAACGTTGTACTTTTGAGATAATATCAATGCTGTTTTGACCACACTGGATTCAGTACCACCAATGGCTTGTTCTATCAAGGTCGATAATTGGTAAGCTTTGGGGTAAGTGTTGTCTAAAAAGAGGATGGTTCGTTTATTCATTTTACTATTTTATCACGCTGAATTAAAATGAAGCAATTATTTTTCTAGAGATACACCAATGGCTGAAAATTTCACTTTGAAATTGACCTCTTGCACCGAGCTAAATGACAACACCGTGCATTTTGAATTTAACCTTCTTGATAATCAATCGCTGGAGTTAACTGCGGGGCAATTTATCCGCTTATTGTTTGAGCAAGATGGTCAAGAAGTGTTTCGCTCATATTCGGTTGCAAATGTCCTTAAAAGCAATTCCGACACGATAACCACCATTGAACTAGCTGTTTCATGGGTTAAAGGTGGCTTGGCAACCGTTGGTTTATCAGCCATGAAAGTGGGCGATGTGATAAAAGCCAGTGCCCCTTATGGACGATTTTGCCTGACCGATGATAAATTCAAACGCTATTTTCTTGTGGCAACTGGTACGGGGGTAACACCTTATCGAGCCATGACCAATGAACTAAAATCCCGTATCAAAGAGGAAGATGCAGAAGTTTTTATTATTATGGGATCGCGTGATGAGTCGGGGTTGTTATACGCTGATGAATTTCGCAAAAATGCCAAAGAGATGGAAAATTACCATTACATCAGTTGTTTGAGCCGAGCAAAATTAAATAATGCTACGCAATTAGATTTTGAAGGTCACGTTCAGACTTACCTTGAAACGGTTACATTCGATAGCGAAAACGATGTGGCCTATCTCTGCGGAAACCCTGCTATGGTTGATGAAGCTTTTGGATTACTCAAAGAAGCAGGAATGCCAGTTTCACAAATCAGGCGAGAAAAATACGTTTCTCCACCCGTGCGTAAAAAGAAAGCGGCATTTGTTATTAAATAGGAATTGTTTTTTTCTGTATCGGGATTTGGAATAAGGGTTAATCCATAAAATTTGAACATTTAAAACAAGCAAAGACTTTTTTTCCAGCAAATAGGTTTAACTTTTTTATGGAATCTGTCATTAATCGGGCGTAAATAAATTGTTCCTCATTGCTGTAGCTTAATTTTACAAGAGTCACATTCGTTTGCGTTTGTAAAGCCGTAATGTGAGATTCCAGTTGGTAAGATATGCTGGATTCGGGGTTTTTTTGCAAGGCAATGCTGACATCTTCAGCAAAAACAATCCGTGGCTGCCCATCAATGGTAACTGTGCTAGCAACGGGTAACGATTCATGACCACTTGCCATTGCCATCTCAATGCTGTTTTGATAACTTACCGTACTGTTTTTTATGTACAGCAATGCATCGGCTACTTGATACAGCTCTGCTATTTCATGCGTTACTAATAAAATCAAACAGCTTTGTTTGTATTGCTCAAGCAAATCCAAAGCAATTTTCCGCATTTTTTTATCCAAAGCGGAAAACGGTTCGTCAAGCAGAACTAAGCTGTTCTCCTCGATTTGCAACAAGGCTCGCACAAAGGCAATGCGTTGCTTTTCTCCACCTGAGAGTTGATTTGGGTACATTTTTAATAATTTTTCACAACCAAGGCGTTGCACTAATTGGTCTTTATCCTTGGAGTTTTGACTGGTATGAGTTAAGGCAAATTGAAGGTTTTCCTCAACCGTCCAGTGAGCAAAAAGTATGGGGTGTTGGCTCATGTAACAACACTTAATTATGCCTTTGAGTTCTTTATTATTGTATTCAACTATTCCAAGTCTGTCTTCATGATAACCCGCAATGGCATCGAGTAAACTGGATTTGCCACTGCCAGAAATGCCATAAACACCAACTACGCCCTTATCAGCACATTCTATTTGATAACGGTAATTGAGCCTTTTTGAAGTGATGGCAATTTTCATGTGAGTATTGGCGTGTTTTTATTGTTAAAATTCATCCACAAGATAACAGCAAATGAAATAACCAGTAAAATTAATGACAGTTGATTGGCTTGTTGCAGCTCCAAGTTCTCAACATGATTAAATATTTCAATTGACACCACTCGGGTTTGATTGGGAATATTGCCACCAACCATTAACACCACGCCAAATTCTCCAAGCGTGTGCACAAAACCCAAAATAGCTGCAGAAACAATGCCTTTTTTTGAAAGCGGTAAAATTATTTTCCAAAAGATTGTGCGTTTGTCAGCACCAATGGATTGTGCTGTTTTAACCGTATCTTCACCAATATTATTAAAGGTATTAACCATGGGTTGCACCACAAAAGGCAAAGAGTAGACAACCGAAGCAATAACCAACCCAGTAAAACTAAAGATAAGTTGAGAGTCCGTTAATTGGATAAATAAAGAACCCAACCACGAATCATTGCGCATAAGACCCAACAAATAAAAACCCAAGACCGTTGGCGGCAACACCAGTGGCAACACCACAATTGAAGTGACAAATGGCACCGATTTATGTTTGGAGAACGCCAACCATTTTGCTAAAGGAATGCCAACAATAAGCAGTATAATCACGGTGATGGTGGCAAGCTTAAAACTAAGCCACAAAGAAGTTAAATCAATAGACATCATTTATTTGGCAACAGACCTTTCTAAATTTACCGTATTATAGCCTGATTCTTCAATAAGTTTCTGAATTTCTCCAGAGAGAATAAAATCGTAGATGCCCTTGGCTTTATCCGTTAATAAAATCATCGATTGGCTTAATTCTTGGTGTTGAAAAATTTGTTGACAACCTTCATCATTGCCTTTTAGCATTGAGTAGGCAACAAAACCAGCCTCAGCATAGTGGTTTTTTGTATACAGATAAGATTGAGCAATATTGGCAGCATGAATGGTTTTTTCAATCTTAATAACATGATTTGTTAATATTTTTTCCGAAACTGCACCATAAGGAGCTGTTTTGGGGTTAGCTATAACTAAAGTTTCAACCTTTCTCAATACATTAATACAACGATTACGTTCTTTACTTTCTGGTATCCATAGCGCCAACTGCCCTACTGCATATACAACAGCTTTAGTTAATGAAGGGTTTTTGTTATAAATAAATTGTGGCTTTTTTGTATCGGCAGATAAGAATAAATCAAAAGGGGCATTATTCAGGATTTGATTAGTGAGTACTCCTGATGCGCCTGAAATAACATTAATATTTCTATCAGGGTGCTTTTCTTTAAAGCGTTTGACAATGACTTTTAGTGTTTTTTCAAAATTACTGGCAACCGCAATATTTATAGTGTCCTTGGTGTCGTTGCATGAGGTTAAGAACAAGAAAAAACTGGCAAGTAAAACAAAATTTATTATTTTTATTTTCATGTCTTGAATAATAACATTATTTTCAAAACATGACTAATAGCACTTTATAGATTTTATTAAACTGGCATAATATAAGCGATAAAAAACCAAGTAAGGGAACAATGAAAAAAATAAAACTAGCCGTTTCAATCAGCGCTCTGTTTTTTGGCATACAGGTTTGTGCCATAGAATTAACCGAGTGCAGAATTGGTGCACAAAACAGCACCAACAAAGTTAAAGCCGAATGCGGCACTTTATCCGTAGCCGAAAATCGAGAAAACCCGTCTCGCATGATTGACTTGAATATAGCCATTATTCGCAGTAAATCTATAAAAAAGAAAACCGATGCCGTTATTATGTTGGCAGGAGGACCGGGGCAATCAGCAGTGGAATCCTACCCAGGAGCTGCCCATGCTTTTCGTGGCATTTTAAAAGACCGCGATGTGGTGCTTGTTGACCAACGAGGAACGGGAGAGTCTAATCCATTGAAATGCGATTTTGATGAATCCTTACAAGAAAAACTATTAGAAGACGAATCTTTGTATATTCCTGCCTTGATGGAGTGTGTGGATAAACTCGTTGCAGATACGCGTTTTTACACCACCACCGAGTCCATTAAAGATTTAGAAGAAGTCAGAAAAGCCCTTTCAATTGATAAGTGGAATTTACTTGGCATTTCTTACGGCACTCGAAAAGCGCTAACCTATGTCAAGATGTTTCCAGATTCTATTCGTTCAGTAATTCTTGATGGCGTTGTGCCTCAGCAAGAAGCTTTAGCCCAATCGCATGAAAAAAATCTCATTAATGCCTTGCGAAAACAGTTTGAACAATGTGAAAAACAAGAAGCCTGTCATGAAACCTTTGGTGATGTAGAAGAACAAATGTGGCAACTTTTTGAAAAGGTTAAAGCCGATAAACCCATCATAAAACTGCAAAACTATATGACTGGCGAATACGAAGATGTCACCTTAACAAAACAATCACTTGCCATTGCCATTAGAATGTTTTCTTATTCCGCAAAAACAATGGCTCTTTTGCCTTTGATGATTTCAAAAGCCAACCATGGTCACTATGAAACCCTTGCGGCACAGGCAAATGCCATTGGTTCCATCTTACAAGAAGGCATGACTAATGTGGAGTTATCAATTGTTTGTGGTGAAGATGTGCCTTTTTATCGCATTGAAGATGCCAACGACAACAACATTTTTGGAAAAGACTTTTTAGAAAAAACGCAAAAGAGTTGCGATGTCTGGCCTCATGTTAATAGTGATGCCAGCTTTAAAGAACCTGTGATTTCGGATTTGCCCGTGTTATTGCTGTCAGGGGAATTAGACCCTGTGACACCGCCAAAATTTGCAGAAATCACCATGAAAACTTTGTCGCATTCACAGCATTTAATTGCCATAGGGCAAGGGCACAATGTTTTTCCTGCTGGTTGTATGCCAAAAATCATCACACAGTTTATCGATAAACCTGAAGGCGAACTGAAAACAGAATGCTTGAGTGATTTTAATTATGAACCCTTTTTTATTAACATGATGGGACCAAAACAATGATAGAAGTAAAAGCAGTCAGCAAGAGTTTTGGCGAAGTCAAAGCAGTCAAAGAAGTCACATTTACCGCACCTGATCATCAAGTAACCGCGTTGCTTGGAGCCAATGGCGCGGGAAAAACCACGACATTGCGCATGATTTATGCATTGATAACACCACAAACAGGTGAAATATTGATTGATGGGGTTAATCCCAAAGAACACCCAGAAAAAGCGCGCAAACTGTTGGGCGTTTTACCTGATACTAGAGGTTTATATAAGCGTTTAACCGCACGTGAAAACATTGAGTATTTCGGCAAATTACATGGCATGAGTGATATCGACATTAAAAACCGTACGGCTTCATTGGTAGAAGATTTGCGTATGCAGGAGTTTATTGATCGCAAAACCGATGGGTTTTCTCAAGGACAACGCGTTAAAGTTGCTATTGCTCGAGCACTGGTGCATGACCCGCAAAACATAATTCTTGATGAGCCAACTAATGGACTAGACGTCATGAGTACCCGAGGTGTTCGACGGTTTTTAGAGAAAGAAAAACAACGTGGGAAATGCATACTTTTTTCGTCCCACGTGATGCAAGAAGTCGCAGCGGTTAGTGATGAAATTTTAATTGTTAGTGATGGAACAATCGCTGCAAGAGGGACCGAACAATCACTTATGGAGCTTACCAAAGCAACAAATTTAGAAGATGCTTTTGTGCATATTGTTACAAACGGAGAAGGTCATGAATAAACAAATAATAACGGTTATGCTTAAAGAAATAAAAGACAACATGCGTGATAAAAAATCCCTCATGTCTTCGGTTATTATGGGCGCTGTTTTTATGCCTGTCATGTTTGTAGCGATGATGAACTTTATGGTAAGTATGCAGAAAGACAAAGCCGAAAAACAACTGGAAATGGCAATTCAAGGCAGTGCAAATGCAGTGAGTTTTATCAGCCACATTAAGACCCAAGGAGTGAAAATCAAAGAGTTTAATGGCAATCCAACATTGGCAATAGAAAATAAAGATGAAGAAGCGGTTGTTGTAATTCCAGAGAACTTCGCAGAAAAATTTGAAGCCGGGGTGCCTGCCAAAATTGAAGTCTATTATGATGCAACGGCAAAAGGCACCACAAACATGACCCAACAGCGCATCAAATCACTGATAAAAACTTATGGCACAACAATAGGAATGACTCGGCTGCAATTACGAGGCATTAGTCCGTCATTACTCAATGCTGTTGTTGTCGAGGAACATGATGTTTCCACAACACAATCAAAAGGCGCCATGCTGTTAAGCTTTTTACCTTATGCTCTTATATTAGGGTTGTTTATTGGTAGCATGTATTTAGCCATTGATACAACCGCAGGTGAAAAAGAGAGGAACTCACTTGAGGCATTGCTTCTAAATCCGATTAAACGTTCACATTTATTAACTGGAAAATTGTTTGCAACCATGACATTTGGACTGATTACAATGGTTGTAACCTTAGTAACCTTTAAGCTTGTCATGCCATTTATGCCATTAAAAGAACTGGGAATGACGGTCAATTTAGGATTTAAAAACATTGGTATTTTAGTATTGGTTCTGGGGCCTTTAGCCATTATGGCAGCTTCCTTGCAGACTATTATAGCAACATTTAGTAAGTCATTTAAAGAAGCACAAACCTACGTCGGGTTGTTGATGTTGATTCCTGGGATTCCAAGTTTTGCACTGATGTTTTTGCCATTAAAAGAAAAGCTTTGGATGATGTTAATTCCAATACTCAGCCAAAATTTAATTATCAATCAAATTATGCGCGGTGAAGAGGTAAGAGCAACTGCCATCATCGCAGCCATCATTGGTTCTTTATTAGTTGGTTTGTTACTTGCACTTTTAGCAATAAAACTGTATAACAGAGAAAGTTTATTATTTTCTGACTAATATGAAAAAAACACTTCTAATTGCACTGACCTTAAGCACTACTTTTGTGGTGGTTGCAGGTAAAATATACAAGTATACTGCTGCTGATGGTAGTATACACTACACTGATGTCAAACCAGATGAAAGCTCATCTGAAGTGAAAACTGATAATATTATAGTTGTTGAATCAACAAAAACACAATCCAAGAAAAATTGGAAGCGTCTAACTAAAGACAAAAAAACAATACAGTTTAATTATGATAATTTAGCTATTTCAAAGCCAGAAATTGATGAATCGCTTTGGGGCACGGGCGGAAACGTGACTGCCAGTGTCAATATTGAAGGCAAAATTCCAAGACAATACCGCATTAAGTTTTTCCTTGATGGTAAGCCTCATGGTCGCGTTAAATCCAATACGCAACTCATAGCTGATGTGGAGAGGGGGGAGCATTTTATTTACGCACAACTCATCAACGCACACAGTCGAAAGGTCTTAAAAACAACCGACAAGATTCGTTTTTACGTTAAACAACAATCAAAAAAGTAAGAACCCGGCCCGTACTAAAAAATTCAAGACAAATAAGATACAAAATCGAAGAAGCCTTACGAGCCGGGTTAAGAAATAAATAGTAAGTCGTTTTTATGCCTCATTAATTCCGATGAACAATTATTGGTTAACATGGAAAAAGACTTAATCGATATAATTCTTTAAAACCCAAGTGGGATTTTGGGCAAAGCCTAATTTTTCAATTGTTAATTATCCATTAAATAAGGTACAATCAAACACTGTAAAAAAATCTGAGGGTAAACCATTCATGAGTAAACGAATTCTTTTGGCAATAACATTGTTAGTGCTACCATTTTT
>CAMZLQ010000176.1 GCA_947311585.1 uncultured Alcanivoracaceae bacterium | reverse complement strand
TATGGCAGTCCTGGTATAAAAATTATTCGCATTGAGGAAAACAATGGCGATGGCACAGGATTTCCTCGGATTTATTACAACAACACAGGTGATCATCGAAAGCTTAAAGACATCATCCAATGGGGAACTGGTAAATGGACCAGCATGGGTTCCGCCTTTAGAGGAGCGATAAACATGACGGTTTCTGCTGGAGATGTTCCAAATTTGTTTAATGTCACCAATCTTGCCAGTATGTTTCGTTTTGCATTTCTTGCCAACCCTGATACGACAAACTGGGATGTTTCCAATGTCACCACGATGCACAGCATGTTTCGCAGTGCCAGTGCAGCCAATCCCAATACCAGTAATTGGGACACTTCCAACGTTACGGTTATGACCGATATGTTTAGAAATGCCACCGCTGCCAATCCCGATGTCTCTGGCTGGGACATCACTCAAGTCAACGATATGAGTTTGATGTTTGCCAATGTGACTTTGCCAACGGCAGATTACGATGCCATGTTAATCCACTTTGCCAATCAAAATGTCAAACCTTCTGTTGTTTTTGATGGTGGCAATAGCCAATACTGCAGTATTCCATCTCAAAATGCCAGAGCAAGTTTAATTGCCAATAAAAGTTGGAGCATTGCCGATGGCAATCAATGTGCCAATAGCGACCCATTAAATGATTTTGTATTTACTGTCACCACCAATTTCAGTGGTTCGCCCACCGATGCCACTTTTACAATCCCTACCTTTGGTACAGGCTATAAATACAGTGTCGATTGCAACAATGATGGAACCCTAGAAGCTGTTGGTGTGACAACGAGTTATGTTTGTGACTATTCTGCACTGGGTGGAGTCGGAACTTACACCATAAGAATTAAGGATGCTTTGGGAGATAAAACAGGCTATCCTCGCTTCGATTTGTTTTATGCGAGCACTGAAAAGGACGAAGTCATTGATATTGTGCAATGGGGAACAGGTGTTTGGACAAGTATGGAGAGTGCCTTTAGACAAGCCACCAACCTGCAAATCTCAGCAACAGATGCACCTGACTTATCGCAAGTAACCAGCTTGCAAAACACGTTTAGACTGGCGCTGGCATTAACAACTGTTGGTAGCAATTGGGACACTTCTAATATTACCGACATGAGTGGAATGTTCTCTTTAGCTTTTCAAGCACAACCACAAACCAGTAGTTGGGACACAAGCAATGTCACGAATATGGCAGCCATGTTTGAAGAAGCTAATTCAGCACAACCCGACACAAGTAATTGGAACACCGCCAAGGTACAATTGATGACAGATATGTTTACAAAAGCCTATTTAGCCAACCCAGATACCAGTGGTTGGGATATTAGTTTAGTCACCGACATGACTCAAATGTTTGCTGACGTCACACTGCCAACAGCCGATTACGATGCCCTGTTGAGTGGATTTAATGGTCAAGTCACACAAGCAGGAGTGGTTTTTAGTGGTGGCAACTCAAAATATTGTGATGTTGCCGCGCGTGATGGTTTAATAAATACCCATGGTTGGACCATTACCGATGGCGGACTCGATCCTACTTGTCCTGCAACGCCAGCAGATGATTTTGTTTTTGTGGTTAAAACAGATAGCTTAGGCAGCTTAATTGATACCCAGTTCACCATTCCGACCAGTGGAGCAGGCTACAATTACAATGTTGATTGCGATGATGACAATCCTGGGATTAATACTGCCAGTGCCCAAACAGGCAATTACACCTGCAATTACGCCGTTGCTGGCACTTACACCATTAGGATTTCGGACAATGTCGGTGATAAGACAGGATTCCCACGTATATATTTTAATAACCTATTTGACCGACTAAAAATAATTGAACTCAAACAATGGGGCAAAGGAATTTGGACATCTATGGCTGGCGCCTTTTATGGTGCTAGCAATATGATTGTCTCAGCAACAGATGTCCCTGATTTATCTCAAGTGAGCAGTGCCATTAGCATGTTTTCTGGAGCAAACCTTGCCAATCCAAATACCACAAACTGGGATGTTTCAAACATTCAATTCATGCAATCCATGTTTAGAGGTGCAACGGCTGCCAATCCCGATACAAGCCAGTGGACGACCAATAGCCTTACCAATTCGGCAGCCATGTTTTTGGATGCCACCTCAGCCAACCCAGATGTCAGTAACTGGAACACAAGCAATATTGTGGATATGCGTAGCATGTTTTCTGGAGCGACCTCAGCCACACCTGATATGGGTTCTTGGGATATTACGGGCATTAGCGTTCCCAATTCAATGGAATCGATGTTTGGAAATGTTACGCTACCAACCGCAATTTATGATACTGCACTGGCTAATTTTAATTCACAATTCACAGCTAATGGCATAGTCTTTGACGGTGGTAATTCCCTATACTGCAATGTTGCCGCGCGTGATGGTTTAATTAATACCCATGGTTGGACTATTACTGATGGTGGTTTGGATCCTAATTGCCCTGGTCCTGCTGATAACTTTGTTTTTGTGGTTAAAACCGATAACTTAGGCAGCTCAAGTGATACCCAGTTCACCATTCCGACCAATGGAGCAGGCTACAATTACAATGTAGATTGCGATGATGATAATCCTGGGATTAACACTGCCAGTGCTCAAACAGGCAATTACACCTGCAATTATGCGTCTGCAGGAACTTACACCATTAGAATTTCGGATAATGTCGGTGATAAGACTGGATTTCCACGGATTTATTTTAATGCAGAGTTGGATAACCGTAAAATAATAGAGCTAAAACAATGGGGCAACGGAATTTGGACAAATATGGCATCAGCCTTTTATAATGCCAGTAATATGATTGTCACAGCAACGGATGTCCCTGATTTATCTCAAGTGAGCAATGCCATTAACATGTTTTCTGGAGCAAGCCTTGCCAATCCCAATACCACAAACTGGGATGTTTCAAACATTCAATTCATGCAATCTATGTTTAGAGATGCTGTGGCTGCTAATCCCGATACAAGCCAATGGAACACCAGCAGTTTGACCAATACATTTGCCATGTTTAATGGTGCAATTATCGCCAACCCAAATGTGCAAAGTTGGGATGTGACTAATATAACAAACATGAGCTTAATGTTTCAGGGCGTAACCTTGCCTATATCAAGTTACGATGCATTGCTCAATCACTTTAATTCTCAAGCCGTTATTTCGGGCATTGCCTTCTCAGGTGGTAACTCAACCTATTGCAATATTACCGCTCATGATGGTTTAGAAAGCACACATGGCTGGACTATTACTGATGGTGGACTTGACCCAAGTTGTCCTGGAGCAAGTGAAGATATATTTGCCGATGGCTTTGAAACTGTGATTATTTTTAAAGCTGCTGTTAGCCAGTTTAATTACGATTTCTCTGAAGTATCGATAGATGACATGGATGAAACCCCTTTATTGATTGCCAAAGGTTTAGACGATAATAAACAAAGCGTTATCCAAATTTACCTGCGCAATGACCTCGGGCAATTGCAAATTCGTATGGATAATTACGATGATAAAACCCAATTGTGGAAAATAGGACAATGGCAGTCAATTGATAATAAGCAATTAACAACCATCAGTTGGTAAGTGATAACTAATGGTTCTTCATTTTTTGGGGAAAAGGATAAACCACCTTTTTTATGGTATCTCTTGTTAAAACTAGGGTGGTTTTATTCTTCTAAAAATATTAGAGACCTTATACCCGAATCCTGATATAGAAATCACACAAAGTGGGTCAATTAAATTGTTTCTTACTCGCCATTATAGTTATGCAAGGGTCTTTTTTTTTGAAAAAAACTAAATGGAGGCGATTTTGGCTAAATATTTCTTTACTAAAGCAGAATAATTGCTTTTATCCACCAAAAAAGCATCGTGTCCTTGGATGGAATTGGTGATTTTAAGCTCTGTTGGGCACACTTTTTGATTAAAAAGTGTGGCAATTTCTTTTTGCTGCTCGGGTGGGAATAAAAAATCTGTTTTTGCACCAATTACTAAAGCAGAGTCCATTTGTACTTTTTCAAATGGATTGTGGAGGTCGATGTGATGAAAATCAAAAGCATCAAACCAATCCATTGCACGAGATAAGTAAATATAACTGACGGGATCAAACTGATGAACAAATTTTTCGGCATGGTATTCTAAATAACTTTCGACAGGAAACTCAATACCAAAGGGTTTGTTTGGGCGTTGTCGCAATGAGCGTGGGAAACGTTCTTTCCATTCTTGAGCAGAGCGGTAAGATAACATGCCTATTTTTCGGGCTTGTTTCATTCCTTGAGTGGGCCACTGTTCGCTGGAATAATTGCCATTCTGGAAATTGACATCATTGAGTATTGCTTCGCGTTGTAAAGAACGAATAGCAGTACTAAAGGGTTCTGAATAACACCCTGCTGCAATATTAATCATGTGTTTAGTGGCTTTTGGGTGTTGCAGGATTAATGCCAGTGCACTCATGCCACCCATGGATGGACCCACAACACACGCCAATTGTTTAATGCCAAGTGCTTGCACCACTTCAAAAGAGGAATTGGCAATGTCTTCAAGTGTTAAGTCTGGAAAGGTGAATTTATAGGGTTGTTTTGTTATTGGTTCGGGCGAACAAGGTCCAGTAGAACCTTTGCACGAACCCAAAGAACTTACGCATATAACAAACCATTTACTGGTATCAATGGCTTTTCCTACACCTAGCATGTATTCCCACCAACCATCTAAGTCACTTTCATCGTGACTGGCAGCATGAGAATCAGCCGACAAACCCGTTAAAATCAAAATCGCGTTGTCTTTTTTCTCATTTAACTCACCCCATGTTTCATAAGCAAGGGTTGCTCCATCAAGGACTGCTCCATGTCGCATGGTAAAGTTATTTAGCTTGTATAGGTTTAAATGACGTGCCATAAATTTATTCTCAAACAAAAAAGCGACTATGAGTCGCTTTTTAATAGGTCACCATTCTAAATCAAATTAGGTTGTATTTCTATACCTTCTTACCCAAATTGATAGCGCAATGAAAACAGCAGCAAAAATAATGCCGTAAATTATTTCCACATGCATGATAGAAGCTTTTAAGTTGGAAGCTATGTCATTAAGGCTCATGCCATTATCGCCTAGACTTATTGAACCATAAGGAAGAGCTGCAAACATAAAGTATTTGGCAGGCCACTTAAACATATCCACTTGAGCAAAGTTCATGCGAGTCACCACATTTAAGAAGTACCAGGCAACGGCGACCAGTAATGGAATAAAGATAGCAAACAAGAACGGTCTGCGTTTTGACCATGATGAACTAAACATCAGCCAGCCATAGATTGGCAATGCCCATAACATTTGCGTTAAAGCCCCCATCAACATGATTAGGGTGACTTTACCTATGTTGGCTGGAATCCACACCAAAGACCAGGGGTTTTGACCGTGAAACATCAACAGAATACTGGTTAAGACCAAATTGGCTATGCTGTATAAAACAAAAATAGCCGTAAAGACCAATGGCACAAAAATCATGGCAGTTATTAATTTAGATAAGACTGTCTCAGAATCAGAAATGGGTAAAGATTTCCAAAACTGGATACTGCCATCTTTTCTGTCATCAAAAAGAGAGCCTAAGATAAAGAAAAACAAGACAATATATAAGACAAACAAGAATAAGGTTGAAGTTGAAATAAGTTGCACATCCCAAAAAGTACCCAGTTGTGTTTCAGATAATTTGTGCAATTCATTAATGCCTTTATCGACAAACTCAGTAGAGCCAGTCTTGCTTGCAAACACTAAGCCAATTATGTAACCAATAATGGCTATCACCAGTAAAACAATGCTTATTATGATTGGTGTTTTGATAAAAGCACCGCGGTGTTCCCAAAACTCACGTCTGATTAACGCTTTGAAATTCTTAATCATGCTGCATCCTCCTCTTTTAACATGGCAACAAATAAATCGGCAACTCCAGGGCGTTGCACCTCACCTAGCGCTTCTAGTTCTCCTCGATTGGGGTGTTTAAATAACATCACGTGCTTGCCAAAGACTTTACGTGATTGCAAAGGCTTAAATGACATGGCATCTTCGTAATTTTCTGATGAAACCATTACCTCAAAATACTCTTCGGTTAATTCTTCCATGTTGGCATCAAGGACGATTTCACCGTCTTTGATAAACAATAAATCTGTTAAGATGTGTTCGATTTCTTCTACTTGATGGGTGGTAATAATAATGGTGCGTTCGTTATCAAAATAATCGTTAAGTAAATTATCGTAAAAATCTTTGCGGTAAATAATATCCAAGCCTAAAGTTGGCTCATCTAAGACGAGTAATTTAGCTTCAATTGACATGACAATAGCAAGATGCAGTTGAACCACCATGCCTTTAGACATGGATTTTACTTTTTGTTTGGCTCCTAATTTGGTTTTTTTCAAAAAGGATTCGGCTTTAGTGCGCGAAAACTTTGGGTGCGTTTGTTCGACAAAATCAAGCACTTCATTAACCTTAATCCAATCAGGCAAAACAGCCACATCGGCAATAAAACAAATGTCTTCCATTAATTTGGCTCGCTCTTTGAATGGACTAATACCCATCACTTCTAAATCACCATCATAGGCTGTTAAACCAAGTAATGATTTGAGCAGTGTCGTTTTGCCAGCACCATTTGGTCCAATGAGTCCCACTATTTTACCTTTACCTATGGTCAGGTTGATGTTTTTTAAGGCTTGAAACTTGCCATAACTTTTGGATAAGTTTGTGGCTTTAATAATTTGAGTCATTTTTGCTCCCCTGTTAATTCTTTTAACGAGTTGATTAAAACTTCGACATCCAGTTTTAAATCAATAATTCTGTGCTTAATTTGCGGCCATTCTTTGACTAAGAAACGTTCTTGGTCTGAGGCTAATAATTGTTCTCTGGCGTGTTCTTTGACAAACATGCCAAGCCCACGTTTTTTCTCAACCAAATTTTCATCAACCAAATACTGCCACGCTTTGGAAACGGTAATGGGATTGAGTTTATAATCTGCTGCCACTTTGCGTACTGAAGGCAGTGCTTCGTTTTCTTTCAAGTCGCCCACCAAAATCATGTTGCGAATCTGATCTTTGAGTTGCAAATAGATGGGTTCTTTGTCGTTCCACTGATAATTCATCATTATACTCTATTTCAATCTTGGAATAAGGTATTTGAATGCACGAGTAATATCTTGTTTAACTTCTCTTTCAACGTGCAAGATTATTTTATTGTTTAAGGCTTCCTTGTTCATTTCTTGTGAAGGATAAACAACAGAAGTTATTGCCCATGCGATAGCCAGTGTAGCACCAAAGGCAAGGGTAAACAGGGATAAAACTGTTACAGATTGATTGATAGCTGTTTTCATAAGATTCACTTTTAGTTTTGTCTTGGTGTTCTACTATAGTATAACACTAGTGCAATTGCAAGAGATTTAACAGTTATTTATTTGATTTATTGGATTTGCTCCTATATTATGGAGACAATCAACCTTTTTGAAGAGATGCAAATAATGAAAAATTTACTCCTAATGTTTTTACTAACGACCAGTGCTTCAGTTTTTGCCTATGATGCAGAAGAAGCAAAATCCATGTACGAGGAAGATTGCACCAAGTGCCATGACAGCAGTGTTTTTACTCGTCCAGCAAAAGAACGCAAGGTCAATGACTTAGCGGCATTAAAAAAACAAGTCAGTCGATGCGTGGGCGTAACAGGATCTTCGTGGTTTGAAGAAGACGAAGAAAACGTTGTTCAGTATTTAAATGAAAACTTCTATAAATTTGCTAAAGACAAAGAAGCTAAGTAAGCAGGTGGATTCACCTGCTTTTTTTTAAAGTTTTAAATAAAAAACGATTGGGATTTGTCGCTTTTTGTAATTCATTGCTTAACACTTGTGGCATCCCTAAAATTTGATTACTCAAAGATTCAGCTAATAAAGGTGCACTGGTAAAGCCTCGCGAACCCAGTCCAGTAAAAATATACAGATTGTTGGCGTGCAGTGGTTGTGGGTAGTGTTTCCACGATTTACCGTGTCTAATATCGTGGTAATCTTTTTCAAATTGTTGTTGGTCAATAACCGCACCGCAGATTGGCAAATGATCGGGTGTGGTGACACGGATTCCCGCGCGTGATTTATGTGCTGTTATTTTGGCCAGTGCTTGCTCGTATGGTGTGTTATTCCATAATTCAGTATTTCTTCGCCAATGATCATCATTAACTAGAGGGGTTTTATACCAGTTATTTTCTGCAATATGATCAAAAGTTGCGCCTATAGTTTGTTCGCCATTCCAACTCGGTGTAATATAACCTCTGCCTAATAGAATGTGTGGGCTGTTTGCAATTGTTTTATTGGCATTTTCTGATTTAAAATAACTAATTTGCCCGTATTTGGGCTGGATTGGTAACTGGTATTCTGCTAATAGCTTTTTAATGCCAATTCCATTAGCAAGCACCAAACAATCAGTTGTATGTACAACTTGTGGATTTTGTTTTAACTGCCATAAATTGTCTTGATGCTCAATTAAGTTAATTTCTTCCTGCAAGTAAGAAAAATTGGGCTTTTGTTGTAATTGTTTAAATACATTTTTGGCATGTCCTTGGGTATCAAGCCATCCGGCTGTTGAGTAAAGCAGTCCTTGTTGAAACTTTTTTACTAAACCTTTAGGAAAATCAAAATTTTGTAACAGTTTATCTTGCCATTGTTTCTGTTTGTCATTAAAAGCCAATTCATAAACACCAACACCATGATAGTTCTTAGGCGAATAATGCCTAATAGCGTAGTAAAAAGCGGATAAGTAAAAGCGTGTTTCAACCGAATCATTTAAGGTGAAAGATGGCATGACCATGGCTTGTGGATTACCCGATGTTTCTAAGCATGGTTGTATTTGTCTATCAATAAGCGTGACATGTTTACCTGCATCGCATAATTTTTGTGCCAAAGTTAAACCTGCAATACCAGCTCCTATAATAGTGTATGTCTTTGCATTTTTTGCTTTAAATGTTTGTGCCCATGGTTGTTTTTCAGGTGTTTTGTATTCTGATGTCATGGTGGCGGTGAGCATTTCACGTTTTTGCCCAAAGCCTTTGACTTTTTTTATGGCAAAACCAACAGTTTCTAAGTTATCCCTAATTTTTCGGGCAACAGTATAAGTCGCAACTGTTGTGCTAGGGCGTGATAAATTGGCAATGGATTTAAATAAATTTTCACCCCACAAGTCTGGATTTTTACTGGGTGCAAAGCCATCTAAATACCAGGCATCAACGTGGGCATTAAGTTGTTGCAAGGCTTTAGTGGCATCACCGATGACAAGAGTTAAAGTGGTGTTTTGAGTCTTAAAATGCAATCGATGGAAGCCATAGAGAAAATTTTGTGGATAATTGTCGATTAAAAGTGCGGCATATTGGCTTAATTGTGGGAATTGCGACAAAGCTGTTTTGAGTTGTTGTAAATTCAATGGGTGCAACTCGCAACTTATGTAGTGTAAGTGTTGGTTTATTGTTGTGGACTCATCCCAGAGTTTTAAGGTGTTCAAAAAATT
>CAMZLQ010000175.1 GCA_947311585.1 uncultured Alcanivoracaceae bacterium | reverse complement strand
TGTCGCGTTCACAAGTGGCGCGCGTTTTAGCCATATTAGGCATTATTAGCTTGGGCTTTACCGCTTTTGTGTTCTTTACTTCCAATCCTTTTTTGCGCAGCATTCCTGCTCCATTTGATGGCAATGACCTCAATCCTCTACTGCAAGATGTGGGGTTAATCATCCATCCACCGATTTTATACATGGGTTATGTGGGCATGAGTGTGCCTTTTGCTATTTCGATTGCTGCTTTATTGGGTGGCAAAATTGACGAAACTTGGATACGTTGGTCACGTCCTTGGACCAATGCAGCATGGGGCTTTTTGACCTTTGGCATTGTACTAGGCTCTTGGTGGGCTTATTACGAACTTGGCTGGGGTGGCTGGTGGTTTTGGGACCCTGTAGAAAATGCCTCATTTTTACCATGGTTGGCAGGAACAGCTCTCATTCATGTTCAGGCAGTGAGTGAAAAACGCAATGCCTTTCGAGGTTGGACTGTGCTTTTAGCGATTTTAGGTTTCTCTTTAAGTGTTTTAGGTACATTTTTGGTTCGCTCAGGCGTTTTGACATCTGTTCATGCCTTTGCCAGTGATCCTAAACGTGGTGTGTTTGTACTGACTTTACTGGCTATTTATGCTGGTGGTGCTTTGTTTTTATATGCTCTTCGTGCCAATAAGCTTAAGTCACAAGGTGGCTTTCAACTGTCTTCACGTGAAACTTTACTATTAGCCAATTCCATCATCTTTTCAGTGGCTTGTTTTATGGTATTACTTGGAACTTTGTTCCCTTTAATTTTTGAAGCCTTCGGTAAAAAGATTTCGGTGGGCCCTCCTTATTTTGGCAGCATGTTTTTTATGATGATGATGCCAATGGCAGTTTTATTGCCTTTGGGAATGTATTACCGTTGGCAAAAAGATGACATTAAGCGCGTGATGAAACAACTCATGCCGTCTTTGATTATTGCCTTAGTCTTATCATTAATTGTGTGGTTTATGTTTAAACCGTTAAATATCAAAGCGACAATGGGCGTCTTTGGTGCGAGTTGGGTCTTTGTCACTGCTCTATTTTATTTCAAGGAATACAAAGGCAAGCTCACCCGAGCGGTATGGGGCATGCAGATTGCGCATATGGGTGTAGCCATTTATATCTTTGGGGTCTCTATGACTGAACACACAGACTTTGAAATTGACAGTTTGATGCAACCTGGTGAAGTCAAAATTGTACAAGGGTATGAAATTGAGTTTAAAGGCGTGGAACAAAAACAAATCGAAAATTACCAAGCCAGCCAAGGTCATTTTGTGGTCAGAAAAGACGGTCAATTAATTGCCGAAATGAACCCACAAAAACGCTTTTACCCCAAACGCGGCAATCCAATGACTGAAGCTGCCATTGACCCAGGCTTTAGCCGTGATTTATATATTTCATTAGGAGAACAAATCAATGACAAAGGTGGTTGGGCCGTACGCATTTACATCAAGCCTTTTATCCGCTGGATGTGGAGTGGTGGCATTCTGATGATGTTAGGTGGCTTTTGGGCAGCAACCGATAGGCGTTATTTCCGTCACGCCAAGCAAATGAAACAAAAGAATATTGATAAGTATTTAGAAGCATGAATAAAACTGTAATCAAAGCCTTAATTCCTTTAGTGGTATTTTTATCATTGGTTTATTTATTGTACCAAGGTCTCGGTAAAGACACGCGCTTATTGCCTTCGGCTTTAATTAACAAACCCGTGCCAGAATTTGCTTTGCCTTCGTTAATGAATGGTAAAATAATCAACAACAAGACACTCAAAGGAAAAATGTATTTGCTCAACGTCTGGGCAAGTTGGTGTCCTAATTGCCGTATTGAGCACCCAATGGTCACCGAATTTGCACGGCAAAACATCATTCCGGTATATGGTTTAAATTATAAAGACGAAAACGCAACCGCCAAAGCGTGGCTGAATCAATTCGGCAACCCTTATACTGACATTTTAGTGGATGACAAAGGCTTGGTTGGAATCGATTTTGGTGTTTATGGTGCACCCGAAACCTTTTTGGTTGATGGCAACGGCATCATTCGCCATAAAATAGTGGGCGAACTTAATCCACAAAACATCCAGGATGAATTATTGCCATTGATAGAGAAATACAAAAATACGGTTAAGAATTGAGTTCTTTTTTTGGTTTCAGTAACACAGAGATTCACAGAGGAGACGCAGAGTTGCACAGAGTTTTTTTTAAAAACTAAAGTTAACACAATAAACGATAAAACCAATTTGTCATACTCGCGAATGCGGGGATCCAGTTACTTTTAACTTTCTGGATTCCCTTTTTCAAGGGAATGACAAGAGTAAAAAATAAAACTATGAAAAAAATAATAATCACATTAATACTCATTGCAAACACCGTTTTTGCTATCGACATTCACGAGTTTAAGACAGAGCAACAGCGGCTTGATTACCAGCAATTAACAGAAGAATTGCGTTGTTTGGTTTGTCAAAACCAAAATATTGCCGACTCCGATGCGGGTTTGGCAAAAGACTTACGTAATGAAGTAGCTAAAATGGTTCAGCAGGACATGAGTCAAACTGAGATTACTGATTATTTGGTTGAACGTTATGGTGATTTTGTTCGTTACAATCCACCAATGCGTGCCGATACCATCGTTTTATGGGCTATGCCTTTACTAATTTTACTTCTTGCTGGCTTTATTGTTATTAGAACCATCAAGAAAAATGCTAACAACACCTCTAACGAGTCAGACTTATGAACAGTTCTTTATTGATTACTTTTATCGCTATTAGTGTTGTTGCACTGGTTTTATTTTGGTTGTTTTACCGCAAATCCAATAGCACCCAAAAACTCACACAAAATTATCTGATTAAACAATTAAAAGACCAAGACTTAAGTCAAGAGAAACGTAAAGATTACGAAGCTCAACTATCTAATATTCTATTAAAAGATGGCAAACCTCAAAGTTCAGGAACAATTATGGCACTTTTTGCTCTGTTTGTTATCCCTTTAAGTTTCCTGTTTTATAATAAATTAGGCACCCCAAAAGCTGTCGATTATGTCGCTCCCACTCAAGCCCAAGCTGCACAAAACAACACTCAACAAGGTCAAGCACCACAAATGAGCATGGAAGAAGCCATTAAACAACTAGAAGCACGTCTTGAACAAAACCCAGATGATGT
>CAMZLQ010000174.1 GCA_947311585.1 uncultured Alcanivoracaceae bacterium | reverse complement strand
TGCGTGCTTATATCTATGCCCTTATGTTGGGCAAAGAAGGCATGCCGCGCATAGCTGAGTTTGCCACATTAAATGCCAATTACTTAATGAAAGAGTTAGAGCGAGTAGGGTTTCAGTTGGCATTTCCTAACCGCCGTGCCAGCCATGAGTTTATTGTAACCTTGAAAAAACAAGCCAAAGACTTGAGTTTAACCGCAACCGATGTCGCCAAAACGCTATTAGATTATGGCATGCACGCACCAACAATTTATTTTCCACTTTTGGTGGCAGAATGTATGTTGATAGAACCAACAGAAACAGAATCCAAGCAAACCATTGATAAGTTTGTGGCAGCGATGGCGGATATTCTCAAACAAGCAGCAGATGATATTGAGCCAATAAAGCAAGCACCACATACCGCACCAAACCGCCGTTTAGATGATGCAAAAGCGGTTAAACAACCCAATCTTGTGTGGCAAGAAGAAGCATAAAATGGCAAGCAAACAACGCAGGGGAATCAAACAAATCTATGCAGCCTTTTTATGGTCAATGCAAGGATTAAAAGCATCGTTCAAACACGAAGCGTCTTTTCGTTTAGAAGTTTATCTTGCCTTAATCTTAACACCCTGCGCGATATATTTAGCACAATCACCAATGCAATTATTACTTTTGCTATCGGTGTTGCTGCTGGTGTTAATCATCGAAATCCTCAACTCCGCCATCGAAGCGGTGGTTGATATGGTTTGCGGAGAAAAATACCACGACCTCGCCAAACGTGCCAAAGACATGGGTTCTGCAGCTGTCTTTTTAGGCCAAGTACTGGTCGTCGGCACATGGGCAACGGTTGTTTATATTAATTATTTTTAGAACTCATTGCTGGATTGTCGGTTTTAACCGACGCTTTGTAACTTTATTAGGTTTTTAGTGGGATAAATCCCACTTACCAATGGATTTGTGGCTTGCAGACCAATTTGCTGAAGCCAAAGCTATTGAAATCGTCAACTTACATAATCAATTCTCTTTACCCTAACCACTAACCGTCAAAACCAACCTTCTCGTATGAGAATAATCGCGGTGTTCGTTTAAGTAAATGCCTTGCCATGTTCCTAAGGCTAGGCGACCATTTGCGATGGGAATAGTTAGTTGGCAGCCAAAGAGGGAGGATTTTATATGGGCAGGCATGTCATCTTCGCCTTCGTAGTTGTGCCGATAAGGAAGGTTACGTGGCACCAGTTTTTCTTCAAAATTTTTGAAATCTTCGCGTACGGTTGGGTCAGCATTTTCATTGATGGTTAGACTGGCACTGGAGTGTTGTAAAAACACGTGTAATAAACCCACTTTTATTTCTGCAATTTCGATGGCCTGTTCAATTTGCGCAGTGATAATTGAATAACCACGTCCTTGGGTTTGAATTTCAAGATTGTATTGTTGCATAGTAAAAAAATGTTAAGATAGGGTTGGTATCATAGCTTAGGAGTTTATCAGTGGCAACACCACAAAAGAAATACACCGCACGTTCCGCCACATCGGTCATTATTGCCAACATGATTGGCACGGGTGTTTTTGCCTCTTTGGGTTTTCAATTACTTGATATTCAATCGCCTTTTGTAATTTTGTTGCTGTGGGCTGTTGGTGGCTTGACGGCTTTGTTTGGTGCTTTGAGTTATGCCGAACTCGGAGCGGCTTTACCTCGTTCGGGTGGCGAGTATAATTTTTTGAGCCGTATTTATCACCCCATGCTTGGATTTGTTACCGGCTGGGTGTCGGTGACTATTGGTTTTGCAGCACCTGTGGCTTTGGTTTCGATTCTTTTTGCTACTTATATGACGCAAGTATTTCCTGCGCTGAATAGTCAATTCTTAGCGGTTGGATTAATCGTGTTATTAACAGCCATTCACATCAGCAACCACAAAAACAGCAGTGGCTTTCACCAACTCATGACATTGTTTAAGCTTTTATTGATTGTCGGTTTTAGCCTTCTGGCTTTTTTTACGGTGGATGCCTCACAAGGTATTTCTTTTTTACCTCAAGCAAGTGACCTTAATGTTGTTTTTTCCAGCAGTTTTGCTGTTTCGTTGATTTATGTGAATTATGCCTACATGGGCTGGAATTCTGCTACTTATATTTCCAGCGAAATTGAAAACCCACAAAAGAGCTTGCCCAAAGTGTTATTAATCGGCACGTTAACGGTAACCGTTCTTTATGTTTTGTTGAATTTTATCTTTCTTTACACCGCTCCAATAAATCAGATGGCTGGCAATGAAAAGTTTGCCTATATTGCGGCGGATTATGTGTTTGGCGAAAAAGGTGCAACAATTTTAGCCTTGAGTTTGTCGATTATCTTTATCTCCACCGTTAGTGCCATGACCATGGCAGGCCCTCGGGCATTTCAGGTTATCGGACAAGACTATCCACTGTTTAAAAAGTTAGCACAAACCAATAAAAACGACATCCCCGTCAATGCCATTATTCTGCAATCGGCACTGGCTATTTTATTTGTTTTAACCTCTTCTTTTAAATTTATATTGGTGTTTGCTGGCTTCACCTTGGGCGTTAGTAACTTTGCTACTGTTCTTGGCGTTATTGTCTTGCGCAAAACTCAACCAGACTTACCAAGACCATATAAAACATGGCTTTACCCAATAACCCCGATTTTGTATTTGTGTTTAATGGGATGGACACTTACTTACATTATTATCGAAAAACCCCAAGAAGCATTAATGAGCCTAGGCGTGATAGTCTTGGGTGTGCTGTTGTATTTTGTCTCCAATCTTTCTCGAACATAAAAATAGTAGTTGCTTGGTAAGTGAGAAAGATTAGGAGCTTGTCCGAGAACAGGAATCGTCATGAAGAGAAGCTGGGTTTAGGGCTATTTTTTGGTTTTTTGAGAGTATGTAAACTAAACTGTGTAAGTTAGTTTTAGACATTTTTATTCTGTCCTCGAATTCTATCACAAAACAGTTCAATGCAGGTTTACATACTCAGACTCTCTCTATCAGGATTTGGTTTATCTTAACCAAATATCCCTTTCAATAATTTTTTCTTTATTTTATCTTTATCTGACTCGGGTTCTTTTTCTTCTTTAGTTTCTGAGTCTTTTGTTTTTTGTTCGCTTTTATCAGAAGGGTCTTTTGCTTCTTTTTCTTCACTTTTGTCTTTTCCAAACAAAGAATCCATTAATTTACCTTTAAGCTTATCTTTTTCCTTATCAATGCGTTCTTTTTGTGAAGCCAACAACAACTTTTTAGCATCTATTGAGATTTTAGGTTCTAACAACGAACCACTAAGACTAACGGGAATCGCTAGGTTTAATAACTTTTTGTATTTATCTGATACCAACTGTTCAGGAATATCAATTAACATGGGTTCAATCGTTCCGTTTATGGTCATGTTAACTAAATCAATTTTTAATTTGCCGCCAACTTTGAGGTAAGGGGATTCAACTTTAAGTGTGTTGGTAGTAAACACTCCTTTGTCTATATCGCCATCAATTTGCATTAAAGCAAAGCTGGTTTTTTTCTCGCCATCAGTTGATTCTTCTTTTACTTCTGGGTAAAGCATGGATAAACCTTTTTGCATCATCCCAAAAACATCAACGCCATAAATTGCCCCATCCGTTAAGGTGTATTTTATTTTTCCGTGTGCAGTTTTAAGAGGCACATCACTAAAGGGACGGTCTATTTTTAAATCAACATTAAAATCACCCAAACCCGTAAGTAATTTACTGCCCACCAAATCAGTTAGCAAAGGCCCTGCATGAATTTTGTTCATGTTATGTTCTAAAATCACCTTATTGCTCTGTGCTTTTGTATCAATTTTAATAGCAGAAATGAGCAAACCTTGGTAAAAGTCAGCCTTAATAGGTGACATAACCAGTTTTGGGCCGTTGGTTTTAACGGTGATTTTTAAATTTTCAACCGTCGTGCCACTGGCAAGTAATTTATCGATAATTAACGAGCCATTCAAATGACCAAAGTCAATGTTCGGAGTTGTGGAAGAACTGGCGTCTTGACTGCTGCTGGCGGTTTCTTCTGTTCCCATGAAGTCATCCACATTAAATTGATTTAGGTGTAATTTGAATGTGCCTTGCATTTTCTCAAGATTTTTTATGTTGGCATCGCCTTTGATGGCTGTATCTGAGTAATTGATTTTTAAATTGGATAATATCATGCGATTAGTGCCCATAAACCAAGAACCTGAACTGCTAAAATCACTTAAGGTGTTATTGGTAACAAAATAAGCCCCTGTCATTTTCTTCAAAAACTCATTCAAATCAAACGCATCGATTTGGTAAGCACCTGAAATCTGGCTACTGGATTTACTGATGTTTTTACCCGTGACGTCGGTGGTTATTTTGGCATCACCTAGCGCAACTAAAAGTTGTGGGAAAAATAAGGTATCATCGTTTAAATTAATATTGCCTGGCTTTTGTAAAGCAAGCTCAAGTGGCAGGATGCTGTCGGTACTTAATTTACCTTTAACCGTAAAATCATTTAGTTCAAGTTGTATGCCTGCATCTGATAATAAGTTTTTTGCCAAGACATCAGCATCAATATTCACGTCCAAACCTGTATCTGGCATAATTACGTGCATTGAGGTGTCGAGTTGCACTGGTGATGTCTTAGTTATTTCACCCGTAGTAAGGTTAAATTCAGAAATAATGGCTTTTGTGTTTGTTTGTAAATCGGTGTAATTTAAGTTTATGTTTTTTAAATCAATGCCAGCAATATTAAGCGAGCCTGCTGTGTTGCCTTCATTTGATTCGCTGCCTGAATTTGTGCCTTTATCAAGGTTGGTTAAAATGCTTTGCCAATTGCTGTTGCCTTTTTTAGTGATTTGTAAATTAATCTGCGCATCTTCAACAGCGACCCGTCCAATTTCAATATTTTTTGAAAGCAGAGGCATAATTTTGACGCGCGCAGTCAATTTTTGAATTTCGGCTAAGGATTTGCCTTTAAAACTTTTTTCGTTGTCAATTTTGACATCATTTAGCGTCAGTGCCAACCAAGGAAATACCTTCCACTGGATTTCTCCATCAAGATGAATTTCTCTGCCAATTTGGTCTTTAACTTTGCTTGTGATTGTGTCTTTATAATCATTAGGGTCAATAACCATAGGCAACACAAAGGCTGCAATAACAATAAGTAAAACCAGTGTTATAGTAATTCTTAGCATCCATTTAACTAATTTTTTCATAAGGAACTCCAATCAATATAGAAAGGTGCTAGAATAACATGTTAAGCGTTAAAAAAATGTGACAAATGTTAAAATCTACTGATATTGTAAGTAAAACTTTTCAAGAACTAAGCAGTAAAGAGCTTTATGCAATACTGGCTTTGCGAATGGAGGTATTTTGTGTTGAGCAAGATTGCCCCTACCAAGACGCTGATGGTTTGGATTTTAGTGCTCACCATTTGTATTTGGGCACTGAAAACAGGGTTCATGCCTATGCACGCATCTTACCGCCAAAGCAGGGCAAATGCCATATCGGACGAATTGTTGTCACTAAAGAGAGCAGAAACCAAAAATTAGCCACAAAAGTTATTAATTTTGCCATTAAATTTTGTCAAAAGCATTACCCAAAGAGCATTATTGAAATTTCTGCACAGTCCTATTTAACCGATTATTATCAATCTTTAGGCTTCAAAAGCACAGGCAAATTCTATTTAGAAGACGATATTCCCCATGAACAGATGCAAATTTTAGCTAATTAAGATAAAATTCGTTTACTTAAATTCATAACAACAGTAAAGAAACACTATGAACATATTAAAGATGCAAGAGCAAGATTTGCAAAATAAGCGCGTTTTAATTCGTCAAGATTTAAATGTGCCCATTAAAGATGGCAAGGTAACCAGTGCAAAAAGAATCACCGCTTCACTGCCTACCATCAAAGCCGCACTCGATGCCGGAGCCGCTGTTATGGTCATGTCTCACTTGGGTCGACCAACAGAAGGCGAATATGAAGAGGAGTTTTCTTTGCATCCTGTAGCAGATTATTTATCCGAAACAATGGAGCAAGAGGTCAAATTAATTAAAGACTGGTTGGGTGGTGTAGAAGTTAAACCGGGACAACTTGTTTTACTCGAAAATGTTCGCTTTAATGTCGGTGAAAAAGCCAACGATGAAGAGCTTTCCAAAAAGATGGCGGCTTTATGTGATGTGTTTGTTATGGATGCCTTTGGTACAGCACACCGAAAACAAGCCTCGACTTATGGTGTTGCGCAATTTGCACCGATGGCGGTGGCAGGCCCGCTGTTATACAACGAACTAGAATCTTTAGGCAAAGCATTGGATAATCCAGCTCGCCCCATGTTGGCAATAGTTGGAGGATCAAAAGTTTCAACAAAATTAACCGTTCTTGAAAGCCTTTCTAAAAAAGTGGATCAACTTATAGTCGGTGGTGGAATTGCTAATACCTTTATTGCCGCAGCAGGTCACAATGTCGGTAAATCCCTTTATGAGCCCGACTTAATAGAACAAGCACAACATTTAATGCAACAAGCCATTGACCAAGGTCGAGAGATTCCTGTACCAACCGATGTGGTTTGTGCAAAAGAGTTCAGCGAATCAGCAGAAGCCTCTATTAAACCCGTAGATGCGGTAGAAGACGATGATTTGATTCTTGATATTGGTCCTGAAACGGCGACAAAATTTGCCGAAATGGCTCGCAAAGCCGGTACAGTTGTCTGGAATGGCCCTGTTGGCGTTTTTGAAATCAATCAATTTGGAAATGGCACGGAGACACTATCTGCTGGCATTGCCGCAGGAGAAGGGTTTTCAATTGCAGGGGGTGGTGACACGCTTGCTGCCATAGATAAATACGATATTGAAAACCAAATTTCCTATATTTCAACAGGAGGTGGTGCATTTCTTGAATTTTTGGAAGGTAATGTATTGCCCGCAGTTGAAATACTCGAAGCTCGATATATAAAGGCATCAGAATAAAATCTTACCGAGAGAATTTACCTCGGTTTAAAACAATCAAAACCACTGTAAAATCCAGTGGTTTTTCTAAAATAAGGTAAAAAAATGAATGTAGAACAGTTATTAGAAACTGCAGCAGCAATGGTTGCGCCTGGTAAAGGCATATTAGCAATAGATGAAAGCACAGGAACAATTGCCAAAAGATTGGCATCAGTTAATGTAGAAAACACAGAAGATAATCGCAGAGCGTACCGCGAAATGTTATTAACAACACCTGATATTGGCGAATATATTTCAGGCGCAATTTTGTATGATGAAACTATTAGACAAGATGCATCTAATGGACAAAAACTGGTTGATATCATGTTAGAAGCTGGTGTCATGCCAGGCATTAAGGTTGATACGGGAGCACATCCAATGGCTGGGTTTGAAGGCGAACTCATTACTGAAGGGCTTGATGGATTGCGGGCTCGCTTAAAAGAGTATGCGGAATTAGGTGCACGCTTTGCCAAATGGCGTGCGGTTATTACCATCACTGATGACTTGCCATCACAAGCCAATATTGAAGCCAATTGCCATGCATTGGCTCGGTATGCGGCTTTATGTCAAGAAGCTGGCATTGTGCCCATTGTTGAACCAGAAGTTTTAATGACAGGCGATCACGATATTGATACGGCTTATGATATTAGCGAGCTGGCTCACAAAACATTATTCAAGCACCTTTTTGAACAAGATGTTATCCTGGAAGGTTGCATCTTAAAACCTTCAATGGTTATTGCTGGTGATAAATGTCCTGAACAATCTGGTGTTGAAGATGTAGCTGAGGCAACAGTCAATTGTTTACTCAACTCAGTTCCAGCAAGTTTAGCTGGAATTGTATTTTTATCTGGTGGACAAACTGAGATTCAAGCCACACAAAACTTAAACGAAATGAATACACTTGGTCCATTGCCTTGGCCATTAAGTTTTTCATACGGTCGTGCTTTGCAAGCCAGTGCTTTAAAGGTTTGGGGTTCGGACATCAACAAAAACACCTCTGCCGCGCAACAAGAGCTTGCCCACCGTGCACGCATGAACTCTTTAGCAACGCAAGGTGAGTATAACGCAAATCAAGAGTCCTCATAACATCAATTAACTTATGAAAATAGCAGTCATTGGAAGCGGATATGTTGGGTTGGTTAGTGGTGCGTGTTTTGCACAAATGGGTAACAACGTTACTTGTGTTGACATAGACCAAGACAAAGTTGCCAAACTAAAACAGGGCATCGTACCTATTTATGAACCGGGTTTAGAGCGCATGGTTCAAGAAAACAACCGCAATAAATCACTGTTATTTTCATCAAATTTTAAAGACTCTATACAAGGTGTCCAACTTATCTTTATCGCCGTTGGCACCCCAATGGGCGATGATGGCAGTGCCGATTTACAACATGTATTAGCCGTAGCGAAAAACATTGGACAACACTTAAACCAATACACCGTGATTGTTGATAAATCCACCGTCCCTGTGGGCACGGCCGATAAAGTTAAGACTGCGATTCAAGAGCAGTTAGATGAGCGTCAATCAAACGTTGTCTTTGATGTGGTCAGCAACCCAGAGTTTTTAAAAGAAGGTGCTGCTATTGATGATTTTATGTGCCCAGATAGAGTTGTAGTTGGGGCACAAAGTGAAAAAGCACTAACCATCATGCGTGAATTGTACGCGCCATTTATGAAACACCATGATCGATTTATCGCCATGGATATTCGCAGTGCAGAAATGACAAAATACGCAGCTAATGCCATGCTGGCAACCAAAATATCGTTTATTAATGAAATTTCAAATATCTGCGAACTGGTTGGAGCCGATGTTAATAAGGTCAGAAATGGCATAGGCAGCGACAGCCGAATTGGTTACAGTTTTATCTATCCTGGTTGTGGGTATGGCGGTAGTTGTTTTCCAAAAGACGTGCAGGCACTGGTCAAAACATCCACTGACAACGGCTATTATCCCGAATTACTCAGTGCGGTCGAATTGGTCAACAAAAGACAAAAGCACGTGTTATCAAACAAAGTCATCAACCATTTTGGCGAAGACTTAAATGGTTTAACCTTTGCTGTTTGGGGGTTAGCTTTCAAACCTGGCACTGATGACATGCGCGAAGCACCCGCCATCACCATAATCAACGAACTAACCAAACGCGGTGCAAAAGTACAAGCCTATGACCCTAAAGCCCGTCATGAAGCCCAAACGCACTACCTCAAAGACAACAAAAACATTCGTTATTGCGATGAGAAATACCAAGCCCTAAAAAATGCCGATGCCTTGTTATTGATTACCGAATGGCAAGAGTTTCGAAGTCCAGACTTCAACAAAATCAAATCACTGCTCAAAACCAACCTCTTTTTTGATGGACGCAACCAATTCAACAAAAAACAAATGCACGAAAATGGTTTGGTCTATTTGCCGATAGGGACAAAGTAAAATACTTAAATTGCGTGAAGAATGATGTGCTTGGTCGTGGTTTATAAACAAAAAACGTATGCCAAAGAGAATGGAATAACAAATACAGACGAACTTCTGACTTGTTTCATATTAACTGTCAAAAATGTTGGGTATCGCTATGCTCCACCCAACCTACAAAAACCAAAAGAACCGTAGGTTGGTGTTGAGCCTGCGAAACCCAACAATAACAAAGTTTGATTCATATCTCATTAATAAATGGTTATGGCATTGCTTATTTATTTATTCTAAAGTAGATTTGGTTCCACCAAACCTACGGAGCTTATCGATGAATAAGCTTCCATGTGTTTTTTCTTTCGCCCCATAATACCTTCACAGTCCTTAAAGTCCGAGCCCCGTAATGAGCTTACCCTAGTGGTTATTCTGTTTTAAATTACATTAACAAATATTTGATTAACCACTTATAAAATCCTCAATAAACCAAGCGGATAATTCGTGTCTGCCTTGTAAGCCGCTTTTGGCATAGATGGATGAGGCTTGTTGTCTGGCTGTTTTTTCTTTGGTATGACGAATGGTGGCGATTTCTTGAAAGTTCATGCCTTTGAGCATTAGCATGGCGACTTCTTGTTCGCTTTGCGAGAGTTTCCAGTCTTTGAATTGTTGCTGGATAATTTCGGAGTATTGGTGGCGGACTACTTTGAATTCTTTGGTGATGGCTTTTACATGGTTCTCGGCTTCTTTGAGAGAACAGGATAAAGCATTGAGTAGTTTAGTTCTTCTACGCATATCCCAGATTAAATAGCCTGCCAATGTGCCTGAAAAAAGCACAATCATGGCTTCTTCCAAAATATGCCACAAAGGCACTTTTAGGGATATATCGGTGATGACATCTAGGGTGTTAAGCACCATTATTAACAATAAGCACGCCGCTATTATTTTGTCTTTCATTGTTTTAATTTTCAATAAATTAGCCGTATTTTACTGCTTTTAGGACAAATGCCCTATGGAAATTAGTCTTTAATTTTGCAAATAAGACTTTTGCCTAATTCTTTTTATATTAGAATCCGCTAATATTGGCGCTTTATTTAGTTAGGTTATGTTTAGTGATGAAAATAATAATAATTTTTAGCGTGATGTTGAGCTCGTTGCTTTTTTCAGTTGAAGTTTCTTCAGTTGAGGTTGCCGCACTTGAGGATTTTTCTCCTCAAGTGCTGTTAGCAAAAAGCCTTAATCGCTTAGATGTCAATCAATTTGCTTCTACCGAAAAATTGAGTGAAGTATCAGATTGGTTGGTGGGCTTACCTAGTGTTAGTTTATCCTTATTGAACAGTGACAACAATTTAGGGACGGATGAGTATGAGTTAAGTGTTAATTTGCCGTTTAAAACACGTGCTCGAAAAAACTTGGATAAACAATTATTGCTACAAAGCCAATCGTTTGTTGCTATTGCTCAAAAACGTCAGGCTCTGTTTGTTTCAGGGCTGATTCGTGAAAGCATTTGGCAGTATAAAATTGCCCTTAAACAACATGAGATTGAACAAAATAAATTGAATTGGTTGAATAAACAAATGGTTTTGTTGAATCAACTGGTTAAATCGGGAGGTTCTAACTTGGATTTGTTGTTTGTTGAAAAGCAAGTGTTTGCAGAAAAACTGTTGTTGTTAGAACTGGAGCAACAAGTGCAGTTGCGTCAAAAACAATTTAGGCAAATAACAGGCGAAGATACAGTTCCAAAAAACTTTTACGAAGATGGCATCAACGATGAAAGGGCTATTTTTGCTCAACACCCAAACGTGCAACAGTTGCAATTATCCATGCAACAGGCTGATGTTTTGTATGAATTGTCAGGCAAATCAAGTAATCCAATAAATGTTTCATTAACTGCTTTGGATATTCGAGCAACAGGTGCCAATGATAGGCAATACGGGATTGGCATTGAAGTCCCTATTGGTCTTGGTAAAAGCAAAACTCAAGCCGATAGCTCCAACTGGTTGCAACAACAAAATAGTTTATCCAATCAATTAATCACCTTTGAACGCACTTTTAGTACGCAGTTTTTAGCGTTACGAAATGAACATAAGTTTTTATCTCAAAAACAAAGCTTATTAGAACAACAAGCTCTCAAAACCCAACAAATTTTTAATAAACTCGAACAGTTACGCAACAATAACGAGCTGAATCAAGGTTTGTTTTATCAACGCATGATTGAACTCATCGCCGCCATGCATCAAGGCGAGCTCAACCAACTTTATATCACACAAAACCAATCACGACAAAAACAACTGGCAGGAGCATCCCTATGAACAGCAAAACATTCACTTTATTGTCTTTAATCGCATTTAATTTGGTCGTTCAAGCACAAAACGCTCTGAAAATAGAAGACTTGGGGCAACTCAATTTAAATTATTCATCGGTTATGCAAGTGGACTCCTTGGCACTGCGACCAATCAAAGCGGTGGTGACGCACAAGACTGGCGAAGCTTTTCAATTGGTTGCACCATTTGAACCACAACGCCATGAATTTTTAGTCAAAAATGGTCAACAAGTCCAAACAGGCATGGCAGTGATGTCTTTATCAGGCAGCGAAGTTCACCACTTTATGGAACAATTTGAGTCAGCCAAATCTTTGTTTAATTTAGCCAAAAGCCGTTACGATTTAAACAAAAAACTGTTCAAACAAAAAAGCATCAGCAATGACAAGTGGCTTGCTATTTCCAAAAACTATTTTGAAAATAAAATTGAGTACGGACATTACCGCCACTTTAATGAATTGATTCATTCGATTAAATCGGAAGATGAAATCATTATCAAAGCCCCACTTAATGGTTATTTTTTCTACCCAGATTCCGAAAGCATCAGTGCGGGTGAGCTAAAATTGGGGCAAATATTGCCGATTGCTTCATT
Source organism: uncultured Alcanivoracaceae bacterium (assembly GCA_947311585.1). Classification (GTDB taxonomy): domain Bacteria; phylum Pseudomonadota; class Gammaproteobacteria; order Xanthomonadales; family Marinicellaceae; genus NORP309. The sequence goes on along the minus strand of CAMZLQ010000174.1, from coordinate 11,650 downwards.
GCGCGTACAAGCTTTTGTTGGAGTCGAAGATGCCAACAAGCTGCAATCATTTGAAAGCAGTCATTGTACGCTCGCCATTGATGAAGTCAGCCAAGTGTCGCAAGGTTATTTTGTCAAAGCATGGAGCAACCCCATCACCTATGACTGCCATTTATCTTTTGGTCAATCCATTCGCGTTATTCCTCATTTGGCAACCAGTGCGTTTAAAGTACCAAAATCAAGTGTTTTTACCATTGATAGAGCCGCTTATATCTTGATTAAACAAGGCTCAAATCTACAACCTGTTGCGGTTGAATTAATGGACTCCAATGATAAAGTTTACTTTGTGGATTCGACTAATGATTTGCACAATAAACAAGTGCTTTCGACCTCGGTGGCTGCTGTGCAAGGTATTCTGATGGGTCTTGGAGGCGAATAATGTTAGATAAAATCATCCGTTTTTCGCTGACACAACGGGTCTTTGTGCTGGTTGTGTTTGGTGTGCTTATTACTTTGGGGATGAATGCGTGGAAGAATATCCCGATTGATGCCTTTCCGGATATTTCCACCACGCAAGTTAATATCATCATCAAAGCCCCTGGCATGACGGCACAAGAAATTGAATCACAAATCACCACTTTGATTGAAACCGAGCTTTTGGGTATTCCCAAAAAAGACATTCTGCGTTCTACCACAAAATACGCCATTACTTCTATTACACTTGATTTCAAAACTGGCACCGATATTTATTGGGCACGGCAACAGGTCAATGAGCGATTATTGAGCATTTGGGATAAACTGCCTGCCAATGTTCAAGGCGGGCTTGCACCGATGAGCACGCCTTTGAGTGAAATGTTTATGTTCACCATTGAAAATCCGTCCTTGTCTATCAGCGAACGTAAACATATTTTGGATTGGCAAATTCGTCCTCTTTTGCGTACGGTTGAGGGCATTGCGGATGTCAATGTTTTGGGTGGCGAGACCAAGACCATTCAGTTTTCTCCTGATACGCTCGCCATGTCGAATGCCAACATTAGCATTGATGGCATTCAAAAAAGCCTAGATGACGCCAACATCAATGGCAGTGTTGGGCGTATTAATGTCGGCACAGAATCCCTTATTATTCGCACCCAAGGGCGATTTAATAACATCAATGACGTTTCTAATTTGGTGGTTAAAAACGAAAACGGCAAACTCTACCACTTAAAAGATGTGGGTGAAATTTCATTCAGTTCTTTGGTGAGGTATGGTGCGGTAACAAAGGATGGGCACGAAACCACCGAAGCCTTGGTAGTTGCCTTAAAAAATGCCAACACCGCACAAGTGGTTGATGGTGTGCTTGAAAAGCTCAATCAAATTGAAAAAACCTTACCCGAAGGCACGCACCTCAATATTTTCTACAACCGCAAAAACCTCATCGAAACCGCGGTCAATACCATTACCTCAGCTTTGATTCAGGCGATTGTCTTGGTGATTGTTTTATTGGCATTGTTTTTGGGAAATATTCGTGCTTCATTGGTGGTGGCGACTTCTATTCCAATTGCGGTAATTATTACTTTCTTTTTGATGCAACAGTTTGGTTTGTCGGCTAATTTAATGAGCTTGGGTGGTTTGGTTATTGCCATTGGCATGATTGTGGACTCTTCGGTGGTGGTGGTTGAAAACATTATTTCGCAATTAACTAAAAATGCACACCTGCCACGTTTACACTTAATGTACCGTGCCAGTAAAGCCATTGCATCGCCAGTTTTTTCAGGAACGGTTATTGTTATCATGGTATTTGTACCGTTGTTGAGCCTAACTGGGCTTGAAGGTAAATTGTTCTCACCCGTTGCTTTAACCATTGTGTTTGCCATGTGTTCGGCCTTAGTGATTTCATTAACCATTATTCCCGTGCTTGCATCCTTTATAATTAGCAACAAAAACCTTGCCACACCAGGTTATTTAATCAGATTGCAAAATGCCTATAGCAAAACTTTAGACAAAGTGCTCAAAGCACCTGCTATAACCATGATTGCTTTTGTTGTTGTCTTGCTAGTTAGTGGCGTTTTGTACACCTTTTTAGGCAAAACCTTTATGCCTGTTTTGGATGAGGGCGACATTATTGTGCAACTGGAAAAATCGCCAACCATTTCACTCAAAGAATCCTTAGATTTAGACCAGCAAATTGAAAAAGCCTTATTGGCAAATGTTTCTGAAATAAAACAAATCGTTGCCCGTGTCGGTTCTGATGAGTTGGGTTTGGATCCCATGAGTTTAAATGAAACCGATGTTTTTATGGAATTACAACCGCGCGATACGTGGGAAGTGGCAACAAAATCAGAAATTGAAGATAAAATTCGTCAAATTTTAGTGCAATATCCGGGCATTAATTTCGGCTTTACCCAACCCATCCAAATGCGTGTTTCAGAAATGCTAACCGGTTCCACAGGAGCAGTGACGGCTAAAGTCTTTGGAACTGATGTGACGCAATTATCCAAAATCGCCCACGATATTTCCTTGATAGTGAAGAAAACCACAGGCAGTGTTGATGTGTCAACCACCATAATCGAAGGCGGAGATTACCTTAATGTGGTGTTAAAACCTGAGCTTGCCAGTCAGTTTGGCATGAGTGTTTTTGAGCTTTCGCATTATTTGAACATTCAAGTCGATGGGTTTAAAGCCGCTGAAATCATTAAAGGCAAAGTCAAAACGCCCATCATGTTTGCCACAAAATCAAATACAGGTAGAATTTCTTCTATCAAAGAATTGGAAAAAATGACGGTACTTATGCCAGATGGCACAACTTTACGCTTAAAAGACATTGCCGATGTCAGTTTAAAAGTGGGTCCAGCCATTGTTGAGCGAGAAAATGCCGAGCGGTTTGCCGTGGTTGCCACCAATGTCACGGGGCGTGACATGGTGGGATTTGTTGAAGAACTGCAACAAAATGTCAATGCCGAATTAAAATTGCCCAGTGGTTATTATGTAGTCTATGGCGGCGAGTTTGAAAACCAAATTCGAGCCACCAATAATTTATTAACCGTGATACCGTTGGTTTTGTTCTTGATTGTGATTATTCTGTTCTCTACTTTTAAATCATTGGCAAAGGCGAGTTTAATACTTGCCAATATTCCCTTTGCCTTAATGGGCGGTATTTTGGGTTTGTTCATCAGTGGACAATACGTTTCGGTGCCAGCTTCCATCGGTTTTATCGCTTTACTTGGTGTTGCAGTACTTAATGGCGTGGTGATGTTATCGCATATTGAATCGGTCAAATACAAAAGCAAAGATTTGTTTCAACTGGTTTCAACCGCTGCCAGTGATCGCCTAAGACCCATTTTAATGACCGCAACAACAGCCATGTTTGGTTTAATGCCATTGGTGGTTGCCACAGGGCCTGGAGCTGAAATACAAAAACCTCTGGCAATCGTGGTTATCGGCGGGTTATTCACCTCAACCATTGCAACATTGTATCTGTTGCCTATTTTTTACTACAAATTGGAGCGAAGAAATCGTGTGTAATCAACAACTCATCACAATAATGATAAACAAATCCATCAAAGACGATGCTGTTGATGTGGTTTTAAACTTAGAAAACATCACTGGATTCACCTTGTATAATGCCTATGGATTCAGTCGAAAACATGCACAGTATGACATAAAAGAACAGGTCGAGGGTTACAAAGACTTTTACCGCTTGGATATAGTCCACGACCCAAAGGATTTAAAAGGTTTACTGTCCGCTTTTAGCCAATTGGGTGGAAGATTTAAACTCAAGTATTGGGTTTTGCCCTTGCTTGATTGTGGTGAAATATGAACATTATATTAGTAAATGCTAATATAATGCGTTTTTTTCTTATTTTTACTTGCATTCTCAGCTATATTGAGTATATTGGGTGTAAGTGATTATTCACTTACTATTGAGGCAAGAATTTATTCAATAGAATAACAAATTGTTAACATGACATTTGTTATATTAGAAAACACTAAATTAGAACATACTTATATTAAGGTGATTATTATGAAAAAAGTTAGTCAAATATTGTTATTTACAAGTTTATTATTGGGGTTTACAGCCAATGCCAACATTCAACTGCAACCAGGCGTCAGTGGTGCTTGGATTGCTGGTGCTTCAGGTCAAGGCATATTTGTCAATATCGCACGCGTCAACGACCAACCCAATTTTGTTGTCGCGTGGTATGGGTATTTAAATGGTGAGCAAATTTGGTTGGTTGGTGCTCAAACTTTTGAATACGGGATTGAGACTCTAACTGTTCCAATGAGCATAACATCAGGTACTGGATGGGATACAAGTTTTGTGGAATCTGATGTTGTTATAACGGAGTGGGGCACTGTGACCATTGATTTTTCCGACTGTAATGTTGGAACTATGCAATATTCTTCCAACGATTCTAATTATGGCAGTGGCTCAATGGCACTTATACGTTTGAGTAACACAGATGGGTTAAGCTGTCATGAAGAACAAGTGGCACAAGGTTCAATAGAACAACAAAGCCTTGCCTTTATGCGTGAAGAAGAAAAAATGGCACGCGATGTCTATTTGAAATTTAACAGAGACTATGGTCAAACTGTTTTCTCCAATATTGCCAGCAGTGAACAAACTCATATGGATGCAGTGTTAAATTTAATGAATATCTATAATGTAGATGATACATCAACTGGTGTAGAAGGTACTTTTAATAATTCGGAATTACAAGATTTATACGATGCACTTATTGAGATGGGATCAACGTCTTTAGAAGATGCCTATTTAGCATCAGCATTAATCGAAGAAACCGATATAAGAGATTTGGATGAATTTTCAGCAGGTATTACTGCTACCGATATTTTAGCAACTTATGAAAAATTAAATTGTGGCTCAAGAAACCACTTAAGATCTTATGTATCAAAATACGAACAATTAACAGGTAACACTTATCAAGTTCAAATACCTGAGCTAGCCACTCAAGTAGCAGAAATACTTTCTTCTGGCAATGAACAGTGTGGTAGGTAACAAGCAATATAAATCTAAATAACACTAGGCTATAATACGCCTAGTGTTATTAAATTTGGAGAAGAACATGACTTTTAAAAACACACTTATAATCGGGCTTCTGAGCCTGTCAGCATTATCAGGTGCTCAAGAACCCATTCAGCCAATAAAACCGGCTTCAAACATCAATTTAGCTATGATGGAACTGGGTAAAAAATTGTATTTTGACCCACGTTTGTCAAAATCAGGTTTTATTTCATGTAATTCCTGCCACAATCTCAGCATGGGCGGTACTGATAATTTACCCACTTCTATCGGACACGAGTGGAACCAAGGGCCGATTAATGCACCGACTGTTTTAAATTCGAGTTTTAATATCGCTCAATTTTGGGATGGTCGCGCCAAAGATTTAAAAGAGCAAGCAGGTGGTCCCATTGCCAATCCTGGCGAAATGGCGTCCACTCATGCATTGGCAACCAGTGTAATCAAATCTATTCCTGGTTATGTGCAGGAGTTTGAACTGGTCTTTGGTAAAGATAAGATAAATGCCGATAGCATGACTTCCGCCATAGCCGAGTTTGAGAAAACTTTAGTGACACCCCATTCACCTTTTGATCAATGGCTACTGGGTGATAAAGAGGCGATTTCAGCAAAAGAATTATCTGGATATGAGCTATTCAAAAACAGTGGTTGCGTTGGCTGCCATAATGGCGTTGCTGTTGGTGGTTCATCTTATCAAAAAATGGGTGTAATTAAAAAATTCCAAACCAGCAACAAGGCGATTGGTTTAGCTGGAGTAACGCACAAAGACAGCGACAAATTTATGTTCAAAGTGCCCACTTTGCGAAACATTGAGCTGACTTACCCCTACTTCCATGATGGAGCAACTACTTCACTTAAAGAGGCGGTGAATATTATGGGAGAAATTCAATTAGGACGTCAATTTACTGATGATGAAAGCGATAAGATTGTCGCTTTCTTAAAAACCTTAACAGGTGACGCCCCTGCCTTTGATTTGCCACAGTTACCACCATCAGTTGCCGAAACACCCAAACCTGAACCCTTCAAATAGGAGAAACGTATGAAAAAAATAACACTCATCACCTTAGCCTTGGCCTTTAATGCATTGGCATTAACACCAGAAGCTGAAAAAGGCAAAACTGCAATTGCTGCTTGCATGGCTTGTCATAATGCCGAGTTATCGCCAGCACTGGCTCCACCATTTTACGGTGTACAAAATAAATACAAGCAAGCATTTAGCGATAAAGATATGTTTGTTCAGGCAATTAGCGATTGGGCAAAAAATCCCTCATTAGAAAAGTCATTAATGAAACGCCCAGTTAAAAAACTAGGGCTAATGCCAGCCATGCCACTACCTGATGAAATGCTAGCTCAAATTGGTGCTTATTTGTATGAAGAAGAATTTGAACCACCTTGTACGCATTGGGCTAATGATTTAAAAAATTCGACTGGTTCACAGGCTCAAGGTCGTGGAAAAGAAATGGGTCAGGGCAAAGGTCATGGTCGAGGCATGGGACAAGGTGGCAACCATGATGCCATGATTCGCATGAAATACAATCAATTATGTAAGTAAAACATCTTCCCCAGAGCTACATTGTCTAGTTTCGTTAAGGAGACTCTGAACAATAGAGAATTTCTCAGTAAGCCTGAGATTTTTCTATTTTTCAGAGGCTCCTTAATAGACTTTGTAGCTCACTTTTAATCAATAAAGGTTCTTTTAAACCACTAGTCAGATGTGGTTGTGGGACACTCATCTTTAAAAAAGGTAAAAACATGAAAAATATAATCCTAATTAGCCTATCAATCTCAGCATTAACTTTATCAGGCTGCAGTTCAAATTCACCCAAAAGACAGGGCAGTATGCCCACTGAAGTTTTTGTCACACATATTAAACCCGATGGCAGCAAAGTCTTCAATTATAGTCTCATTAAAAAAATGCCAAATCAAGGACAAGGACAAATGGGTAAAGGCAGAGGAAAAGGAGGTGGTATGCATGGTGGTGGAGGCATGAAGGGTGGTGGAAAACCCAACATGAGCCAGATGAAAGACAAAATGCAAGAAAAAGCCCATAAAAAACTCAACCTCAAATTAGCACAAACTGGTTATTGCCGTGAAGGGTACATGGAACTTGAAAGCTTCTTCGAGCGCGGTCTCGTCACCATCAAGGGTGAGTGCAATGAATCAGCAACAACAGAGGACTTCAAGACTTTTCCTAATAGAGAGGTCTAACAAGAAAGAACTGAATCAGTAGTAGTGCTTATCTACATTACTTAACACTTAAAATTTCTCTACTAATAAAAACAATTGATACCAACACTTTATTTTCACGACAAAAACACACATAATACGGTTTTAAACGATTAATTAACGCATTTGAAATTTAATTCGAAATCAATTTTGACAGTTTTTGTGGCTTTTATCATTGTTATTGCTTTGTTTGTGGTGTTGATGTTGACCGAAAAATTATTAAGCATTTGGCATTATTTGCATGAAGCACCGTTGTGGGTATCGGTTGTTTATGCTGTGGTGATTATGGCGGTGGCGGTATTTGGGGTTTATTTGTATTTTATTTTGATAAAACCGAAACCGATTGATAAAAAACTTGAGCCCATTGACGAGTCCTCTTTGCGCGATAGCCTTGCGCAGCAAGAGGTGCGTGGTGTGGATGTGTCACAGGCGCAAGCGGAGTTACAGGAATTGGATAAACGTCGCGGCAAAGGGGATTTTTATATCGCCCTTTATGGCACGGTTTCATCAGGCAAGAGCAGTTTTATTAAGGCATTACTGCCTGAACAAAACATCCAAACCGATGTGTTATCGGGCACAACTAAGACCATCCAAACTTACCAATACAAGAATTTAGCCATTATAGATTTGCCCGGGCTAGATGACTTTGATGAAAACATCGAAAAGCAAGCCATTGACGAAACCTTACGCGCGCATGTGGTGGTTTTTTTAACCGATTCGGATTTAACCCAAACGGAAATGCGAGTGATTGCAAAATTAAGAAAAACCAAAAAACCAATGGTCATTGCCTTAAATAAAACCGACCGATACCGCGAAGATGAACAAGCCTTGATTGTTGAGGCGTTGAAAAATAAGACCGAAAAAAAATATCCGGTGGCGTTAATTTCTACTGGTGGGCAAGAAACCATTATTTACCAAGATGCTAAGGGTAAACAGCATAAAAAAGTACACGTACGTAATGCCAATATACAACCATTGCTTAATTCAATCGAAAAAGTGGTGGCAAACAATCCTGAAATTCTCAACCGTTTTCGTGATGCAGCTATGTTAATGCTAGCCCAGCAAAAGCTCAATAATGCCAAGGCAGAATTTAACCGCCAATCGGCAGAAAATATAATATCGAGTTACACCAAAAAGGCGGTGTTTGGAGCGATGGCATCGGTGGCTCCAGGTTCGGATATTGTCATTCAAGGCACGTTGGCTACGAAAATGGTGCAAAGCATTTGTGCTTTGTATGAAATTTCACCCAAACAAATGGAGATTGATGCGGTCATAAAAATGGCAGGCAGTAAACTAAAAACATCGCTTTCTCTGGTGCTTGCGGTGGCAGGCAATGCCCTTAAAGCCTTTCCTGGTGTTGGCACTGTCGTTGGTGGCGTCACTCACGCGGTGGCTTATGGCATGATTTTTAATGCTTTGGGTCATGCTGTGTTAGAATCAGTAACAACCTTAGGCACGCTTGATGCGCTTGCCACCAACAAAAAATTTGAGGAAAACTTACTTGGACCTGCGACAAACTTGGCAAAAGATTTGGCAAAAATGGCGCTCAAAATCAGCTGATTCTGAATCGTCAAAAAAAGCTAAAAACACATCCACTGCAACGGACAAAACATTGGATTCACTTAACGAGTTGCTGCATGACCAGCACATCCCTGTTATGGTGCGTACGCAATTAAAAGATGAATACCAACAAGTCGCACAGTTAATAGAAAAGCTTGAAAACCAACAGGTGCATATTGTTGTCTTTGGCAAGGTCTCCTCGGGCAAGTCCTCATTATTAAACGCCTTACTTGGTAAACAAGCTTTTAGCACTTCGCCATTGCATGGCGAAACCAAACAACAACAAAACAGCGATTGGTCACAATACCAAGACCAAAACATGGTGGTGATTGACACCCCGGGAACCGACGAAGTCGCAGGCAAACAACGCCAACAATTAGCCCACAATGCCGCTGAAATTGCCGATATTATATTGTTTGTGGTTGATGGCGATTTAACCGCATCACAACTCAAACAACTGCAATCCATCGCCCAACCCAATACACAAATACTGTTGGTACTCAATAAAGCCGATTTATATACCGAGGATGAGTTACGTGATTTAAAAGAATCTTTAACCGAAAAGACTACTGAAATAATTCAACCTAAAAATATAGTTACTGCCAGTGCCACACCGTTGCCTCAAGTGTTAATTAAGGTCGATAAAAACGGCAAAGAAACACGGCAAAGGATTAATGTCGAAGTTGATGTGTCTCAAGTCAAAGAGCGTATTTGGAAAATTTTAGAGCGTGATGGCAAAACCCTAACAGCGTTGAATGCCAGTATATTCGCAGGGGAAATTAGTCACAAAATTGCTAAAAAAATTACCAAACTGCGTGCCAATGCTGCTGAAAAAGTAGTGACCATGTATTCTATTGCAAAAGGCGTGGGCGTGGCATTTAACCCAATTCCTGTAGCGGATTTACTGATAGCTGCGGGACTGGATGTTGCCATGATACGTAAATTATCCCAAGTTTATGGCTTGCCCATTGTCGGTAAAGAAGCCAGCAAATTAACCATGACCATCATGGCACAATTGGTTGCCTTGATGGGCGCGGTATGGGGCATTAATTTATTATCATCGGCTCTAAAAACCGTCAGTGCTGGATTATCAACCACCGTTACCGCTGGTGCTCAAGGAGCCTTGGCGTATTATGCGACTTATTTGGTGGGAAAAATTGCCGAACAATATTTTATCAAAGGCAAATCGTGGGGAGCAAAAGGACCCAAAAAAGTGGCAAAAGAGATTGTTAAAAGCTTGGATAAAGATTCGATTTTGTTAGAAGCACGAACGAAGATTTTAGAGAGGATTAAGTACAAATAGTAACTTCTCCCACATTTTTTAGACTAATCAGACAGGAAATAATTTTATGAAAACAATAGTCATTATTTTAACTTTACTTCATTCGCTAATATCGTTTGCGGAAAATCCATTAAAAGGCATGATTGAAAGGTCAATTGCAATGCAGCCTAAACAGACACAAGATGGGTATTATCAAAAACTACAATGGAAAGATGAACTCGCTGAATATTTAGTTGAGAGCAAAGATGCAGATATAAGCATTCTAGGCTATCAGTTTATCCTACCAAATTATTTTGATCTTGTTTCAATTTCAAGATTTGCAGAAAAACACAGTATAAATGCTGTTGTTAATGACATAAATAAAATGGTAAAGAATGACCAACTAAGCCCTTATGGTTTGTCCATTGCTTTATCTGTTTGTCATAAATATATTAAAAACAACCCTAGTGTATCCTGTGATAATAAAATGATTTTCCAAAAGCAAAAAGACCTATCTCCAAGAAACGCCTTTAACTATATTTACCCTATTCACCGAGCAGTTGAAGAAAAAGATGAAGAGCAAATCCACTATTTATTAGAAGAAATGGCACAAAGTAGCTACGTTGAAATTTTTTATTATACTCCTGAAAAACTTGGAAATGTGATAGACGATTATTATTTAACTCACCCATTTGGTGAAGAATATCTCAATTATGAAAAGAATGCATTGATTAAAGAAGGTGGCTTATCTGATGAGGCGAAAGAGAGAATATTGAGTGAGTTTGAAGAATATGGACTACTTCTTGAAAAAATAAATTTTGAACTATCAATAGAACTTCCTCCTTTCCGAGCTATTACTGACACCTGTAAAAGCGAGAAAAAATTTAGTGAGGTTTGTTTAAATATTTCTAACCTATTTATAAAAGATAAAAACATAATTACAAGATTATTGGGCTATGTTATTAAAATCTATATTTTAAAAAATAGTGATAATAAAAAAGCTTATCTTCTTGCAGATAAAGCCTATAAAAAGTTTAGAGCACAATACGAGTGTATTGGTAAAATTAACACAAATGCAAATGGATTTGAGTATTTAAATTTTGAATCGTACAAAATTTTTTCTAGCACCCAAAGAGAAAAAGGTTCATGGGCATTTTTTATAAATCAAACTCAATACTTTTATAAAAAAGCCATTGAAAATGGTAATACAGACTTAAAAAACCCAGAAGAATGTTTTAAATAAAAAAAGGGAATCAATTATTTTGATTCCCTTTTAGTATAATTTACTAAACTGGTTTTTGCTTCTAGTTCTCAAACCCATTCTCAAAGATATATTCAGAGCTGTATAAGGAGCAAGCTTGAGGAACCTCTATATTGTTATAGCTGAGTTCATCAACATAAAAACCTTCTTCTTCAGAACCAGGATCTGATGATAAGCTCCATCTGATTTTGACCGTTTGTCCTTGATAGGCCGTTAAGTCATGGGTGACCAGTTGGAACGCACCAGAGGTATTTCCATTAAACGCACCGTGAGAGGCGGGATAGCCGCAGGTGTTAATGGGTGGGTTGCCTGTTTGTGAAAAATCACTTGGGTAACCACCAACAGG
>CAMZLQ010000173.1 GCA_947311585.1 uncultured Alcanivoracaceae bacterium | reverse complement strand
TTGAGTCAGCAAGTAAAAAATGGACAATGCCAATCCATAGATGGAAACCTGCATTGAACCGTTTTGTGATAGAATTCGAGGACAGAATTAAAAATGTCTAAAACTAACTTACACAGTTTAGTTTACATACTCATTCTGTTTATGAGTCAGGTGCACAAAAGGCCGATTTTGGTAGCTTCACAGCCACTGATATTTTTAGAGTTCAAGTTGTTGGTTCAACGATTAAGTACCTTAAAAATGGTTCTGTGTTTTATACCAGTACCAAACCCATAAGCTTTCCTTTGAATATTGATACTTCTTTGCATTATACAAACTCTGTTATTAGTAATATTTCTTTATATAATAATTAATTCTCAATAATTACTGTCTATATTTAAAATACTTTAAAATAGCCTCATTTATTTATGAGGCTATACAATACAAACCAAAAGTTATTAAATCCAAAATTCAGATAGTGAAAACACGGTTTTAGCACAACCTCTTAGCACGTCTTGTAAGCTAAAAAAATGCCTTATCACCAAAAAGTTACTTTCAAATATTATTGCTCCAAGCTTTTTTATCAACACATTATTAAGTTATTATTTTTTATAACCTAACTTTAAATTCACCAACATTTTGCGATGAATTGGTTTCTGAATCATAAAGTTCTATTTTATAGGTGCCTGACTCAGGAAAAAAAGATTTGTCATCAATGGCTGCGGTTATTATGGGTAAATTGACTACAGTTTTTATCGCTTGACCATTAACCCGCATTTCTACCCCTTTTGGTGCGCAGTCTGTTTTCATCCAAAAAGCAGAAAGACCAGAGGGTTGTGCGTTAAAGTTTTGACCTTTAACCGTTTCTTTAGGGCCCCATGCTTTTATTGAACAAAAGCCGTTATCGTTGGGTGTTTCTATTTTTATTGGGTCTTGGTGTGATAGGACTTCAAACTCACCAGTGCACGCAACGGGTGAGAATTCAATGCTGCCTAATGGCATTGCTTTTGTGTTTATTGGTGTAATAACTCCATTTTTAATGTTTGCATAAAGCCATTTAGTGCGATGGAAATAGTTAGGTAAGTTAGGTAGGTCTATTTTATTTATTTGTTTTGTTGTTAAGTTACTAAACAACAAAAAACGCCCCTTTTCTTTTGCTAAAAATTTATTGAGTCGTTTCAATGTTTCTATGTCTTTATCCAAGAATAAATGTTGCTGTTTTATTTCATCGGCATTACTGAGTTCAATTAAGTAAAATCCTGGCAGTTGATTGGTGATTCTTCTGCCGCGTGAGAAAAACTGCTGGGTGATATTTTCACCGCCCCAATTTATTTCAAACAAATGATTGTAAGGACTAACGTTAATTTTGACTCCAGCTTTACAATCCATCGTTTTATTTTGAATTAACGAATAACTGGCATTGAGCTGGTATATTGATTGCATGACGCGTTTTTTTTCACAAGGATCTAGAGGTAATGTTATTGTTTTATCCGCTTGACAATCCGAACGTGAAAATGCATTGGTAATAATGTTTGAGTTATCGTAGTCGATATAGCGAGTCACAAAATAGTTTTGGTTTATTTTTTGAGTGGGTAAAAAATCTGATTGGGCAAGAGTGAAGTTAACATTGTGCTCTATGCCAAGTAAGTCCAAAACATTAGCAACCAAATTAAATGTTGAGGTTAGTTTCGTCTTATCTATTTTCTTTTGTTTGAGAGACTCATCGATGAGGATTGTTAAAATTCTTCTATCGGTTGTTTGCTCTTTAAATATTTCTTTTAGTTCATGAGTTGGAAAAATAGAATGATCTCCTTGAATATAAACCAATGTGTTATCAAGTAAATTTTCTTGTTTTAATTGCTCAATAAATTTACCTAACAAAAAATCAGTGCAATGAATGGCATCTAAATACGGTGCTTGTATTTTAGCCTGAGTATAGGGTGTGCAGCCACTGTAAGTAAATCCCGGAATATGTGTCCCAAGAGTTAGAAGCGTAAAATTGTAGGGTTTTGGTTGTTGAGATAAAGTGCGAATCTTTTTTAGAGACAAATCAAACAAACTATTATCCACCAGCCCCCATGTGTTGGTTTCTAACCCTTGTGTTTTCCAAAATCCCAAGCCTTTTAGTTCGTCATAACCGTGTTCTTGCAGAAACTCGCCTTTACCAGCAAACCCCAAATCTGCGCCTCCATAAAAAATTTGTTGATAACCAGCCTTTTGTAAAACATCGCCTAAACATGGTAAATTGGATAAGCGACCAGACTTGGTTAATAGGGAGTTGTTACCATTATCCATGTCTAACAAAGTTCCGCATTGAGAATTAGCAATGCCTTCTACTGTTACATAAGCCGATGAGAAATTATTTTCAAAGTTAAAGTTGTCTTTTTTTAATTGGTCAATATAAGGGGTCAAATGCGGAAATTTTTCGTTTTCTGACAACATGTTGCTAAATGATTCTAAATAAATGAGGATTAAATTTTTAGGTTTTTCTTTGCTTGTAACAATCAAGTCTTTTTTATCTATTGGAAAAGGCACTTGAGCTCGTAAGCTTCTAAGGGTAACACGGGCTTGTTTTTTTGCTTCTTGGGGTGTTATTTTCTTAAAATCAGAGAAATAATAGTGTCTATAAGCGTTATAAAAACGCCATTCTGGCAAAGTGTTTTTCAGGCTAAAAACAAGCGACAATGCCAATAGAGATAATATTAACGGAAGTTTGTTTTGTCTAAATTTAATTTTCAATAACAGTTTTGTTATGACATAAAGAACAACTAAAAGGATAAAAAGGGCAAAGAAAAACAAATAACCGTAATCAGTTAAGCCTATTTTAAAAGAATCCCAACCAAAGTGTGCAAAAAACTCACTGGTAAACCCTTTTCCCGAAAAATCATAGACAAAGCTTAATATGAGACGAAGTAGAAAGGAAAAAATAAAAAGACATAAAGTCACTATTATTGCCACAACCTTGCTCAATTTCGCCACCCAGAAAAACGCCATTGCAAATAAAAATGACAAGCACAAGCTGGATAATAAAGTGGCAGGGGTTGAATATACGTGTTGGTACTTGAGTGCAATAATAAATATTGGCGTGAATATAAGAATCCACACAAGCAATATAAGCTGAATCAAAGGTGATTTTATAAAGGTCATTTTTTTACCATGGTTGAGTGGGTGATTAAATTAGTTAAACGACTTTACCTTTACATTTTTTAAACGCACCGGCACGGGAACTGAGCACACGTCAATGTAATTGTGCTGGTATAAAAACCATTCACCGTTGCGGTTTTTACGTGATTTTATAATGGCTTTAAAACTTGCTGAGTTGGTTTTCATGGTTTGTAATGCCATGCGGTCTTCGGGCTTTAAATC
>CAMZLQ010000172.1 GCA_947311585.1 uncultured Alcanivoracaceae bacterium | reverse complement strand
GCGTTCTTGTGGGACATTGGGTAAGCCGTAATACCAGTTGTAAAATGATTGGCTTCGCGTATTAATTTTTTGCCGTGTGGTTGAGTGTATATTGACCACTGCAGGTGTCACTTTTTCCAAAATTGGTGCAAGTGAAGGCACCGCTACTCCATCTACTGATGTTGGTAGACCTGCCTGAGCTATTGTGGTTAATAAAGTTAAGCAAAAGATAAGTATTTGTTTCATAGCACTAATGGACATATAAATTGTTGTCAAGTTCAGTTAAAATAGGATTTTTCCATAGGGTTTTCAAGTCATGATGAGTAAGTTTATTGATAAATTATACCAAGCACAAGCACAAAACAATTCATTGGTTTGTGTGGGTCTTGACCCCAATAGGGGCAATATTAATGCACTTGGCTTGGAGTTATTTAGTTGGCTTGTTAAAATTGTCGATGCAGTTGCCGATAATATTTGTGCATTTAAACCTCAAATCGCTCACTTTTCAGCTATTTCTGCTGAAAATGATTTAAAAAATATTATTGCCTATATCCATGAAAAGTACCCTAATATTCCAGTAATTCTCGATGCAAAGCGTGGAGATATAGGAACAACAGCCCAACAGTATGCCATTGAAGCCTTTGAAAAATACCAAGCCGATGCGGTGACCGTTAATCCGTATCTTGGTCACGATTCTTTGCAACCTTTTTTGGATTATGCCGATAAAGGCGTGATTGCTTTGTGTAAAACCTCTAATGCTGGTTCTAGCGAATTTCAAAACCTAACTTTAGAAAATGGCAAAACCTTGTATGAGCAAGTGGCAGAAAATGCTGCTCATAAATGGAATGGCAATAAAAACCTGTTGCTGGTTGTGGGAGCAACCTATCCTCAAGAGTTGGCGAAAATTCGTTCAATAGTTGGTGATATGCCTTTGCTAATTCCTGGAATTGGTGCCCAAGGGGGCGATGTTACAGCCACCTTAAAAGCAGGATTAAATTCCAATCCCAAACAATCAGGTTTAATTATTTCATCCTCGCGCGGGATTATTTATGCAGGAAAATACCAAGATGACTTTGCCGACAAGGCAAAAGAGGCTTGTTTGGCACTAAATCGGCAAATCAATGACTTTTGGTCTATATAAATTAAGCTTTTTAATCTGTAAAATCACAACCAATTAAACCTAAAAATATTATGTCAAATAAAGAATACCAATTACCACCCGTGGATTCATTGCAATCAACTAAAAAATCGAACAAGATACTGCCTGTTTTTGTGGTTCTGTTTGTTACCGCACTATTGGCTTTTGTCATGATTAAGATGAAGCCCAAAGAACAGAAAAAAGAAAACACTAAAATCATTCCTGCGGTGGAAGTGATTCAAGTTAGCCCCATTGATTTTATCATACCAATAAAGTCCGATGGCTTGGTTGTTCCCAAAACCAAGATTAATATTTCTGCCGAAGCTAGTGGCAGAATTGTTTTTGTGTCGGATAATTTTATTAACGGTGGTCAATTTAACAAGGGCGATGCCTTGATTAAAATTGATCCTGTTGATTACCAATTGGCAGTCACGCGCGCTCAAGCCAATGTGGCAGCCCAACAAGCCAACTTGGACTTACAACAAGCCAAAAGTGATTTAGCCAAAAGTGATTGGAAGAAATACGGTAAAAAAGGCAAGCCAAATCCATTAAATCTTAACTTGCCGCAAGTTGCCAGTGCCAAAGCGGCTTTATCCGGAGCGCGTGCCGATTTAAAACTTGCTAAACGAAATTTGGAAAAAACCACGGTTGTTGCGCCATTTTCTGGAGTGATTCTTGCCAAAATGGTGGATGTTGGGCAATTTGTTAACTTATCAACGCCATTGGCGAGTATTGCATCAACTGAAATTGCGGAAATTCGCATGAGTTTATCGGATGAACAACTGCATAACAGTGGATTGGATAATTTTGATGGAACACAAAAAGTATCGGTAAAAATTACCAGTCAAGAAATGCCCGAAGTTCAGTGGCAGGGCACAATTACCAGTATCGAAGCTCAACGCGATGCAAAAACCTTGTTCAACTATGCCGTGATTGAGGTGTCGCAACCTTTTACGCAACAAGCGATTCCATTGCGATTCAATACCTATGTGAGCATTAACTTAAAAGGCAAAACACTCTTTAAGGTTTATCCAGTCGAACGAGGTTACGTTACACTTGATAATCAAGTTAAGGTATTTTCTCCACAATCAACCTTGGCATATAAAAAAATTAAGGTTGCCTATGCCGATGCAGATTTTAATTACATAAGCTCAGGCATTAATGCCAAGGACAAAGTGATTACCACGGGACTGTCTCACATTAAAGTGGGCGATAAACTCACGCTTGCCAAATAAATCAGGAGATGAGCATGAATAACTGGCGCAAAGGTCTGATTTATTGGTTTTCGGTTAATCCTGTGGCGGCTAATTTGTTAATGGTTATTATCATATTAGTGGGTTTGATTTCGTTAGCCTCCATTCGCAAAGAAATGTTTCCAACCACGCAGGTTAGTATGGTTAATATTTCCGTGGCTTTTCCTGGTGCCTCGCCATCTGAGGTGGAAGAAGGCGTGTGCCTAAAAGTGGAGCAAGCCCTCAATGGCATTAACGGCATTGATAAAATCACCTGTAGTGCTGCAGAAAACTTTGGTTCTACGCTGGTTGAAGTGGATGATGCTTATGATTTAGGTACGGTTACCAATGATATTAAGAATAAGATTGATGGTATTAATTCCTTTCCTGAACAAGTGGAAAAACCCATAGTTAGTCAACTCGATATTGCCTTTCAAGCCATCTATGTGTCCGTATTCGGAGATGTTTCACCCAAGAAATTACGTGAGTTTGCCTTTGATGTGCGCGATGACCTTATCGACTTGCCAGGGATTTCAGCCGTTAAAGTCGAAGGCGCGCGCGATTTAGAGGTCAGTATTGAAGTTTCTGAAAACACATTGCGAAAATATAATCTAACCTTTGATGAAATAGCACTAGCCATTCGGTCCTCGTCTTTAGATTTACCTGCAGGTGCGATAAAATCTAAAAAGGGCGATATTTTGGTGCGGGCATTGGGCTTAAAAGACTCAGCAGAAGATTTTGAAAACATTATCGTTCGTTCTTTCCCCAATGGCGCGGTTTTAAAACTCAAAGACATTGCAAAAGTTACCGATGGCTTTGCCGAATCCTCTCGTTTTGCCAAATTTGATGGTGGTACGGCGTTATCCATTCGCATTAATGCCATTGGCGATGATGATATTATTGATGTTACCGATAAGGTCAAAAAATACGTGGAAGACAAGCAAAAAACATTAGGTGATGATTTACACATAGCGCATTGGTCGGATATTTCGCATTATGTGCATGGGCGCATTGATTTAATGACCAAAAATATGTTTTTAGGGGCTTTATTGGTGTTAATTACTTTAACCTTGTTTTTACGCCTTAAAGTTGCCTTTTGGGTCATGCTTGGATTGCCTGTTGCCTTTTTGGGAACCTTTATGGTTATGGGTTATTTGGGTGTTACCATTAATATGTTATCGTTGTTTGGCTTTATCTTGGTGTTGGGTATTGTGGTGGATGACGCCATTGTTATTGGTGAAAGTGCCTACAAAGAAATTCAAGATAAGGGTCATACCGTAGAAAATGTGGTCAAAGGGGCGCAAAAAGTGGCATTACCTGCTACTTTTGGGGTGTTAACAACCATTGCAGCATTTGTGCCCTTGTTATTTGTTGGGACTATGTTTGGGAGTTTTTTTGAAGCCATTGCTTGGGTGGTTATTTTGAATTTGTTGTTTTCCTTGGTGGAATCCAAGTTTATTTTGCCAGCACATTTGGCACACATGAAGCTTACCGATATTGAAACCCAAAACCCAGGTTGGCTCTTACGTATTCAACGCAGAGTCAATGCCTTTTTAGATAATTTCATTAAAAATCGTTACCAACCCCTATTGCATAAGGCGGTTAGACGTCCATTTTTAGCCACGCTTGTGTTTATTTGTGTATTGGGTTTGTCCATAGTCATGCTGAAAACAGGCGTTGTTCGATTTGTGATGAACCCCCAATTTTCTGCTGATTATATCTATGGTCAAGTGAAAATGACCGAAGGCACATCCGATGTTATTACCGAATCAGCCATAGCTCAACTTGAAGAGGCATTAATTGCCATTGATAAGGATTTTTCACAAAAACTCGGCAAACAAAAAGGAGCTGTCATCACTCATATGTCGGTTGTCAAAGAAAATCAACTCGATGGGCGTGTAGTGGTTGAGCTGGTTAAAGAAGACAGTTTGATTACCAGTGATGATTTAATGAAAGTATGGCGAGAGCGAGTCGGAACAATCAATGGTGCTGAAGTTTTAGCCTATCGAGCCTTGGGTGGTCCAGGTGATGGACCTGAAATTGCCTTTAAATTATCCTCTGATAATGTCGAAGAACTTAAAAATGCCTCCAGTGAACTGGCGGATAAGATAAGACAATTCAATGGTGTCGCAGATATTCGCAATTCCATGAAAGATGGTAAAGACGAAGTGCAATTGACCTTAAAGCCACGAGGTCGAAACTTAGGTTTATCGCAAAGGGATTTGGCTAATCAAGTCAGGCAAGCCTTTTACGGCGATGAAATTCAGCGTTTACAACGTGAGATTGATGAGGTCAAGGTTATGCTTAAATACCCATTAAAGGAACGTGAAACCTTAGCCACTTTAGAGAATATGCGCATACGTTTAAAAGACGGAACGGCTATTCCCTTAAAAAGTGTGGCAACCATAACGATGGGCAAAGCCAGTGATGTGATAACCCGAATCGATAAGCAACGCTCAAGCACAGTAACAGGTGATGCGGATTTAAAAGTAGCAAACCCCAATGCGATTATGGCGGAGATTAAAGAAAAGGGTGGTTTTTTAGAAAAACTCAAACAAAAATACCCGTCAATAAAATCATCTCCCGATGGTGTCGCTAAAGAGATGGCTGAATTGAAAGTTGGTTTAGCTAAGGGTTTTGTTATTGCCTTGTTATTCATTTATATGTTAATGGCTATTCCGCTTAAATCCTATACCCAGCCTTTGATTATTATGATGGTCATTCCTTTTGGCGTAACAGGTGCCATCTTAGGTCACTGGATAACGGGTTATACCATGAGCATGATTTCCATGTTTGGTGTGATTGCTTTGGCAGGGGTTGTCGTCAATGACTCATTGGTGATGGTGGATTTTATTAATAAATACCGCTTGGCAGGACACACAACACTTGAGGCAGCACTTGAGGCTGGCACACGGCGATTTCGAGCTATACTATTGACCTCGTTAACGACATTTTTTGGCTTAGTACCAATGCTGATGGAAAAATCCTTACAAGCGCAAGTGATCATACCCATGGCAATATCTTTGGCATTCGGCATTTTATTCGCCACCGTTATTACCTTAATTTTGATACCAGTTTGGTATGTGATACTCGATAGGATTAAGAAGCGTTTTAAACAAGCTGAATAGCTGACCAGGTTAATAATAGGGGCTATTTAATGCGTTTAACTTTTACGCCTTTGCCATAGCCATCAACATTCAATTGCCAGCTGCCCATGGATTTGGGTTTTATGGTTATCTTTGGGTTTGTTCTTTTAGGGATGTAAAAGGATGAACTTTCTGCTTGTTTCCAGACTTGTCCGTTGGCTAATTTAAAGATGTTTTTACCTCTCCATCCGTTAAAGTCACCAATGATAGTGGACTTAATGGCTTCACGTTCAGACTCTTCTCTTCGAAAGCCCATAAAACGTTTCTTTTCTTTTTTGACTTCTTCAGCAATCACTTCTTTTTTTATTTCTTTTTTTACTTCTGCACGGACTTCTTGCTTTATTTCTTCTCGTGTTTCTTCTTGAGAATTTTGCAGCCAATGCAATAAAGCGGATTTTTCAGATGAAGAAAGCTTGTAAATTCCAGTAGTTACAGTTGTTTTTTCATCCATTTTACTAAATATATCTTCTAAAGCATAAGACGAAAATGGTAAGATTAGTGCTAATATTATTAAATTACGCATGAATTCTGATTTTTTTTAAATTAATTAACACTATTTTACCTAAACTAACAAAGTTTTAACACAGTAAAAATAAAAAGAAGCTAAAATGCGTCCAAACACAACAAAACAACGTATAAAATGACAAGATTTATGAATAGTACACCATCACCAATGGCTAAGTTAATTAGTCAAACCAAACGACTACTGGTTATTGCAAGTTTATCACTAATGACATTAAATGCAGCGGCTTATGATATTTCCATTAATGGTTCTGAATATTTAGGGCTTGCACCTGTTTTAGATGGGTTGGGAGCACCAACGACCAATTTGATGGAATACGATTATACCAGTACGCCTAGTACCCTAAGTTTTCATGTTGTTGATCCACTTGTTTGTGCCAGTAAAGCGAACTCTGCTTCTCCAAACATTATTACTCAGGTTCAAGATGGTAATGGTATTGAAGTGACCACCATGCAAAATAATATCATCACTACGGTATACGACTTGGACAATAATCAGTTTAATATCACAACGGATGATACCATTGCTTGTGCGACTATAGCCGATGCTGCCAATAATATTTTTGTTGTTCCCAATCCTGATGTTGTCTTTGAAAATGGATTTGAAAGCGGTGCTTTTTCTTTAAATGACGATATAAAGTTAACCTTATTAAAAGTCGTTGATTCAAGTACGACACCAATGGTTACTGAGCCATTTCCTTCGACCCCTATTTTTGTATCAAACAATCAAACACTTGAATACCAATATGTTATTAACAATAATTCATTAAATGGCAACCCTGATTTAACCGTGGATTTTGTAGAATATTATAGCTTAATTGCAAATAATGGGCCTATTTTTGATGACGTGCAAGATTGGACTTGTACCGTTCCTGTCGGTTCACAACCCACGACAAGCTGTGGAACATTTACTTTTGGGAGCGAAACAGTCAGATTAGATAATGCGGTTGTTGCCTCTGGAGACAGTTTAATAGTGTATGCAAAAAGGTTGGCATTGGTTGATGCCAATGATATTGCTAATAATTTAAAGTTGGATATGCTTGCATCGGCTTTTGTCGTTGATGCCGCTGTTACAGATAGTTATTTGGATAACAATACCACTTACCAACAATTTGGC
>CAMZLQ010000171.1 GCA_947311585.1 uncultured Alcanivoracaceae bacterium | reverse complement strand
TTTTACATCTAAGCACGGGAAATCTGTTCTTTTCATAGTTCTATCTTGTCGAGAAAATCTTCGGTTTTAAAAATATTGGCATCTTGCAGAAATGATTCAATTAGCATAAATTTGGCTTGCTCTTTGGGTATTCCGCGTGAACGCAAATAGGTTAATGAGGTTTCATCCAATTCACCAATGGTCGAACCGTGTGCTGCAATGACATCATCGGTGTTGATTTCTAACTCTGGTTTAGAATAAATAGAAGCTTCATCTGTTAGCAAAATATTCTTTAAGCTTTGCGCAACATCACTGCCATCAGCTCCTTTTGCAACAATGGCTTTTGCATTAAGTGCAACGGAAGCTTTATCGGTAGCCAATGAACGTTTGATAACATTACTCTTACAATTTTGCACTTTGTGATTGGTTAGAATGTTTTCACTGATATGGCATGAATCGTGTGCGACATTGACAGAAGCGGCTTCAAATTCGCTGTGTTGACCATTAAAGTTCACCTCAGTTATGCTATGTGACAAAGCAGCGTTATTGTTAATCGATCCTTGTTGAATGGTTACATTTTGTGCACAGTTGATTTGTGAAAAATGAATCAAGGCTGCTGTTTTGCGCAGGTGTTTATTCGATTGAAATTTCAATCGAGAATCAGGTGCCATATTTATAATAGAAACATGGTTAATTCGGCAATCGTAATCGTAGCTTTCGGTTAAATCCAGTTCAGCATTTTCGCCTAAATTAATCACAGTGCGAATATTCTGCCAATCCTTTGAAACTTGTTGGTACTGGATATGCAGTTTTAGTTGTGCGTTTTTTGGGATGCTGAGTTGAAATCCACCGTTGAGCATAGCGGTGTTGAGTTCGACAAAGGTTCGTTCTTTGTCTGATTTAATGCTTTTCCAACTCTTTTCATCTACTTGCAATATGTCTTGCATTTGGGTGTTTTTGGGTAAGTCGCCTTCGATGGTGAAGATGAATAGTTCTTTTTTGGGGTCAGTACCCTTTTCTGTTTGAGTTTGTTGTTTTGCTTGTAAATTTGAGTCAGAAAAGAGTACCGACCCCGTATCCACTATATCTGTAACTGGCTCTAGTTTTTCTAGTTTTTTGATGTTGGTGTATTTCCATAGCTCAGACTTGCGGGTTGGCAAACCGTATTGTTGGAATTTTTTTAAGGCATCGCATCGTTTTTGCTGTAACCATTTGGGCTCATTAAGTTGGTTAGTGAGCTTTTCAAAGGCTAAATTTATTGGATTTTTGAACATGGTTTTAATCCTCTAGCCAGCTGTAACCTGTTTTTTCGAGTTCTAAGGCTAAAGATTTATCACCTGAACGCACGATTTTACCATCTGCCAGAACATGCACGTAATCGGGCACTATGTAATCAAGCAGGCGTTGGTAATGGGTGATGACGATAAAGGAGCGGTCTTTATTGCGTAATTGGTTGACGCCTTCGGCAACGATTTTCAATGCATCAATGTCTAAGCCTGAATCGGTTTCATCCAATACAGCTAGTTTAGGTTCTAAAACACTCATTTGAAATATCTCGTTACGTTTTTTTTCACCGCCTGAAAAGCCTTCGTTAACAGGGCGACGTAACAAATCATCACGCATGTTCATTTGTTTGATTTTAGTGCGAACCAGTTTAAGAAATTCGGATGAATTCATTTCTTTTTCACCACGGTATTTGCGTTGAGCATTTAAGGCAGCTCGCAAGAAATACATATTATTAACCCCTGGAATTTCCACAGGGTATTGAAAAGCAAGGAAAATTCCCTCGGCTGCTCGCTGTTCGATTTCAAGGTCTAATAAATCTTTACCTAAAAAATCAACCGACCCTTCGGTGACTTCAACTTTTTCCATGCCCGCAAGCACATTGCCAAGCGTAGATTTTCCAGCCCCATTGGGTCCCATAATGGCGTGGACTTCACCAGGTTTAATCTCTAAGTTTAGGCCTTTTAGTATTTTATTATCGCCTACTTGGGCATGTATGTTTTTGATATTTAGCATAGTTTTAGTTTTTTAAAGGGGTCAGTACCCTTTATGGTTGGTTGTTTAATTTAGTTGAAATAGAGTATTAATAAAGGGTACTGACCCCTTTAAAAAGCTACCCTAAAAAGCTATCCCACAGCTCCTTCCAAGCTGATATCAAGTAAAGCCTTGGCTTCAACGGCAAATTCCATTGGTAATTCTTTGAACACTTCTTTGCAAAAGCCATCGACTATCATCGAGGTAGCGTCTTCTTCACTTATACCTCTTTGTTTGCAGTAGAATAATTGGTCTTCTGATATTTTGGAAGTGGTGGCTTCGTGTTCGAGTTGGGCGGTGCTGTTACCACATTCGATATAAGGAAATGTGTGAGCACCGCAGTTTTTACCGATTAAAAGCGAGTCGCATTGGGTGTGGTTTCGTGCACCTTCGGCTCGTTTAGAAATCCGCACCAATCCTCGGTAAGTGTTGTGGCTTTTGCCAGCGGAAATGCCTTTGGATATAATGGTGCTTTTGGTGTTTTTACCCAAATGAATCATCTTCGTGCCTGTATCGGCTTGTTGGTAATTATTGGTTAGTGCAACCGAGTAAAATTCGCCCCGTGAATTGTCTCCACGTAAGATACAACTGGGGTATTTCCATGTTATGGCTGAACCTGTTTCGACTTGTGTCCATGAGACTTTGGCATTGTTGCCATTACAAGCGGCACGTTTGGTGACGAAATTAAAAATACCGCCTTTGCCTTCTTCATCACCTGGGTACCAGTTTTGTACGGTGGAGTATTTGATTTTGGCATCATTAAGGATAAATAATTCAACCACGGCAGCGTGCAATTGGTTTTCATCACGCATGGGTGCGGTACAGCCTTCCAAATAACTGACTTCCGCCCCGTCATCGGCAATAATTAATGTGCGTTCAAACTGTCCTGTGTTCATTTCATTAATGCGAAAATAAGTGGATAATTCCATCGGGCAGCGTGTATTTTTAGGGATGTACACGAAGGAACCATCACTAAAAACAGCAGCATTGAGAGCGGAAAAAAAGTTATCGCCAATGGGCACAACTTTGCCTAAATATTGTTTAACCAAATCAGGATGATCTTTGACCGCTTCGGAAAACGAGCAAAAGATTACACCAGCTTTTTTGAGTTCTTTTTTAAATGTTGTGGTCACAGATACTGAATCAAATACCACATCAACTGCCACTTGAGTTTTTTTGGTTTTAACACCAGCCAATATTTCTTGCTCGTGCAAAGGCACACCGAGTTTAGCATAAGTTTCTAACAATTTAGGGTCAACATCATCAATGGTTTCTGGTGCGTTTTCATTGCTTTTGGGTGAAGAATAGTACGAAATAGCATCAAAATCAATCGGTGGAATTTTTAACTTTGCCCAATTGGGTTGTTCCATGGTTAGCCATTTTGCATAAGCTTTTAAACGCCAATCAAGCAACCATTGTGGTTCTTCCTTTTTAGCCGAAATAGCGCGAATAACTTCTTCATTTAAACCTGGCAGAAAAGTATCCGAATCAATATCGGTAACAAATCCGTCTTTGTATGTTTGTTCAATGCGTTTGTGTACTTCGGCATTTTCTTGTTCTACTGCTTCTATCTGTTCAGACATAATCTTTGACCATTAATTTTATATCGGGTTTTGATGCACCATTTAACTCAGCCATGCGAGCGATGGTCATCTTAACCAGTATGTTTTGTATTTGTTGATTTACTTTTTGCCAACCTGTTTTGCTATCGCAGCCTTGTTCTTGCACACACAAGCTGTCGGTTTTGGTGCATTCTGTGATGGCAGTGTTGCCTTCAATGGCTTGAATAACCTCAAATAAGGTGATGTCATCACTGGCTTTTGCTAATTGATAACCGCCATTGGCTCCACGTGTGGAGGATAAAACACCTGCTTTGGTTAGTAGTTTTAACACTTTACTCACGGTTGGAATTTCAAGTCCTACACCGTTGGCAATTATCTCACTGGAACATAATTTATCATCATTTTGCATAAACAAAATAACGGCAGTGGCGTAATCGGTTAGGCGTGAAATCTTTAACATGACGGCATTATAAATTAAAGTGGACTAAATTTGTACACTTTAATTTAAAAAGTGTGCCTTTTCACAGTTTGTTAAGTCCTTTTTAAGGTTTTTGGCAGTAATTGTTCGATTTGTTGCATGACATCGAGGCGATCGACGAAGTCGCACATGTAGTCTAGTTTACCTGAGTCGATGACTAAGACCTTACTCATGGTGTAATTGCTAATCCAATTCTCATAGAGTTTATCTAAGCGACGAAGATAAGACAATGGAATGTCTTGTTCCATTTTGCGACCACGAATTTTAATGCGTTTACGAATGGTTCGAATGGAACATTTGAGGTATATCATTAAATCGGGAGGGCGAATAGATGCAGTAATGCTGTGGTAGAAATCTTGGTAAGTTTTCCAGTCGCGTTGTGATATTTTACGCATTTGGTGTAGGGCAGTGGCAAATATTTCAACATCTTCAAAGATGGTTCGGTCTTGAACCACAACGCCTTGGGTGTTGTCCACTTGTTGGTGAATGCGAAATTTATTGCTCAAAAAATACAATTGCGAATGGAAAGACCACCTTTTCATGTCTTTGTAAAAATCCTCAAGATAGGGGTTTTCATCATTGGGTTCATAAAATGGTGTAATATTGTAGGTGCTGGTTAAAAAATCCACTAAGGACGTTTTTCCAGCACCGATATTTCCTGCTATGGCAATAACGCGTTTGTTAGTCATTTTTAAAGGCTGATTTTATGTCCTGTTTTAGCCAACTTTTAAAATGTTGTTTTTGTGCTTTTGTGGGTTTTTTTACTGCAACAATATCCAATTTTTTAGTCGTTGCTTGTTGAGGCATTATGTTGGTTTGTTTGATTATGCCCTGATTAAAATAATGCACCACATAGCTTTGATTGACTTTTAAGTTTTCAATAATATCATCTAAATTGCCTTTAATTTGTAATGTGTCAATGGCGATAATCTCATCATCAGCGGCAAGGCCTGCTTTAAATGCCGCACCGTCTGTGTCTACCTGAGTTAATTGCGTTATTCCGTTGTTAATTTTGGTTTTCCACCCCATTGAGACTTTGGTGTCTTCATCATTTTTAACTGCTTTAAAGTTTAGCCCATAAAAACCAAGTAAATCATCAAAGTCAATGGCTTTTGTGCCTTCGACATAGTCTTTCCAAAAGCCTGTGAAATCAGTATTGGTGATTTCTTTTAATAACTGTTTGACATTATTACTGGTGTAGCCTTGCTTGCTTTTGCCGTATTGTTGAAATAATTTTAAGCTTAAATCATCAAGACTCTTTTTATTATTTGTCGCCGCTCTAATTTTTTTGTCCAATAACCACGAAACTAATGAACCTTTCAAATAAATACTTACGGTTGTGTTGTGGCGTCGGTTGGCATTGTTGGGCAACCAGGTATTGAAGCTGGATTGCGCTAAACTCATGACGTGTCGCCCAGGTTTGTTTTGAAAAGTTTGGATGTCTTTTGCCATATTTTCGAGGTATTGTTCAGTGCTGTAAATGCCAGCTCGGGCATTAAATAAATTATCGTAATAACTCGTTGTTCCCTCAGCCATCCAAAACAGGTCAGAATAGTTTTCTTTGTCGTAATCATAGGGAGAAATACCTGCAGGGCGATAAGCTTTGACATTCCATGTATGAATAAATTCGTGCGCGGTTGTACCAATGACTTTGCTGTATTTTTTATCGGGATAAAAGCCCAATCTATCGGTTTGAATAATGGTTGAGTTAACGTGTTCGGTCGCTCCACGCAATTTATCACCGACATGATACATATAAACATAGCGACTGTAGGGAAAAGTTTTCCACAACGCTTTGGCTTGGTAATGCAGTTTTTTAATGTCTTTTTTCAATCGTTCCATGTCATAATTGCCTTTGCCCCAAATAACTATTTCGTAGGTTTGGGATTCAACTTTGAATGAGGTAAATTGATGAATGCCTGATTCAATGGGTGAATCCACTAATTGGTCGTAATTATCGGCTTTAAACTGATGTTTTTCGATTGAGTCCATGCCTGAAACCGACTGCCATTGTTCTGGCACATTAAGTTTGACTGTAAGGGGTTTATCTCTTTGTGAAGGGCTGTACATAAAAACACCACTGGCGTCCAAAAAAGCATGGGATTCATCAATATGACTGACGCGGTTACGCAGTTGGTTGGCATAAATTTGGTAAGTGATTTTGACCGTGCCTGGTGTATTGACAAAGATACGCCAACTATTTTTGTCATCTTGATGCCATGTGAGGGATTTTCCACTGGCATCAAAGGCTTTAAAATCTCGAATATTCGCGCTTAAATCTAAAATTTCGTACCGTCCAGTACGCCACACCGGGAGTTTAACGGTAAAAGCTTTGGTGTTAACTCCTGTAAAAGCAATTTCAACTTTTGCCAAATGGTGTTTAGCATCGGTTATGGTTAATGTGTAATTCGTGGCATTGCTGATAAATGAGGTGAATACAGAAAAGAAAAGCAGAGATTTAAAACTGAGAGACGTTGGCATTTTGCTGAATTAAAAAGTAAAAAAAATATCTTAGCAAAAATAATTTTTTAAACCCACTCAATTGGATTAATCTGATAATATTTTTTTAGTTCCTGGTAAAGTTCAGGGTGTTTTTTGAGTAATTCTTTGGGTTGTTCAATAAAATGTTCAGTAATCACAGCAAAAAACTCGGCAGGGTTGGTGGCACCGTATTGATTGAGTAAACTTTTTTTATGCAATTTTTTCTTAATGCTTAGGGCTTTAAATTCTTTAGCTAAAACAGTACTCCATTGTTTAACGTTATTGTGTTGCAGTTCTGGAAAGCCTGTTCCTTGAGGGTTTTCTTGGTCAAGTTGGTGTGCAAATTCGTGCATGACGACATTTTCACCGTCTTCGTCATTGAGCGCGCCTTGGTCAGAATGTTGCCATGACAAGACGATTGGACCGCGATGCCACGATTCTCCCAGTCGAATATGTTCTTCAAACTCACTTTTTGGGTCTTTGTTGGTGAAAGCATTGGGGTAAACCAAGATGTTGTCTAAGTGCGGATAATAATTAGTTTTGCGATTGAGTAAAAGCACACAGGCTTGTGCGGCAATAACCACCCGAATGGTGTCATTGATTGTGAGTCCTTGGTAACCGATAAAATTTTTCTCATCCAGAAATATTTGAATATGCCCATGCAATTGCCTTTTCAAATCAGCAGGTAACTTTGAATAAAGTGCAAAGTGTTTGTTAAGAACCTCAATCCATTGCTGTGGAAATTCTTTTTTATAAAGTCGTGTTCTTCTGCGGTTTTTAGGAATTTTTACTAAATAAAAAGCGATTATAATTACAGCCAAAAAAAGGGCAAAATAAAGCAATAATTTCGAATCCATTAATTTTCAAAGCCATTATCAAATACTGTGTCGACTCCAGGCTCTACAAAAGGAACGATGCAAGTCGGTGAAGAATTTGCGGCAATTCGTCCTGTGATTTGAGTGATTACTGTTGGATGAAAATTTTCATTACTGATGCCACAGTTCGCACCACTAGCACCGCCTAAATGGCAATAACTCATGATTGTGCCTTTGCCGCTGGCTGGACATGTCGTTGCACCACTGTAGCATCCTGCTTCACCGTTGTAACAATGGTCGATAGGAGTTGCATAACAATGGGTATGAGGAGAACCAAAATTATGCCCCAACTCATGACCTACAAACTGCGATACAAAGCCGACACTTAAACTAGAGCCCATTCTATTAACACTATAGCTTCCAGGTGTTTGTGAGCCTTGCTGAAAACCATCATTACACAAAAGATTAACCCAAGCAATACCAGAAAAACTATTAGATGGAATATTTTGTCCGCTTAATAATAAGGCAAAATCTCTACTAATAGCACCTTGATTGACCCGCCAGTATTCCCCAAAATCTGATAAATAAGTTGAAATATTGGGTTCAGTTGGAAAAGGATCGGTAGCGGTTCTTAAAAAAGTGTCACCTATCAATAAGCGTGTAGCAAAATCTCTTTCGTAATATACATTCATATTTGCGAATAAAGTGGTGATAAAAGTCATGGCAGTTGTGGTGTTGTTGCCTTTGCCTGACATCCATTCATTGTCTGTGTCAACAGCTACCACGGCTTGGTAGTTTATTGTGCCCGTTGGAGCGTGAGGTGCTTGAATGGCATTGTTGTCTAGGTTAATGCTGGATATTTCGGGTTGGTCATCCATTTTGGTGAAGCATTGTTTTGTTACATCAGTATTTTGCGTGTGTTCTTGATGTTGTTTTATTGATAGGCTTGTACGGATATTGCCAATAATATCTAAACTAACGCCAGCTTTATTGTAGTAACCATGAGTCTCGCCATTTGTTGGATTAACAACCAAGCTAAGGCCATTGGCAATTGATGAATAGGTAATAAGCTCAGGGCGTTGAAGTTCTTTTCTTCCCTTGGATGTGACGAGGTATATTTTTGCATTTTTTGCAAAGACATCGTATTTTTTAAAAACAATTGTCCTTGGAGAGGTTTTGTTATCAAGCTCAATAGCTGCATAAGGGAAATTCTTGATAGTAATGGTTTGTTTGGCATTTATAAAATGATTAATGTCATTACTTGTTAATTTCCAATTGCTTTCACGGACATTTACCTGTGCTGATGATTTTTGAGGAGTTAATGGCAGTTGTTTTTGTTGGCTTATATTTTTCAAATTAAAATCTTGTGCGGTAACCGTATAAGATAAAATTACAAGATAAGGAAATAGCTTTAAAATATTTCGTTTTATTGTTTTCATGTTGAAATTCTAATTTATAAAATATTGCCAGTATAGTGTAATTAGTTAGAGAAATTCAATTTATTATATTGCATTGTTCGTTTAGTGTGATTCCCTTCACGAAATTCGCGCACGAAACATAAAATTGTCAACCCTTTTGTATTGATGACGTTAAGGAGGGTGAATTTCCAAGAAAAAGGTATCTTATGCAAGCTAATCGTCGTGAATTTATTAAACAAGCATCCGCTTTGACTCTTGGTGTCAGTGCTTTATCCTTGAGTTTAACGCCCTCGCGGTTGAGGGTAGGTGATGCACTTTTAGTGCAACAATTGCCGCTGACATCTAAAAATGCACACCTGTTAAATCGCATCAGTTTTGGCATTAATCAACAATCCATGCGGCGCATCAATCGAATTGGCTATCGGCGAACCATCGAAGAACAGCTTAATCCTGATGCTCTTGATGATTTGGAACTTGAAGCTTATATCGATGAACATTTACCAACAGTCAATCAGTCGATAGCCCAAACACGATTGCAGGTAAGAACAAGAGAAATATCCCGTCTACGGGTAGCAGATGAACTAGCTACTGGGTTGATATACCAATCAGCAAGAATTGTTTCCTGACTTTGAAGTGCCAGAATATTTGGGGATATTCAATAGTTAGCTGCTATTTTTTGGAAAAATCAATTTACAAACAAATGAGGTGGGTTACAATAAATGTTTATTGATTGGAAAAACCCATGCGACTCATTTACCAAGCCCAAAATTCAGTAGAAGCTCATTTGTTATTAAACCTGTTTAAGCAAGCAGGCTTAAAAGGCAGAATTGATGGCGAATATCTGCAAGGAGGAATCGGAGAGTTACAAGTCTCAGGGATTGTGCGGGTCATGATTGTACAAGAAGATTATCAGCAAGCTAAAGAAATTGTAAGGCAGTGGGAAACCCATGATTTGTCAGAACAGTCAGATTCAGATGAAGCATCTAATGAAAGTTTGAATAGCCAAGAGCCGATTACTTCGGGTAATGAGTCAATTAAAGAATTAACTAATCATATGCTTAATTATCTTGTGGTTGGGCTTATTGGTATGTTTATTGGAATAGCCTTATCTTATTTTTATTTTCAATCACCTATAACAGAAAATGGCATTGACTATGATGGTGATGGCATCCCTGATGAATGGTGGATTTATAAAAATGGACTCTTTGCCGAGGGACGAATTGACAGGAACTTGGATAAAAAAATTGACTATTATTACTATTATGATCACAAAGGATTACTGAAAAGTAGTAAATCGGATGATGATTTTAATGGTGTTTTTGAATCTGAATCCAAATTTAAAAACAATTTGCCTGTTTGGGTAAAAATGGATAGAACTGGTGATGGTTATAAAAATTATAAAATGAACTTTAAAGATGGCATTCTTGATACCATTGTTTTTCATAATGCCAATAAGAAAATCGTTAAAATTTCGTATTTTAAAAACCTCAGCTTATCTTATTCTGAAATGGACACCAATTTGGATGGTCAGATGGATACTCGTATTGAGTATGATGAGTTTGAAAATCCATTGCTAAAATAATGAATTCAATTACTAAAAACAATCAATTCATTGTACCAACCAAAATTCTCTGTGTTGCTCGCAATTATGTGGCACATATCAAAGAGTTAGATAATGAAGTTCCAACCCAAATGGCTTTATTTATGAAACCGCCTTCGGCTATTGCTGATGAAATTTATTTTAATAAACAAGACCCAATTCATTATGAGGGTGAACTGTGTTTTATAATCAAAGACGGTAAACTCAGCAAAGTGGGTTTTGGCTTGGATTTGACCAAACGTGAGATTCAATCGCAATTAAAAGCCAAAGGGTTGCCATGGGAACGTGCCAAGGCTTTTGATGGTTCGGCTGTTTTTAGCAAGTTTGTTGCCTTTTCTGGTGAAGTTAAAGACCTTCGCTTAGAGCTGTTTATCAATGGTGAGATTGTTCAGCAGGGCGGTTGTGAATTGATGTTGTACCAACCCGAAGATATCTTAGCCGACATACAAAGTTTTTGTACTTTGGTTGATGGTGATATCATCATGACAGGCACACCAAAAGGGGTAGGTGAGATTCACCAAGGCGATAAGTTTGTTGGCAAAATATTCTCACAACAAGAATTACTTGTTGAAAAAGCATGGATAGTTAAATGAATCCAGAAGTTAAAAACGTTATCGACACCTACCCAATGGAAATCCAACCTAAAATAATGCAATTAAGACAACTTATATTTTCAGTGGCAAAAGAATCCGACTTAACTCTAAGGGAAACACTTAAATGGAATGAACCGAGTTATTTAAGCAAAGATGGCAGTACTATTCGCATTGCGTGGAGAAAATTATTTCCCAATCAATACGGGATATTTTTCAATTGTAAAACTAGTCTGATAGAAACATTTAAAGAAATTTACCCTCAAGAGTTTACTTTCGAAGGCAATCGAGCGATTATTTTTGAGTTGGACGAAGATGTACCTGAACAAGAGCTCAAAACCTGTATTGCTTTATCATTAAATTACCACGCATTAAAACATCTGCCTCTGCTTGGAGTCTAATCAGATGACCTTCAACGGTAAAACTTTTGCAAAACAATTACCACCAAAACCGGGGGTTTATCAGATGTTGGATAAACACGATAAGGTCATTTATGTGGGCAAAGCGTTAAATCTAAAAAACCGAGTGGGCAGTTACTTTTCGGGTAAAGCCAAAGACCGTAAGACCATGGCGTTGGTGAGTCTGGTTGCGGATATGCGTTTTAGTATTACCCGTAATGAAGGCGAGGCATTGATTTTAGAAAACCAGCTCATCAAACAACACAAGCCCAAATACAATATCTTACTCAAAGACGGCAAGAGTTACCCTTATATTTATTTGTCCGAAAATGATGATAAGTTTCCATTGTTGGAGTTCCGACGTGGAGCCAAAAAAGGCAAAGGACGTTATTTTGGACCTTTTCCCAGTGCCCAAGCCGTCAGACACACACTTAATCATTTGCAAAAACTCTTTAAGGTTAGGCAATGCAACAACAACACTTACGCCAATCGTTCTCGTCCGTGTTTGCAATACCAAATTAATCGTTGTTCGGCTCCTTGTGTTGGATTGGTGTCGCAAGAGGAATATAAAAAACAACTGCATTACACAAAAGAATTTTTAGCTGGCAAGTCCACTCAAGTGGTGCATGAATTGGTCCAATCCATGAATGGCTGCTCACAAAGATTGGATTTTGAAAAAGCAGCAGAAATTCGTGATCAAATAAAAGAGCTGAAAATTATTCAATCCCAACAAGTGGTTGAATCCAAATCAAATCTTAATATTGACCTCTTTAGTGTGGCTCATGAATTGGGTTTGTTTATTGTGACTTTATGCGCGGTAAGAGGCGGACAAATGCTCGGACACCGAAATTTTTACCCAAAAGTGCCCAAAGATAATAAAGACGATGAAGTATTATCAGCTTTCATCTCC